>CALJWL010000001.1 GCA_937974565.1 uncultured Arenicella sp.
GTAAGCGTCAAGTAACCGACACCCTAGCGCATAATGAAGATCACGATTATGTTCCTGACTTTAATCAGGAGCAAATGATGATCAGACGAAATAAAGCACAGTGGTTAGATTTAATTAGTGAACAGGCGAGCAGTGGCTTGAGTGCCGCGGAGTTTTGTCGGCGTAATGACTTAAACCCTAAGTATTTTAGTTTGCGGCAGCGTGAGTTAAGTCAAACGGCGCCGGCTTTTGTTGAGCTAGCGCCGCAGGCGGTAGCCTCAAATAACGTGACCGTTCGAGTTACTGAGATTACGGTTTGTTGAGTTATCTTGAGTTGGCGTTGGCGGCGTTGAGGTAAGCATGCGGTGGTTTTCTGACTTACCGCGTGTTTATTTGCACCGCGAGGCGGTGGACTTTCGTAAAGCGATAAATGGGCTATCGGTAATTGTGGAGTAAGAGCTTGGCTTGAATCCGTTGGACGAGAGTTTGTTTGTGTTTTGTAATCGCTCGCGAGATCGACTCAAAATATTAATAAACTGTTGCCATTCAACAAAGAAAATTAGAACGCCGCCCATACCCGCAGGACAAAAAAAGGCGGCGCTCTATAACAACACCGAGCTTCCTGCTCAAGCCATCATCCTGATGTTGTGCTGTTAAACAAAATTAATCCAGCCCGCCTCACCCGTACGGATGAATTGCTAGGGTGTCGATGGTTTGGCGCTTACCGTAGAACTCAAAGTGGCCATTCTGAGATAATTTTATTGGTGAAACTTCAGAAGTTTAGCGGCTCAAAAGGCCGGTGAAAGCGGTGAGTTTTGGCTTCTTAGAAAATTACCGTCGCCTACTTTCGAAGAAAACGAAGTAGACCCTGAGCAATAGACCTTGAGTATATTGTTTCATGAACTTCATTTTCCATTGCGAGGTATTCGATAGAAGCGGCAGGTAAACTTGCTTTTAACTCATGGCTAAAATCCTTGGCGTTTTTTGCCATACAAAGAGTGCAGTCTTTGTTCGCCTCTTTGCCTTGTGAAGATATGAATACGTTTGTTTTTATAGAAGACGGGCGGCTCTGAATACCTAATATCGAACGGTTGTGATACCAAAAAGAAGGATCGCTTAAGATATAGTAATCAAACATGTGTGGTTTTGTTTTTAAAATAAAACCACCAAAAAGTCCGCCAAACGAATGGCCCACATAAATTTCCTTTTGAGTATTAATTCTGTATTTTTTTCGAAGATATGGCATCAGTTCTGCCTCGATAAATACAAGATACTCCTTTGCTCCTCCAGAGTTCTTACGGGCCTCATCAGAATACCCATTTTTTTCATTCAGGGAGTTGGTGGGTGTGTAGTCGCGTGTTCGAGCAATCTGCCAGCTGGTTTTTTTATCATATGAAATGCCAACTATGATGGGCTCTTCGATAACACCACTACCGCTCATTTGGCGAGTGATGCTGCTGGCAAGAGGGAACGACAAGTGACCATCATTAAGAAAAATCAGGGGGTAGCTTTTATCTTTTCTCGATGAGTATGAGCGAGGTGTTTTTATATACAATTGATACTCGCGTTCGTTGTTTTCTGACGTAATATTTATTACCTGTGAACGTTCAATCGTAAACGGTTTGTTCCCTGGTAACGCCGTATTTGGAACTGTTACGGCCATAAAGAAAATTATCAGTTTATGCATTGAATAAATCGATATGCGCGGCACACACAAAATCATTGATGCTAATACCGCCAATGCTGTGTGTTGAATAGTTCACTTTGCAGCGTTGATAGCTAACAATCATGTCGGGGTGATGGTTTTGCTCATCGGCGACTTTAGCCACCTGATTAACGAAAGCGATGGTGTCTTGGTAGTTATCAAAGTGAAATGTTCGGCATAACACGTTCTCAGTAGCGCAGTACTGCCAGTTGGGGGTTAGATTCCGGTACTTCTCAATATCAGACAAGGATAAGGTCGAGTCATGATCACTAAGTTGTTCGCATGTATGTTTTAAGAGGGTATCTAGACTGTCGTTCATAGCAAGTTCATAGTATTCTGTGTCTCTAAAGTTTTCAGAATAACTATAACACTATTTATTCAATAGTAAGGAGTTGGCGAGTGCCACCACATCACAATGCTTGGGTCTGGATGGACCTTGAGATGACGGGCTTAGACCCCGAGAAAGATCGAATTATTGAAATGGCAACCATTATTACCGATGGTGATTTACGGGTGATCGCCGAAGGGCCGGTGATTGTGATTCATCAATCCAATGAGCTGCTCGACGGCATGGATGAATGGAATACGCGCACTCAT
Organism: uncultured Arenicella sp.; assembly: GCA_937974565.1. Classification (GTDB taxonomy): domain Bacteria; phylum Pseudomonadota; class Gammaproteobacteria; order Arenicellales; family Arenicellaceae; genus Arenicella. The sequence continues at coordinate 2,282 of CALJWL010000001.1, forward strand.
AATCGTACGGGTTTGGTCACCAAGGTGAAGACTTCCAGAGTGACCGAACGACAAGCCGAAATCGACACTCTGGATTTTATTCAGCGTCATACCTTAAAAAACCGCGCCCCCTTGTGTGGCAACAGTATTTGTCAGGATCGTCGATTTTTGTATAAATACATGCCTGAATTAAGCAAATGGCTTCATTATCGAAACATCGACGTCAGTTCTTTTAAAGAGGTAGCGCGTCAATGGTCACCCAGTATTCTAGGTGGTTTTGATAAACGAGCTTCTCATCAAGCTTTAGACGATATTAAAGAGTCTATTGAAGAACTACGCTATTATCGGGATAATTTAATCCAATTGGATATGGCGTCCGATGATTTTGATTATTAAGTAGGCGATCACTTGCAAGGCCACTATTAACGTGTCTTGCAAGTGATGTGTTAATACTTTAGATAAAAAACATTAGAAATTGTAGACTAAATTAGCACTGGTGATTGTGTCTGTTTCATCGGCACCTGGAGCGGGGTCTGTGTTATGTCGAATAAGTAAGCCCGCTTTTAATGCAAATTTTTCGTTAATGGATACGATTAGTGCGGCATCATTTTCGATAAACGAATTATCCGAGCCTATTTCGGCAGTAAACTTGTCAACAAACTGCGTACTTTCTGTGATTTGGTTTCGGTAGTCAGATCTCAATACTAATGTGCCGCTACTAAGGTCTCTGCCTTCCAATTCTGTTCCGTCAGCCAGTCGAATGAGTTCACTGGTGTCTCGGTAGCCCACACCAGCACCGAGCTCCCAACCTACTGGCTCGGTGTCAAACACTTTGTAGCCGTACCCCACGGCTGCACTCGATTGCTCAGTGAAGCCATCGAATTCGTCATCTAAATAACTTAATGAACCAAAGAGATAGCTGCGCTGAGAGATTGAATATTTGAGGCTATAATTAGCACTGATGCTTTCAGCCGAGTCGATATTGTTGTTCGATGCTTGGTAGGTACCCAGTCCCAATTCATGAGTCCAAATTTCGCCTTCATTTTTGAATTTCAACGCTAGGTTTAACGTTTGGCTATCCGTGTTGCCACTGGCATTAATAAACCCGGCTTCGCCTTGACCTTGCCATTGCGCATTAATATTTGATGAGAGTGTGGTAGCAAAAGCGCAGCTTAATAAAATTGAGAGATTCTTACGTTTCATTTTAACTTCTGTAATTTAGTTTTGGTGAGAGGTGATGTTAGTTATATAGGATATAAGTAGGCGCACCGTTTGGTGCCTACTTATATTCTCAAAAGGAAATTACTTGCTTACTTTCGATGCCCAGTTGTCCGCGACTGTTTTAGCGGCATCGCGGCCACCTAAGCCGAATGCCAATGCGGTTGCAACGGCTACGGCACCGATTGTGAATCCAAATGCCATGTTTACGATGTTGTCGGCGAGACCCATTGAACGTAGGCCCATCGCTAATACAAGACCAAGAATGGCAATACGAGCGATGTTTGCCATGCCGTTGTTACCCGATTGAGTTAGCTTTTGGTGTGCAAGACTGCCAAGAAAGTTGCCAACAACCAAAATGATAGCGCCTACTAAGATGCCGCCACCAAACTCCAGTACTTTGGCAAAAATATTTGAAATTACATCGATACCAAGTGTGTTCACTGCGGCGGTTGAAGCCGTAAGCATGGAGAAGAACATCACCGATGAGCCAATTAACTTATTCATCGTGAAGGTATCCGAAAACAGGTTGCTAACCCCCAGTTTCGTTGGTAATTCGTTAATGCCCATGCCATCCAAAAGCCCAGTAAGCATATAGACTAAAAACTTTGCTACGAAATAAGTCACTAATAAGATAATGCCTGCGCCCACAATATTGGGTACAGCGGCCATCAACTCATTAATCATGCCAGTGGCGGGCACAGTAATGGAAGGTATGTTCAATACACCAAGAGCGGCCACAACGATTGGCAATAAAATGCCACCGAAGATAAATGCGCTTCCGAATTTAGAGATTTTCAACTCTTCATTGCCGGTTCGTGCGGCCAGTTGCTCGTCTACCTGACCCAAGCCAACACCCACTAATTCTGAGACGATTTTGGCGATAACCCAACCTGCATAAGCAACCACACCGGCTCCAATAATACGAGGAACCGCAGATAAAAACTGGTTTACCATGTTTTTTAAGGGTGCTAGCACGTCTGTGAGGCCAAAGTGTTGGAGTACGGCCATTAACACAAAGATTGTCAATATCGCCTTGATTAACGATAAAACAGGCGACAATAAATCGTGCTTGCTGAGAAAGACAGCGTTACTGAGCAGCTTTTTAAATAGCCCAGTGATGATTTTGACCACAAACAAACCGACAATTAAAATCAATAGGCCAATGATGGCATGTCCTAGAGTGCTTGAGACCATTGGCCCAAGTGTGCTTTGAATTGCCTGAATTAAGTTACCCATACTCATACCTTCCTAGTTAATGTGATGAAAGGTGAGTATAGGTAAGTCTTGGCACACCTAATTGTTAAACAATGTAGTAATGGTGTTAAACAATGTTAGGTTCTGGACAGGCTGCTATTTATGCCGTTAATAGCCTGCCCTTGACTTGAGCATTAAGCGAAGCTATTTGCCTAATGAGGTCGTCAGTCAGTTGACGACCTTGCGATCATTTTAATGGCTATTGGCCCATAAATCGTGTTGGTCGCTTGCGTGAACCTTGACCGACACAATGTCGCCAACCTGATGATGTGTTTCTTCGTTCAAGTAGACTAAACCGTCAATTTCTGGCGCATCAGCTTGACTGCGACCAACAGCGCCTTCGTTATCGACTTCATCAATAATAACGTCGACAGTGCGACCAACCTTGCACGCTAATTTGGCGGCACTGATCTCAGCTTGCAGTGCCATAAACTCAGCCAAACGCTCTTCTTTCACTTCGTCTGGCACGTGCCCGTCAAGTTTATTGGCTGGCGCGCCTTCTACTGGCGAGTAAGTAAAGGCGCCAACACGGTCTAATTGTGCTTGGCTGATAAAGTCGAGCAGCTGCTTGAAGTCGTCGTCAGTCTCACCAGGAAAACCAACAATAAAGGTGCTTCTGACCGTTAAGTCAGAGCAGGTTTCACGCCACCGTTTGATTCTATTGAGCGTGTTGTCGATGGCCCCTGGTCGTTTCATTGCTTTGAGAATCTTCGGTGAACCGTGCTGAAAGGGGATATCCAAGTAGGGCAAAATTTTACCTTCAGCCATAAATGGAATGACATCGTCTACGTGGGGATAGGGGTAGACATAGTGCAGTCGCACCCAAGGCGGTGTATCACCCCCGACATTCGAAAGCGCGTTGCACAGATCCAACATCTTGGTTTTTATCGGTTTACCCTGATGAAACGTGGTGCGGTATTTTGTATCTACCCCATAAGCGCTCGTGTCTTGAGAAATCACCAGCAGCTCTTTCACTCCTGATTTAATTAACCCCTCGGCTTCAGCCACCACTTCATTGGCTGGGCGGCTTACTAAATCCCCGCGCATAGAGGGGATGATGCAAAAACTGCATCGGTGGTTGCACCCTTCGGATATCTTTAGGTAAGCGTAATGTCTGGGCGTCAGTTTAATTCCTTGAGGTGGGATAAGGTCGATATGAGGGTTGTGTTTTTTTTCAAACGGTAGATGCTTTTTTACCGCCCCTAAAACTTGTTGGTAAGCATGTGGGCCTGAGACATCAAGCACACTGGGGTGGATGTCGGTAATGTCTGACTCGGTCGCACCCATGCAACCGGTGACAATGACCTTACCATTGTTATTCAGTGCTTCGCCAATGGTGTCTAATGATTCTTTCTTGGCGGCATCAATAAACCCACAGGTGTTAACCACCACCATATCGGCGTCTTCATAAGTCGGCACTATGTCATAGCCGTTAGTGCGTAACTCAGTCAATATTAACTCAGAATCCACGAGGGCTTTCGGGCAACCGAGGCTGATAAAGCCAATCTTCGGTGCAGTTACGTCTGCGATAGTTGGTGTGGTCATTGCGAATGTCTCACGTTCAGTTCGGCGCGAATTATAGTCTAATTAACGCAAACTCTGTGGATAATTATAGTGGCTTGGCCTTCGCAATAAACATTTTATTGATCAAATACGATGTTGAAATCGCGATTAAATGATTATTTATATGGCGTAGGTTTACCTTTTGCCGACCATTAAGTTGTCCTTGGGGCGTCTCTTTGCTTTTTTGGCAAAATTGATTCACGACCAAAGCTTTACGTCATGGCAGTTTAGTGGATTTGTATAATCTGATTAAAGGACTGAGGTAAATAAAAAGGCGGCCATCAAAGCCGCCTTTAATAAAAAGACAAGAGGTCAGCACTCCCGCTTACCGTTGTCTTTGTTTGTCGCTATCCCCTTGGAAAGGAAGGGCGCTAAATCGGAAAATCTGGCGCCCTTAAAAGTGACACTTAACCAAACTGGTTCATTGTATTATCTTCACCCGCTGCTTTTAGTGCCGCATCGCCAGAGAAATATTCTTTATGGTCATCACCAATGTTAGAACCTGCCATGTCTTGGTGTTTAACGCAGGCAAGGCCTTGGCGAATCTCTTTACGTTGAACGCCTTTAACATAGGCGAGCATGCCTTCTTCACCAAAGTAACCTTGTGCCAAGTTATCCGTAGACAAAGCCGCAGTATGGTAGGTTGGCAGTGTGATTAGGTGGTGGAAAATACCGGCTTCACGAGCGCCGTCACGTTGGAAGTTTTGGATCATGTTGTCCGCTTTTTGTGACAATTCGCTGCCATCGTATTTCTCTTGCATTAACTCGTCACGATTATATTCACTCACGTCTTGGCCTGCTTCAGCCATTGCATCGTAAGCCTGCTGACGGAAAGACAAAGTCCAGTTGAATGATGGCGAATTGTTGTAAACCAACTTAGCATTTGGAACCACTTCGCGAATTCGATTTACCATGCCGCCAATCTGACCGACGTGTGGTTTCTCAGTCTCGATCCAAATCAAGTCAGCGCCGTTTTGCAAACTGGTGATGCAATCGAGTACACAGCGATCTTCGCCAGTGCCTTCTTGAAACTGAAATAAACCGCTTGGTAGACGTTTGGGGCGAACCAAGCTACCACCACGGTGAATAACCACATCGCCGTTGTTCATTTGGCTTGGCGTCAACTCTTCACAGTCAAGGAATGAGTTGTATTGATCGCCTAAGTCACCGACTTCGCTGGTTACTGCGATTTGTTTGGTCAGACCCGCACCCAATGAATCGGTGCGTGCGACGATGACACCGTCGTCTACGCCAAGCTCCATAAAAGCATAACGAACCGCACGAATTTTGGCTAAAAAATCAGCGTGAGGCACCGTTACTTTGCCGTCTTGATGACCGCATTGCTTTTCATCCGATACTTGATTTTCGATTTGAATCGCGCAAGCACCCGCTTCGATCATTTGTTTAGCTAATAAATACGTTGCTTCTTCGTTACCAAAGCCAGCGTCAATATCCGCAATAATGGGAACAACGTGGGTTTCGAAATTGTTGATTTTTTCTTGTATTTCAGTCGCAGCGGCTGTGTTGCCTGAGGCGCGGGCCGAATCCAGTTTTTTAAAAAGATGGCGCAACTCACGAGCATCAGCTTGACGTAAGAAGGTGTAAAGTTCTTCGATCAATTTTGGCACGGAGGTTTTTTCATGCATTGATTGATCGGGAAGAGGACCAAATTCAGAACGTAAGGCGGCGATCATCCAACCAGAAAGATACAAGTAGCGCTTACTAGTGGTGCCGTGGTGTTTTTTTACGGCAATCATTTTTTGTTGCCCAATAAAACCATGCCAGCAGCCTAATGACTGAGTGTAACTTGATGAGTCTGCATCATACTCGGCCATATCCTTACGCATGATATTGGCAGTGTACTTAGAGATTTCAAGGCCTGTCTGAAATCTATTTTGCATTTTCATGCGTGCAGCATATTCAGGGTTGATGCCAGCGAAGGCAGTACCGTTATCGTTAATCAACGATTCGGCGGCGTTGATTGCATTTTGGTAGGTAGACATATGATCTCCTGTGTGTTTACTTAGCATCAGATGAATGACACGACATAGTCTCTCGCCTTTTGCAGCATGTTGACAGACCGTCATTCATGACGATATTCGTTGAATCAGTGGCGCATTCTGATGTGCAGACTGCGTTTTCGATGGATAAACAATAGCGGCTAAGTCACTATTCACCAATATTCTGATTTGGATGATTGCCATTTATTTTAAGAATAATGGTGTGTTATTCATGATTTTTCTGCGGAATCCAATCGTCATTAAACAAATGAATAGTGTATATAAAGACCAGTGTTCTGGGATAGCGGTAAACTGTGTTGCATACAAAGGTCATAACAAATAATGACTGACTCGTCGTTTTGATGACACTTTTAATACAACACAACTAAGGTATTCACTCGATTAAGAGGTTAACTATGAGCAAATATATTGAGCGCGCTGGTTTACAGGTGGACACACAACTGGCTGATTTCGTTGAAAGCGAAGCGTTGCCTGGTCTGAAAATAGGCATCAGTGACTTTTGGCGTTCGTTGGCCCGTGTCATCGAGGACTTCACGCCAACAAATAAAGCCTTATTAAAAAAACGTTCTGAGATTCAATCTAAATTAGACGATTGGAACCGAGTCAATAAAAACAATTTTAATAAAACGACGTATAAACAATTTCTTCAAGACATCGGCTACTTAGTTGAAGAGGGCGCGGCTTTTTCGATTACAACCGATAATGTTGATGATGAAATTGCGCGTCAGGCTGGCGCACAGCTAGTGGTACCAACGTCTAATGCACGGTTTGCTCTGAATGCCACAAATGCTCGCTGGGGAAGCCTTTACGATGCTCTTTATGGCACTGACGTCATATCTGAAGAAAACGGCGCAACTCGATCAGGGCCATATAATCAGGCACGGGGCGCCAAGGTGATTGACTTTGGTCGACGCTTTCTAGACCTTAATTTTCCTTTAGAGGATGGGTCTCATCGTGATGTTAATGCTTATCAGATAGAGGGTACATCACTCTCCGTTACGCTTGAAAATGGCACAACAGTTAGGCTGGTCAATACAGAGCAATGTGTTGCCTATGATGGAGAAAAAAACAGTCCTACCGCTGTTGTATTACGCAATAATGGCCTGCACGTCATTATTGAAATTGACCCTGAATCGCCCATCGGTCGTACTGACAAAGCGGGGGTTAAAGACTTAACCATGGAGGCCGCGGTAACGGCCATTCAGGATTTTGAAGACTCCGTGGCCGCCGTGGATGCGCAAGACAAGGTTGGCGTGTATCGTAACTGGCTGGGTCTAATGAAAGGCGACTTAGAGGAAACCTTTATCAAGGGCGGCAAAGAAATGACACGTGCTTTGGTTGCCGATCGGCGTTATACATCGGTCAATGGAAGTGAGCTTGTACTGCATGGCCGCAGTTTATTGTTTTGTCGCAATGTTGGTCATTTGATGAGCAACCCAGCCATTCTAGATGCGGATGGCGAGGAAGTTAAAGAAGGCATTATGGACGCCATGATTAGCGTTTTAATTGCAAAACACGATTTGAATAAGCGAGGTGGGCACGCAGAGCAGCGCAACTCACGAGCGGGTAGTGTGTATATAGTAAAGCCAAAAATGCATGGGCCAGACGAAGTGGCGTTCGCTAACAGTCTGTTTAACCGCGTGGAAGATGAATTGGGTTTACAACGCCATACAGTGAAGATTGGCGTGATGGATGAGGAACGCAGAACTACAGTAAACCTGAAAGAGTGTATTCGCCAAGTCAAAGATCGAATTGTCTTTATTAATACGGGCTTTTTGGATCGCACGGGCGATGAGATTCACACGAGCATGCTGCTAGGACCCATGGCTCCAAAAGCTGAGATCAAAAAGCAACCGTGGATTCATGCTTACGAAGACTGGAATGTTGATATTGGTTTGGCGTGCGGGTTATCAGGCAAAGCTCAAATAGGCAAAGGGATGTGGGCGATGCCTGACGAAATGGCCAATATGTTAGAGCAAAAGATTGCACACCCTAAATCGGGTGCTAATACGGCGTGGGTTCCATCGCCTAATGGCGCCACTTTGCACGCCACTCACTACCATAGAGTGGATGTGTTTGATGTTCAGAAAACTTTAGCGTCTAGAGCCAGAGCGTCATTAGACGAAATTTTAACGGTTCCACTGGGTGAGCGTATTGGTGAGTTAACCGCAGACGATATTCAAGCCGAGTTGGATAATAATGCCCAAGGAATTCTAGGTTATGTTGTGCGTTGGATTGACCAAGGTGTGGGGTGTTCAAAGGTGCCTGATATTAACAATGTAGGCTTGATGGAAGACCGCGCCACATTAAGAATTTCGAGTCAACATATGGCGAACTGGTTGGAACATGGCATTGTTAGCGAAGAGCAAATTCGGGCTACATTTGAACGAATGGCACTTGTCGTTGATGAACAAAATGCGACTGATACTGAATATCGAAGAATGTCAGGCAATGAAGAGACAAGCTTGGCGTACCAAGCAGCACTGGACTTGGTGTTGCAAGGAAAGAATCAACCAAGCGGGTATACTGAACCATTACTACATGGGTACAGGCTTAAGCTTAAAGCAGGGCTTAGAAAAGTTAAAACCTAACGGAAGTAAAAGAGAGTGAGAAAAAAATAAGTAATCGTTTTTGAACGGTTACTTTTGACCCTGGTGAGGGCCGAATGTATCTCGGCCTTCATAACCGAAGTGATTAAACCACGGTGAAAGCCAAGCTCACTAAGCTAATTACAACAATGGCCGTAGTAACCAAACGCAGTTGATAATAATGAGGTGAGAGAATTTGTCGACTCATTAAACGGTAATCGGTCAATACCATCAGTACAAATACAACCGCCAGAGAAAAATAGTAAGTAACACTGACGCCCATAGTACATACGGTAAACCAAGGAATTATTACAAATGCCTTGCTGGCTAACATCATTCGGTTTAAACACATTTTACTTGTGTGGTCGGGCTGTTCCTTGATTTTAATAATTAAACTTATGCCCCATTGTATTCCAGCCATAAAACTCACAATGGCGAGGCCATAATACGCGATGACTGTTTGTAAATTACCGAAGATTGGTAATTCAGACACACCGTAGTAAGGTCCAATCGCCGCTATAATAAAGGGGATACACCCGATTACCATCAAACCGGTGTATATCTGCTTTTGTTGCATACTAATTTTACACTTTATTATTCTAGTAAGACGAAGCTATCTAAGCTGTTCGTCTAGTGTCCAACATAGAAGAATGGTAGCATCACGTCCCTGAAATTTATCCACACAACCTTCGCATGTCAGATCAAATCATTACTGCGGTAACGAATCAGTTACACGCGATTATCGACCCATACACGCAAAATAAGCTTACGGCTAATAAAGGTTTGGTCTCAGTAAACGTGGATTCCGAGAAGGTCGTTGTACACATCCGTCGTGGTTACCCAGTTCGAGCGGCAACTCCGGTTTTGGCAGAGCTGGTTCGGGACAGTTTAAATAGCGTAGATTTAGATAAGCGAACTCTCGAAGTGTTGGTGAGTCAAGAGATTGTTTCTCACAGCGCTCAACAAGGCGCTAAAGCCGTACCTGGCATCAAAAATATCATTGCCATTGCGTCAGGCAAGGGCGGGGTGGGTAAATCCACTTGTTCTGCAAATTTAGCATTAGCCTTGTCGGCTGCTGGCGCAAAAGTTGGGATGCTTGACGCTGATATTTACGGCCCCAGCCAACCACGTATGTTAGGCATCTCTGGTAAGCCAGAAGCCTTAGAGAATAAGCAGTTACTTCCCATGCTGAGTCATGATATAAAAATCATGTCGATTGGTTTTTTAGTAGAAGAAGACACCCCCATGATTTGGCGTGGCCCGATGGTTACACAAGCTTTAGAGCAAATGTTGCGTGGTACAGCATGGAACCAAGACGCACAGGACATTGATTATTTGGTGATTGATTTGCCACCTGGTACAGGTGATATTCAATTAACCTTAAGTCAAAAAGTGCCAGTTGCCGGTGCGGTCATTGTGACCACACCGCAAGACATCGCGCTACTTGACGCTCGTAAAGCTTTTAAAATGTTTGAGAAGGTAGAAGTGCCTGTGTTCGGTATCATCGAAAATATGAGTACTCACGTGTGTTCAAATTGTGGCCATGAAGAAGCTATTTTTGGCTCTGGTGGTGCGACTAAAATGGCCGAGGACTATGGCTTAGATGTGCTAGGTCAAATTCCTCTGGAGATGGCGATTAGACAGCTAGCCGACTCAGGCACCCCTACGGTGGTTGCTGAGCCAGAATCTGAGACGGCGAAACGTTATCAATCAATTGCATTGACAATCGCGGGTAAGTTATCCGCTAAGAAAAAGAACTTTAGTTCCAAGTTTCCAAATATTGTGGTTGAGAACTCTTAACGTTGTTATCAAAACAGATAGTAAATCGTCATAACAAGCAATAAACCGGCTAAAAAGATAGAACAATGAGTGATAGTAGTATCGGAAAATTATTTCGAGTTACCACCTTTGGCGAAAGCCATGGTAAGGGCATTGGCTGCATTGTTGATGGTTGCCCACCTGGGATGGGGTTGACCGAAGCAGACCTTCAACCTGATTTAGATCGACGCAAGCCAGGTCAATCTAAGTTCACAACTCAACGTCGTGAGCCAGACGAAGTGCAAATTTTTTCAGGCGTCTTCGAAGGTAAAACCACCGGTACATCTATTGGCATGGTGATTCATAATACAGACCAGAAATCGAAAGATTATTCTAATATTATGGATACATTTCGCCCCGGCCACGCTGACTATACTTATCACCATAAATACGGCAATCGTGATTATCGTGGAGGAGGGCGCTCGTCGGCACGTACCACAGCCATGATTGTGGCAGCTGGCGGTATTGCGAAAAAATATTTATTTGAAAAAGAAGGCATTCAAATTCAAGCCTATTTATCGCAAATGGGGAACGTCAAGATCCAGAACGTCGATTTTGGTGAGATCGCCAACAACCCATTTAATTGCCCTGATGCAAGCAAAGTCGAAGAAATGGAAAGCTTGATAAAACAGTTGCGCCGCGATGGCGACTCTGTGGGGGCTAAGGTTACGGTGGTTGCAAACAATATGCCCGTTGGTTTAGGTGAACCTGTATTCAATGAGTTAGATGCGGACATTGCTAAGGCATTGATGAGCATTAATGCCGTTAAGGGCGTTGAAATTGGGGCGGGTTTTTCGTCCGTGAATCAACGCGGCTCTGAACACCGAGATGAGTTGCACCCTGATGGTTTCGCGAGCAATAACGCCGGTGGTATTTTAGGTGGTATCTCTTCAGGTCAAGATGTGGTGGCCAGTTTGGCATTAAAACCAACATCAAGTATTACCAAGCCAGGAATGAGTATTGATAAACAAGGCAACCCTGTTGAAGTGGTAACTAAAGGTCGTCATGACCCTTGTGTGGGGATTCGTGCGGTGCCAATTGCTGAGGCCATGTTAGCCATTGTTATCATGGATCACTATTTACGCCATAGAGCGCAGAACGTTGATGTTAGAGTTGAAACGCCAGTCATTCCAGGAAACCGTGTTCAATAGCTGTACTTAATAAACAGCAGTTAACATTGACTTATTACTATCATAGCGACTTCAATAGTCGTAAACACGCCGTTCGATAACACCTTAATCCATGCGTACTTGGTATTTTTCGAACTTCTACTTCTTTTATTTTGCGACCATCGGTATCATCGTGCCGTATTGGAGCGTCTATTTAAATCATTTAGGATTTTCAGCTAAGGAAATTGGTCAACTTATGGCCATTTTTCTATTTTCCAAGGTTCTTGCCCCGAATGTATGGGCAACTTTGGCTGATAACATAGCGGCCAAACATGGAAGTTCCCTTGGTATTCTAAAGTTTGCGACCTTAGCCACCGTCATAATCTACGCATTGTTGTATTTCGTGGAGGGTTTCTGGGCTGTTGCAGCGGTAATGCTAGGTTACTGCGTTTTTTGGAATGCATCGCTACCGCAATTAGAGGCTGCGACCTTAAACCATATTAGTGATAAAGGTGCTTACGGTAAGGTGCGCGTATGGGGCTCATTGGGGTTTATCGTTACCTCTGTGGGTGTCGGGCGGTTATTAGATGAAACTGGGCCATCGGGAATCTTTGGTGCCGGTGGGCTAGCCTTGTTGTTTTTGTTCTTTGCCAGTTTACTAATGAAGGGCAGTAAGGGCTTAAGTAAGAAAGACGCAGAAGTAAACACAAGTGCAGATAAGGTGGCCGTAATGGAGTTGCTTAACAGCAAAGTGATCACTTTGCTTGTGCTGTGCTTTTTCATGCAACTCTCTCACGCGCCTTTGCAAGCCTTCATGAGTTTGTATTTGAACGATTATGGCTATTCAAACTCGCAAGTAGGCTTACTTTGGGCCGTGGGTGTAGTGTTTGAAATTGGCGTATTTTTAGTGTCTCATCGATTGATCGGTCACTTTAAACTCTCGAATTTGTTGACGTTTACGTTTTTTATTAGCGCCTTGCGTTGGATTTCAGTGGCTACATTTCCAGAGATACCGTGGGTTGTTTTCATGACTCAAGTCATGCATGCGATTACCTTTGGGCTTTATCACGCAGTGATGATTCAACTAATTGATCGATTGTTTGTGGGCCGTTATCAAATTCGCGGCCAAGCGCTTTACAGCAGTATCACGTTTGGACTGGGTGGCGCGATAGGCAGTTATGTAAGTGGTTACATATGGACCGACTTGGGTAAACAAGAGTTGTTTCTCTTAAGCGGCATTTTGATGTTGATTGTAGCGTTTGTTTCCGTGCTGATTACAACGAAATTAACGGGTGAAAGTTCACAGTAATATCATCGTTTAAACCTACACTTCAACCATGAAAATTATTCACTGGCTTAGAGAAGATTTAAGGTTATTTGACAACCCAGCACTTCATTACGCGGCATCACAAGGCGATGTTGTGCCTGTGTTTATTTACCCTGAAGGCTTGGGCAGTGCAAGTTATTGGTGGTTGCATCACAGCCTTAGACACTTGGCCGACTCATTACGAGAAAAGGGTGTGCCTTTGATATTGCGCACAGGAGAACCAACGGTTGTTATTCGTGAGATAGCGAAAGACATCGACGCCGATGCCGTAGTGTGGAATCGAGTTTACTCACCCTCTGGCATCACCCTTGGAGAAGCCATGAAATGTGAGTTGAGTCGTGATGGTGTGGCTAATCAATCGTTCAATGGTCAGCTTCTTATTGAACCCACTAAAATTTTTAATAAGCAAGGTAAGCCTTTTAAGGTTTTTACGCCCTTTTGGCGCCATTGTTTATCCGTATTAAACCCTTCAGAACTACTTCCGAAGCCTGACTTTAAGAAACACTCAATGCACCTTGAATCTGACAGTTTGGACGACTGGGGATTGCGGCCAACTAAGCCAGATTGGGCTAGCGGACTTAAGCGTCTTTGGCAGCCTGGTGAACGTGGCGCTCAAGACCGCTGGCACAGGTTTATCGAGACATCTGCAAACAAGTATTTGGGTGGACGTGACTTTCCCAGCAAACCTAATACCTCTTTATTGTCACCTCATTTGGTTTTTGGAGAGATTAGTCCGAGACAACTTTGGCACGATACGAATGAATGTATTGCTATTCAGGCCGTAGACTCAAGCAATGGTAATAAATTTTTGTCTGAGATTGGCTGGAGAGAATTCAGTCGCTATTTATTAGTTCATTTCCCTTCCATAGAGGAACGACCATTTAACGAACGTTTTAATGCGTTTCCTTGGCAAGATAATTCGGTTCTCATTGAAGCTTGGAAACGTGGAAAAACTGGGTACCCCATTGTGGACGCTGGTATGCGAGAACTCTGGCATACCGGCTATATGCATAATCGAGTAAGAATGATTGTGGCGTCATTTTTGACTAAGCACTGCCTAAGTCATTGGAAGCACGGCATGGATTGGTTTTGGGACACGTTGGTTGATGCCGATATTGCCAATAACACGGCAAGTTGGCAATGGGTTGCCGGTTGTGGTGCTGATGCGTCACCCTATTTTAGGATTTTTAACCCGATATTACAGGGTGATAAGTTTGATAAAGACGGCACCTATATTAAACAGTGGGTGCCTGAGTTAAAAGATTTGCCAAAAAAATACATTAATAAGCCGTGGGAAGCCGATGAACTCACGTTGAGTGTCGCCAATGTAAAACTTGGTAAACACTACCCATTTCCAATCGTTGATCATACTCAAGCAAGAAATGCCGCGTTAGCGGCTTACCAAGTAATCAAACAATAGATTGCTTGGATCACACGATAAATTTTCAATCTAAATACCTGATCGTTTTGTTTTAAATAATTAAATATAGTAATCAACAACCGGTCAGTACACTCTGTCATATCAATCAAACAACTTTGTACTAATTTTCAAAATACTGCGGAGAATATTATGTCTGACAACCACACCCCTTCAAACTCCATGGAAGGCCAAACCATTCCCAATGTTACTTTTCGCACACGCGATGGCGATGCTTGGATAGATGTTACAACTAATGAACTGTTTAGCGATAAAACGGTGGTGGTTTTTTCGCTGCCAGGCGCGTTTACCCCGACTTGTTCATCAACCCATTTACCTAGGTATAACGAGCTGGCTTCGACCTTTGCTGAAAATGGCGTCGACCGCATTATTTGTATGAGCGTTAACGATACGTTTGTAATGAATGCTTGGCGTGCGGACCAAGAAGCCGCCAATATTACGGTAATTCCCGATGGCAACGGAGAGTTTACGGATGGCATGAAAATGTTGGTGGATAAAGGTGAGATTGGTTTTGGCAAACGGTCGTGGCGTTACTCTATGTTGGTTAAAAACGGTGTGGTCGAGAAAATGTTTGTTGAGCCTAATAAACCTGGTGATCCTTTTGAAGTGTCCGATGCTGATACGATGCTTGAATACATTAACCCTGAAGCGGTGAAGCCGCAGTCGGTTGCCATGATCACTAAACCAGGGTGTCCATACTGTGTGAAAGCCAAAACACTACTAACGATAAAAGGCATTCCGTTTGAAGAGATCGTGCTAGGTAAAGACGCCACCTCAGTCAGTGTTAAGGCAATTTCAGGTAATGCGACAGTACCGCAAGTGTTTTTTGATGGGGTTAATATCGGTGGCTCAGACGACTTAGAAAAATATTTGCAAGACAAATAAAACCGTACCGTTCTATAGATTTATGGCGTATTTATTGCGCCATAAACCGACGTATCAATATTTAAAAGACGAATTGTTTTGAAATCAGTAGATGACATCGGTTTAGTCGGCTTTTCGTCCGACCACCTTATGAAACTCGCAACTTGGACCATGCCGTTTGGTAAATACGCCGGAAGGGCGTTGATTGATTTGCCGGAAGCGTATTTATTTTGGTTTCAAAAGCACGAGTTTCCTAAAGGTGAACTGGGAGATTTGATGAAACTGTGTCTCGATCTCAAAATTGAAGGTTTGGATGGTCTTGTAAAGCCATTGAAACCTTTTAGTGATTAAACGCTACTAACACACTAATAGAATGTCCAAGGCGTCGGTACTCCAGTAACGAAGATTGATCAGTGGAGACGCTATAAACAACGTATTCGAGAGGCTTGATAGTGAACATACGTGATTTACAATACTTAGTCGCTGTTCACGACTTAAATAATTTCAGCAAGGCGGCGGAACGTTGTTTTGTCAGTCAACCAACGCTCAGTGGGCAGCTTAAAAAGCTCGAAGATGAGTTGGGGTCTGAGCTGATTGAACGCTCAACGCGACAAGTTCTTTTCACTCAACTTGGTGAGGAAATAGTGCAATACGCTCGTGAAGCACTGCACACGGTGGAACGCATTCGAACCGCTGCGCTCCAAAGCAATGACCCGATGGTCGGAGATTTTCATCTTGGACTGATACCCACCGTTGGACCGTTTCTGCTACCGATTATTATGCCGCAACTCACGGCATTGTATCCGCAAGCTAATTTATTTCTTCATGAGCTTCGCACTGATGAGTTGTTAGATAAGTTGCATAAAGGCGATGTCGACGCGGCAATTTTAGCCAAACTTGATTGGGAATACCCTGTAAACCAAATTGACCTTTATGAGGAGTCAATGCAACTCGCAATCAGCACACAGGACCCCTTATTTGATAGCCATCATGTTGGTCAAGGTCAACCGGTAGAGCTTGCGGTGTTAGATGATCGTGAAGTACTCATGCTCGAAGATGGTCATTGTCTAAGGAACCAAGCACTGGATGTCTGTTTTTCTGCGGGTGCAAAAGAGGACAAACGGTTTATGGCCACCAGCATGGACACTTTGTTGCATATGGTTGCCACTGGAACTGGAATGACTTTGATTCCTGAGTTGGCGTCTCGCAGTAAAATTCAAGGCATTCGATTTCTTAAGTTCGTTAAACCTGTACCACAACGAGAAATCGTCATGTTAACTCGTAAAAACAGTGCCCGAATGCAAGCACTTAGAAATATTTCTGACACTATTATCCATACAGTAAATCGAATTAAACATTAAATGCGATAGGTTGACAATTATGAACCATAAAGTGTCTTGATTAGGACTATTAATTAAGACCTGATGGCGGTTGAATTCACAATTACTAAAAAAACGGTCAGATTTTACTGAGTTGGCTCGGTCACAATCTAGAGATATCAAATAGTGAGTACGAAGAAATGAGAAAAGTTGGCTGCCTGTTGTTTTTAATATGCTCTTTTGCGTTGGCGTTTAATGTGATGGCTAAGCATTCTTTTAGCAGCGGTGAAACGCCTGTATCAGTGGTAGAACTCTTTACCTCAGAAGGGTGTAGCAGTTGCCCTCCGGCGGACCGTTGGCTTTCTAACCTCAAACAAGACCCTCTGTTGTGGAAAAAATTCATTCCCATGGCGTTTCATGTTGATTACTGGGATTACATTGGCTGGAAAGACCCATACGCTTCTCGATCAAACTCCCAGCGTCAGCGTCGTTATGCAGCCGAGTATCAAGAGCGCACGATTTATACGCCAGGGTTGCGACTCAATGGCGAAGATTGGCGAGGGTGGCGTTCCGGTGACGATATTGTACCGTCATCCAATGCGCTTGCTGGTGTGTTATCCATTACTATGGAAGAGGATTACTCTTTTGATGCCTCTTTTAGCGCGGCTTCTCGTGCCTTCGATTCTGATTCTACTGTCTCATCAGATCAGACCCTAAACCCTCCTGTTCAACTTAATGTTGCTATTTTGGGTATGGGTTTATCGCAAGAAGTGACACGAGGAGAAAACAGAGGGCGAACTCTAAAGCATGACTTTGTGGTCTTAGAAACCTCAGTATTTGCCTCTGCTGAAGTAGGGAAGTGGAGTGGCACGCTGCAACAACCGGATATTAACGCTGAGCAATACGCAGTGGTTGCTTGGGTTAGTCCTAAAGGTAGGCAGTCTCCATTGCAGGCAACCGGAGGGCTTTTAGACTGAAACAAGTCTAAAAAGGGTGCTTTAAGTAAACTCTAACGCAAGAACAAAGTACTTAGTCTTTGATGAAATTGTGCTTTTACGTTTGAAGTTCATAACGTCCCTCTTGTGGTTAGTGCAGGCAAAAGTTAGACTTTGCGCACAACTAACCAGAACAAAAAGTGCGAACACAGTAATGACTAAACAACGTGAAGAATTCGGCTCTCGACTCGGGTTTATTTTGGCCGCAGCGGGTTCAGCCGTTGGTATCGGTAACCTTGTTGGTTTTCCTGTTAATGCCGCTAAAAGTGGCGGGGCGGCGTTTCTTTTGGTTTACGCGTTTTTTGTGGTCGTTATTTGTTTGCCAGTAATGATGGCCGAAATGTCATTAGGCCGGCACACACAACGTAATCCATTGGGTGCCTACAGTTCTCTGTCTGGTGGCAGTGCGCTATGGAAAATAGGCGGTTGGTTAGCATTAATCACGCCATTTATGATCGCCGTGTTTTATCAAGTGCTAACGGTCTGGTTGTTAGCGTATTTTATTGGTGCGGTTACAGGCAACTTAGCGTTGATGGCCGAGCCCACTTATTTTGGCACGTTTATCACGGATACCCGTGTTTTCATCTACCTTATCGTCTTAACCGTTTTAATCGGCTTTATTCTCAACTCGGGTGTGCAAAAAGGCATTGAACGGCTAGCCAAGACACTCATGCCAACGTTGTTTGTTATGTTGTTGTTGCTAACGGCGTTTGTATTAACTCTACCAAACGCGTTAATTGGCGTTAAATATTACTTGGTGCCTGATATTTCCAAGATAAACGCAGAAGTTGTTAGTATTGCGTTAGGTCAAGCCTTCTTCTCGTTATCATTGGGCATGGGGATTTTGATTACGTATGGTTCTTACGTGAGTCGCCAAGAGAGTATTGCTGGTGGGGCTAAGCTAGTTGCGTTAGTGGATACGTCAGTGGCATTCTTTGCCGGTCTACTCATTTTGCCCGCGATCTTTGCTTTTAACCCAACAACGGACACAACAGAGCTGTCTACATCGTCGGTGTCATTGGTGTTCACATTTCTACCGAAGATTTTCTTATCATTACAGTCAATCGTTGGCTATACCGGTGCCAGTGTGTTTGCGAGCGCATTTTTTCTTTTGGTGTTCTTTGCAGCTTTAACGTCTCAGGTTTCAATTTTGCAGGTTCCTTTGTCTGCTTTTCAAGACGAATTAAAGTTCAGTCGAGTAAAAAGTGTCGTATGCTTAGGTGCCTGCGCTATTTTATTGGTGATTGCATGCACGGTTTCTTTCGGCATGGTTGACTATTTCACTCATTTCACCTACTACGGTGGTGCGAGTAAATCATTTTTTGATATTGTAATCGATGTTTTTTACGACACCATTTTACCGCTGAATGGATTTATTGTTTGTGTGTTTGCGATGTACTATTGGAAAAAAGCGAATTTAAATACCGAGCTTGCCGTCGGTGATAAACAATTCGAAGGATCTTTTACCCAAAAATACATTAATGGATCATTAGGAACCGTTATTCCATTAGTGCTGTTACTGGTGTTTATCAACACCGTTTTCATTAAATTTTTCGGCCTGAGTCTCATAGGCTAAGTTAAAGGTTAATAGGGCGGTTTTGGTGACCAAATTATCTGCGTGAAATGTCCGTTGATTAATTACTTTTTAGCCACCTTTGAGAATCCGTTGTTGATCTCGTTTCCAATCGCGATCTTTAATCGTGGCTCGTTTGTCGTGCTGCTTTTTGCCTTTTGCCAGCCCTATTTTTAACTTTGCTCTTCCGCGTGCCCAATATAAATTTAACGGAGCTAACGTGTAGCCTGCGCGTTCCACTTGACCAATTAATCGATTGATTTCATATCGTTTCATCAGCAGTTTACGTGGGCGAACAGGGTTGGCGGGTTTGTGCGTAGACGCGGTGGACAATGGCGTGATGTGCGCACCATAAAGGTACAGTTCACCTTGATGAATGTTGACGTAACTTTCTTTCAGTTGAACCCGCCCAGCTCGCATACTTTTCACTTCCCATCCTTCAAGCGCCATACCGGCTTCGAAGTCTTCTTCAATAAAAAAATCGAAGCGAGCTTTTTTGTTACTGGCGATATTGTTTGATGGTTCTTTTTTCTGTTTTGCCATGGGCTTGGTAATTTGGTGTGCTTAGGTATACTTGGTTTCTCTTTTACGAAAAAAATCGGTGTGACTAAGCTTTTCATGAGGATGTTGAGCCCGCGATGATAACGCTACTACGAATAAAACTAAACCTGCTAAATTGTCCAACAGCAAAATAAATCCGGAAGTAACAGAGCAGACGCGTCCAAAAGGGTGGGGGTCGTATACCGCGTTTTTACTCGCCGCGGTCGGCTCTTCGATTGGTTTAGGTAATCTTTGGAAGTTTCCCTATGAGCTTGGCGTTCATGGTGGTACTTTTTTGGTCGTTTACATTGCGTGTGTATTGTTGGTTTCGTTTCCATTGATGATTTCTGAGTTGATGATTGGCCGGATCGGGCGGGCTAGCCCCATCCGAAGCATTGGCAACATCGTTGAAGAGTTTCAATACTCTGGCTTATGGAAAGCCATCGGTTGGCTAGGAGTATTAACCAGTTTTCTCATATTTTCATATTACAGTGTCGTAGCCAGTTGGATTTTATTTTATATCATGCGATCTTTAGCCGGTGCTTTCACTGAGGCACCGGCCGAAATAGTTCAACACTCATTTGGCGCATTATTACGCGACACTGATCAAATGTTGCTGTGGCACTCAGTATTCGTACTGATGGTGGTTTCTGTGTTGTCGCAGCCAGTTCGTATTGGGTTAGAGCGAGCCGTACGTTTTTTGATGCCAGTGTTTACGGTTTTTCTGATTTGGTTGGTAATCAATGTTGCTTCAACGGGTGATATCAGTGCGGCCACTGACTTTATGTTTCGATTTTCATGGTCTGACATTACCCCTGAACTGATCGTCAATGCTCTTAGCCAAGCGTTGTTTTCGTTGAGTATTGGTGTCGGTATATTGATCTTGTATGGCTCTTATTTGAGTGAACGTAGACCACTGCTAATTGGGGCTGGCGCAATCACGATTTTTGATACGTTATTTGCTATTGGAATGGCGGTGTTTATCTTTTCAATTGTCTTTGAGTTTGACTTAGAGCCCGATGTTGGGCCTGGGTTAATATTTGAGACCTTGCCGTTGGCATTCTCACAAATGTCTCAGGTTAATAGTTGGGCAGCCAGTTCCTTTTTTGCATTCTTGTTAATCGCCGCGTTAACCTCTGGCTTTGCATTATTAGAACCCGCCATTGCTATGTTGGTTGCACGAACGAATCTATCTCGTAGGTTAGCGGCTTGGCTTGTCGGTTCTGTTGCATGGGGGCTGAGTTTACTGTCAATCTATTCGTTTCAAGGCAATCAGTTTGGCTTCTATTATTTTGATAAAGAATATGAAAACGGCTATTTTGATTTGTTTAACATTCTCAGTACTCACGTACTATTACCATTGACGGCGTTATTAATTACGTTGTTTGCAGGTTGGGTATTACCGCAAGCTGTGTCGTTGGAGAAAGCCAACTTTCGTCCACAAATTGCTTATCGTATCTGGCGTCTTTGCAGTCGAGTTATAGCTCCGCTTATAATTGGCGCCGTTTTGTTAATGGTCTTAACCGTATAAATTTGCGTTGTTAATCGATATTCTTACTGTATATGAAAGTTGAGCGATCGGCGTTGTTGCCGTACAGCGCGAGCCAAATTTACGCTGTTATCAAAGATGTGCGTTCTTACCCCGAGTTTCTAAACTGGTGTTCCGAAGTGGTGTTGCACGACCAGTCCGATACCAAGCAAGTTGCCGAATTAAAAATTGCCTATAGCAAACTGCGCTTTTCGTTTACAACAGCTAATGAATTGATGGAAAATCGATCCATTTCGATGCGGCTGGTATCTGGCCCGTTTAAAGAATTAAACGGGCAATGGCAAATACAACCCCTTGACGAGTTGGCTTGCAAGGTCACATTGCAAATGGACTTTACGTTTGACAACCCTATTACTCATCGCCTTTTTGGTGGCGTTTTTCAAAAAATTGTGGGCACACAGGTGGAGGCTTTCCAAAAGCGCACAGAGCATTTGTATGCCCGTCAATAGTTAGATATTGAAATACAAAGTCAAATAAACGTATTAAAATGAAATGATATGCACACAATTTTTACGTCCGTTGTATACGCAACAAAGAAGCGCCAATTAATAGTCGAAACTGAAGTGGTTCGTGGTACCAATGCCATTGAAGTTGTACAGCGATCAGGATTGTTACAAGAGTTTGAGGAATTGTCTGATATCAACATTGATGACTTGCAGCTTGGCGTCTATTCTCAGAAAGTGAATCACGATTATTTATTAGAAGAAGGTGATCGTGTTGAAATATATCGCCCCCTTACTGCTGACCCAAAAATTGTTCGTCGCCAACTGGCTGAGATGGGAAAGACAATGGGGGCTAAGATGGTTAAAGGAATCTAAAAATAGATGGGCAATAGGTTGTTTAAAGAATGATTTAATATGAATTTTAGGCCTTGTGACGTTGTCATGCTCATCAACCCAACCTTTGTTGAATGGACTGTCAAGGAATGATCTTAAGGAGTGATCGTTTGTAGACTCCAGCAGCAACATGCGCTTAGACGACTCGGTGGGGGTGAAGCAAAGCATCTGTTGCCGCGGCCATGTCGCTTGTCGTGCCCATTTCCTTCAAAATGCAGAGAAACTTCGGTAGCGGTGTATTATCTTGGATTGCCGTTGGGCAGGCACCAGTTTTTTTGTGGCCGGCGCTCTTGGGCTAGAGGCGTTTTTTGTTGGTCTTCTTAGCGACTTATTCACAGCGAATGGTGTATAAAGTTTTTAACAAAAGCGAAGTATACGAACTCCTTAAAACCAACAGATTGCTTTATAAGGCTTAGACGCACTAATTACTACAGAAAATCAACTCCAGAGTACTGATTTAAGTATTTTAAGAAAGGCAAGTTCTTGTAAATGCTGAGTGATCAGCAAGCTAACTTACTATTGCTTAATGCGTTTGGTTAAGTGGTGCTTGAGGGAGGAGTGTTGGATATGAAGTTTAGCCAACAGGACTTTGCGTGGGTGAGTATAGAGGGAGGGGTGGCAGTGCCTAAATAAAATCTTTCGTAGTGGCAAGCCAAAGACTTATACGTTAAGCGTTCTGGAAAATATATTGTTAAAAACATTGACGAGTTGAAAAAAGAAATGACAGTTAATGGTGATGCATAGCCGTATTTGTCCTTTTTGGAAAAACCTATTAAATAAGATTTATTGCGCGTTAAATATTAATATTTAACATTAATTATCAATCTCTAGACAATTGTTATATATGTGCATTTGGCTTAGGTTTTTATTTTGAAAAACGCATTATTCTTTTAATAAATAGACAATATGTTTTTGAAATTTCGATTAAAGGTGGTAAAAAGGTGTCTGGGTAAAGTGGCCAAGGTAACCGCTTGCCAGAATGTGTGTAAGATCACGGCGCTTTTGTGAAATATGTTGGGCTGCATTGCCAGTCAATCAGTCTGTATTGGATCTTAAATTTAGGTTTATGTTTGTGTATTTAATCGCTTATCAAGATTTTAGATTAAGGCATCGTAAGCCCTTCACATTTAATTATCATAATAACAACTTAATGATTCCTGCATGAGGAGGAGTAGTAAATGAAAATCTCATTCCGTAAATTAGCGGTTGCTGCGGCTGTGTCTGCGGTCATAGCACCAGCTACAAGTTTCGCTCAATCTGAGTCGGACACCGTATTCGAAGAGATCGTGGTTACAGCAACTAAGCGTGCTGCGACACTGCAAGACATTCCAATTGCAGTTTCAGTAACTTCCGCTGAAACCATAGAACAAGCTCAAATTCTTGATATCAATGATTTGCAAAGTGTGGTTCCAACGCTTCGCGTCAGCCAACTTCAAAGTTCCATAAACACCAATTTTGCTATTCGTGGATTTGGTAACGGCGCAAATAATGCCGGTATTGAGCCTTCAGTAGGGGTGTTTATTGATGGTGTTTATCGTTCACGTTCTGCCGGTGCTATCTCTGATCTACCCAGTCTTGAGCGGGTTGAAGTGTTAAGCGGGCCGCAAAGCACATTATTTGGTAAAAACGCATCGGCGGGTGTTATCAGTGTGGTAACCAAAAAGCCTTCGGGTGAGTCGTTAGGTAATGTAACGGCGACTGTGGGTAATTTCGGTCAAGTAGCGCTGAAAGGTTACTATGAAGGTGCAATCTCTGATACGGCAGCATTCAGTGTTGCAGCCACTCACAATAAACGTGATGGTTATGCAACAAACGAGTTGACTGGTCAAGACTTGAACAATCGAGATCGCCAGTCGGTTCGCGGTCAACTGTTATTGAATCCAAATGATACGACTGAAATTCGTTTCATCGCAGACTTTGATACCATTGACGAACGTTGTTGTTTTGCTGGAAACTTAATATCAGGCCCAACAGCGCTTGCTATTCGTGCGGCTGGCGGTAACCTAGTTGATAATGACCCTGAAGCACTTAACTTTTTCAGTAACGTTGATTCAAATAACCAGCAAGATAACGCTGGTATTTCAATGCAAATAGACAAAGAGTTCGATACTTTTCAGTTTACGTCGATTACCTCTATTCGTGACTTAGATACCTTTTTTGCCATCGATACTGATTTCACAAGTGCTGACATAGCCTCCAATTCCACCGATACGCAAATTGAAACGTTTACTCAAGAGTTCCGCCTAACTTCCACTGACGGAGACCGTTTTGACTGGATGGTTGGCGGTTACTATTTTGATGAGTCAGTGGAAAGCCAAGATAACTTAACTTGGGGTAACGGTTTTAGAACCTACGCTGATGTATTATCTGCCGCTGCTGGTGCGCCCAATGCCTTAGCGGGCATCGAAGCGGCTTTGGGGCTTCCGTTTGGCTCTTTTTACACGCCAGGAGATGGCACTACCGAAAACTCAACTTTGGATAACCAAGCGTACTCTATTTTTGGGCAGTTAGACTTCAATATCACTGATTCGTTGACCGCCACCGTTGGTCTTAACTACACTAAAGACGAAAAAGATGTGCAGATAAATCAGTCTCGATCAGATTTGTTTGGTTCGATAGACCTGATTGCTTTGGGACGAGGTTTGGCAACCCAAAGTCTGATCGCTCAAGGTTTTCCTGCTGCAGTAGCGGCTCAGATTGCATCAGGGATACCGGCTGATGAAACTCCGTTAGCCGGTTTGCGTACGTTACAGTTTCAAACTCCTTTCTTGAGCTTCCCTAACTCAGTTGAGGACAGCTCTACCGACGATGATGATCTGAGCTATAACTTTCGTTTGTCTTATGATGTAAACGACAACGTGAATGTCTACGGTGGTATTTCTACCGGTTTTAAAGCCAGTTCGTGGAACTTAAGTCGGGATTCACGCCCTGTTGCTGGCGATGTTAGCGCACTTGGCGCTGCTGGCCTGTTGACACCGAACCTGATTCCGGGCACCAGATTTGCTGGCCCAGAAGAGGCGACTGTCTATGAAATTGGTTTGAAGGCTAAATTCGATAGGTTTGCAATTAATTTAGCCTTATTTGATCAATCGATCGAAGGTTTTCAGTCTAATGCGTTTACCGGAACAGGCTTCAATTTAGTTAATGCAGGTGAGCAATCAACGACAGGCTTGGAATTCGATGTAACATATTATCCAACTGAGTCTCTTGAATTAAAACTGGCAGGCACGTTCTTAGACCCAATTTACGATTCTTTTGAAGGTGCAGGCCGTGATGCGTTAACGGGTGCCGTTGTTGACCTTAGTGGCCAACAACCAGGCGGTATTACTGAAACTAGTCTGTCTGCGTCAGCAAATTATCGATTCCAATTAGGCAATAATGACGCGTATATCCGAGCGGATTTTTTCTACGAAGACGATACGCCCATTGGCGATTTGGCCATTGCTCAGTTTATTCGAAGTTCAGAGAACCTTAATCTTTCGGCTGGATTACGCACGCCAAATGATTGGAATTTCTCTGTATGGGTTAGAAATGCAACGGATCATGCTTCATTAATCAGCGCTTTTGAGTCGGTTGCTCAAGCTAATAGTTTCAGCGGATACCGCACGCAACCGCGTACATACGGTGTTACTTTTGGTAAAAACTTTTAATAAAAGCTGAACTAAAAAGCCAAAAAAACCGGTGAATTTTTCACCGGTTTTTTTTATTGAGCCTGTATCGGCATGCCATGGAGGCCTCACTGATATACTCACAGTTAAAACTAGTCGAGTAAACTTATGCATGGTGGCGGTTTGCGTTTGAGTAAGCAACAGTAATTGAATTTGCCTTTAATATCGGACCTGCAATAAAAATTGGTATTTAGGGTAATTAACAACCTGCGCCAGCGACTCAAGTCATTGGGCGCGCGTAAACCATGTTTGTGACTGACTCAGGTCGCGTACAGTCTGGGTCTGCTAGATGAGTGCTTAAAATGTTTAGGAGCGAATTGCGATAGTCTCTTCTTTACTCTAAAGCATAGGCTGGCCATTCTAGTCAAACGTTTACGGCGCGGTAAAACTAGCGATATTTAAACCTTGTAATTCGGTAATCGATTTTAGCGTTGTTAATGAATAACCCTTGCTCGCTTGATTATTCAATCGGCTTAAATACTTATTCTGCGACACTTTAGTCACGTATATTGAGTAAATTACATTATGAGAATCGATATTACTCGTGAGGCATATAGACTATTTTATGCTCAGACAACCCGTTGGCACGATAATGATATTTATGGTCACGTTAACAACGTGGTGTACTACAGTTACTTTGACACAGCTATTAATCGTTACTTGATTGAAGAGTGCGGTTTGGATATATCAGCTTGTAACACAGTGGGCTTTGTCGTGGCATCTGAATGTGAATACTTGTCCCCCATTGCGTACCCAAATAACATCGAGATCGCATTTCGCGTTAATAAACTCGGAAACAAATCAGTGGAGTATGGGCTTGCGATATTTCTTGAAGGGGGTAATCGAGCCGCCGCCGTTGGGTCCGTTACTCACGTGTTTGTAAAGAAAGAAGAGGGCCGTTCAGTGATCATACCGCAAAAGATTCGGTCTGGTTTAGAACTGGCTTTATGACGACAATTTAGAAATTCGGTTTTCGGCGGACAATTGGAGAAACGGTTAATGAAGATATTAAAGAGAGACGATTTTGAGTACGCTTTAGGTCAACACATTGGCGTATCCGATTGGTTTGAAGTCACCCAACAGGATATTAACGCTTTCGCCGACCTTACTCGAGATCATCAGTTTATTCATATCGATCGAAAAAAAGCGGCCGATACTCCTTTTGGAAATACCATTGCCCATGGATTTTTTACAGTATCGCTGCTGTCTCACTTTGCTGAAAATGGTTGTGGAATTTCAGTAGAGGGGGCCCGCATGGGGCTTAACTACGGTTTCGATAAACTCCGATTTTTGCAACCCGTTCGAGTCGGGTCACGGATTCGCGGTAGCTCTCAACTCGCATCAGTGGTTGAAAAAAAGTCGGGACAGTTTCTATTTAAGAGTAATATGACGGTGGAAATTGAAGGAGTAGACACTCCCGCAATGATTGCTGAATGGTTAACGATGGTAGTCTTATAGCGGTTCTGTCATAAAGACATAATTTTTGAGTGGTTTCTGAGGTAGATAAGAAGATGACGATTAGTTTTAAAGGTCAAGTAGCAATTGTCACTGGTGCGGGCAATGGTTTAGGCAAAAGTCATGCGTTAGAGTTAGCTAGGCGTGGCGCGAAAGTAGTGGTGAATGACTTGGGCGGGGCACGAGATGGAACCGGAGGATCTAGCCAAGCATCGTTGGACGTCGTAGCACAAATCAAGGCTTTGGGTGGCGAGGCCATTGCCAATGGAGCCAATGTCGCGGATTTCTTACAAGTTCAAGAAATGGTCTCTCACGCCAAAGAAAAGTGGGGCCGAGTCGATATTTTAGTTAACAATGCCGGCATTTTGCGTGATAAGAGCTTTTCTAATATGCAGATGAGCGACTTTCAGGCGGTCATGGATGTCCACCTGATGGGCACCGCAAATTGCAGTAAAGCAGTTTGGGGGCTAATGCGTGAACAAGCTTATGGGCGTATAGTTATGACCACATCCTCTAGCGGCATGTACGGTAACTTTGGTCAAGCCAACTACGGGGCGGCTAAGGCAGCCGTAGTCGGCTTGATGAATACGTTGGTGATAGAAGGGCAGAAGTATGGCATTAAAGTTAATACGTTATCCCCTACGGCTGGTACGCGCATGCTTGAAGACATTATTGAAGACAAACAAGTGATGGAAATGATGTCAGTTGAGTCGGTCACAGCAGGGCTAATCACGCTGTGCGATATGGATTCTCCTAATCGATTGATCTTATGCGCGGGCGCAGGAGGGTATGCCAGCACACAAATTTTCGAAACGGATGGAATTTATCTAAGCCCAGATCAACAAACGCCAGAAAATGTGCGTATCAACATGGGTAGAATAATGGACAGAGAAGGGGAGAAGATGATTACCGCGGGATTTGAACAAACCAATAAATTTGTTAGCAAGGCGGTTGAGTATTTTAAGAAGCAATCGTAATGGCTTCAATTTTTTGGTCGTCTCTTCTGTTCATATGTTCATTCTTAATGATTCTTAAAAGACACACACCAAAAAGGCTCGCATAGCGAGCCTTTTTGATTGAGTCACTTTATCAACCATGAAAACGTAAATAACCGCGGCCAACTGCGTTAACAGTTGACCGCGGCTTCACTGCTTAATCCTATTCGAATGTAATTTCAAATGGGAAGCTCATCTTACAGGCAGTACCATTGCAGTTAGCTGCGTCAAATCGAGTGCTAAGAAGTATTTCCTCAGCGGCTGCCGCAAGCTTCACGTCAGGGCTGTTTAAGACACTGACGGATTCCACGAAACCATTGGCGTTGACCGTTGCTGTTAGATGAAGTGAACCGGTGGCGTTTATCGTCTTGTTTGCTTTGACGATGGGACGGTAGATGGATTTTAGGCCCGACTTTGGAAAAGGAGGGGTATCATTTAAGCCAATTTCTTTGTATTGCGCTTTGAATAAATTCTGCTCTGCTTCATTAAGTGCAGCGAAACGCTTGTTGAATGAAATAGAAGAGGTTGCCACAATTGGTCGGATCAAGGTTCCTGTTGGAGCGTCTCCTTTAAGCGTATAGGTTTTATTAATATTGGCTGCCGCGTTTGCGCTAAGCAACATTAAAGAAATTAAGCCTAAAGAGGTGATTAATGACATTAGTTTTTGCGTTTTCATGATGACTCCGAAAAAGTTAATAGGTTGGTTGAATTTGCCATATTATTTTTGTGTCTCTGAACGTTTAGATGTCATGAGTTTCAATTTGGATTCAAAAAAAGTTTATTTTTTTTTGCAACGTTTTAGATGCTGTTTTGCATCTCGCGAGCCTTCCTTGCCGGCAATGGTGGTGTATTAGTTCCAAATAAGTGCGATATTTAAC
Organism: uncultured Arenicella sp.; assembly: GCA_937974565.1. Classification (GTDB taxonomy): domain Bacteria; phylum Pseudomonadota; class Gammaproteobacteria; order Arenicellales; family Arenicellaceae; genus Arenicella. The sequence goes on from CALJWL010000001.1 coordinate 31,272, forward strand.
TCTTTGAGAACTCGTTTTAGCAGCGCAAAGGCCAGTATAAATGCGAATAAATTTCCGATGGATACCCCTATCAAAAGTCCTTTAACATCAAATAATTGAGAGCCAAAAAAAGCCAGCGGTAGGTAGATTAAAAACAATCTGACTAGATTGATATACATGGCAATTACGGGTTTTCCCAGAACGTTCATGGTCACGTTAGTTAATATCACCACACCAGAAAAACCATAGCTCACGGGGATCAGCCATAAAAAGCTTTTTGTGATGTTTTGCACTTCTGGTTCATTTGAAAACAGCGCTGAAATAGGTTCAGAAAAAGTAATTAGAATCAAATAAATTAAAAGTTGAAACCCGAATACGAACTTAAAGGCAAGTGTTATAGCCAATGCCACTCGGTCTTTACGACCGGCCCCAAGATTTTGTCCTATAAACATTGGCAGAGTCGCGGAAAGCGCATAAACAACTATCAGGCTGACGGCTTCTATACGACCACCAACACCGAAACCTGCGACCGCCGAAGTTCCAAATAGAGCCACTAACGATGTTATTACTGCGCCAGTAATTGGTACGATGGCATTGGCTAACATGGCTGGAAATGCGATGCCAGAAAGTTGTTTCAAGTTGTCTTTGAAATGCGACCAATTCGGCAACTGAAGTAGCAGCAACCGTTCTTTTACCCCTAAATAATAAAGAGAGATTAATGCCGCTGAGAACACGGCGATCACCGTTGCCAATGCAGCACCTTGAATACCCATGGCGGGCACTGGCCCCCAGCCGAATATTAATAACGGGTCTAGAAATAGATTAATTGCTGTAAGGATGATTGAGATATTGGCTGATGTCTTAGTATCACCGATGGCTCGAAAAGTGCTGCTGCATACTTGTGCTAGCATTAAGAAAACACAGCCAATAAGCCAGGTGTTCATATACGCCATAATAGCTGGCATGATCTCGGCTTCAGCACCGATCAAAGTGAAAATAGGTTCTAACTGCCAAGCGAGTATAATACTCAGCAAGATAGAAGTGCTAATCGTGAGATAGAAACCATCCGTGATTAACCTGGCGGCTAATTCAAGTTTATGGGCACCAATGAGTTTTGAAGTAAGAGATGAGATCGCCATGCCCAACCCTAAGGAAACGCTGGTCATCGTGAACGCAATTGGTACGATGAACCCCATGGCCGCAAGTTCTTGTGTGCCTAGAAATGACACAAAGTAACTATCCACTAAACCTAGCCCCATTATGGCTAGCAAGGCATAGAGCATCGGCACCGTAAGGCTGAATAGCGTCGGAGCTATAGGGTCGTTTAATATAGCTTCACGGCGGCTGGCCGCCGTGGGAGACGTTGAACTAGTCAAGTGATTTAATTTGGGCTCTGAGCGCGAATTTTTGTGGTCAAACTGTACGACGTAAGCATCTGTTAACCAGCCCTTTGCTAGGGCTTAACACTTTCTAATACGGCACGAGCATTTTGCAGTGGAATGCCTGCCTTTTGTGCAGCTTCGATGGCCTCGTCTACGGTGACTTTTGAGTCTGGTATTGCTCCTAAAGCCCAGATAAATGATGATCTCATGCCACTTCGGCAATGAGCCAATATTTTACCGTCAGAAGCTGCAACAATTGATTTGAACTCCTCAATTAAGTTGGGTGGCAAAGGCTGCCCGTTAGCCATTGGTAAATAGTGATAATTAATGCCGTGTTTTTTGGCTAATTCTTCGGCTTGAGCCGCTGACAGTTGTTCAACTTCTTCGCCATCAGGGCGATTATTAATGATTGTGGTTACTCCGGCTTCCTTGAATTTAAGAAAATCTGAGGCGTTAATTTGACCAGCCACAAATAAATTGTCGTGTAAATTTTTCATGATCACTTCAGTTTTTAGAGGGCTCCCTCTGGTTATTGTTCTGTGTGTGCTAATAATTTCATGACGTAACCTCAGTGCGTTTGAGCTTTAACTGTTTAATCTCGTTTTTAAGTAAGGAGAGTTGCTTGTCAGTCTCTGAGTCGGGTAATCGATAACTTAAATTTAAATAAATTTGTGTAATGCTGTCGATTTGTGATTTGGCATAAGGGTGGCGTTTAATTACTTTGTCTGCGAACTCAGAAGGTGTGTCAGAAGTGGCTCTATTGACACCAAATCGAGTTGCTTTTGCAACAAAACGTAAATAGCTTTGCTGCAACTCAGTCAACTTTTTTGGTTTTGGAATAAGCCGCCAAAAATAGAAAATCAAAATACCGAATACGCCTACACTTAGTATACCCACTAAATTATAAAGGCTGTTTTTGGCTTGTAAGCCAAGTTTAGCGAGCAATTCCTGTTGGGTTTGAAAATCGTATTCCACAACCCATTTCTCCCATTGGTATTGCACGTTAGACCACGTTTCCACCATTTTTTTCCAAGCAAGTGCTGTGCCCGTGGGGTTTAGAAAATCACTGAGTGCATTGCCGTCGATGTTATTGTCGAATTGGTTGTTCTCCCAAAGCTCTCGCAGAGCGTCCATACCGTACTCAATGCGTTCTGGGCTAATGGTCGAGGTTGGATCATAACGTACCCATGTGCCGTTTATATAAGCTTCGCTCCAAGCATGAGCGTCTGAGTAGCGTACTTCCACAAAGTTACCAGTTCGATTTATTGCACCGCCTTGATATCCAACCACCACCCTTGCCGGCACACCAAGCCAACGAAGTAACGTTGTAAATGCACTGGCGTAGTGTTCACAATACCCGGTTTTGGTGTTGAATAAAAAATCGTCCAATGGGTTATCGTCCTCAAGGCCCGGTGGCGACAATGAATAGTTATATTCATTAGTCGCAAAATAGTTGTAGGTTGCACTTGCAAGTTCAAGATCGGAATTTGCGTTGCGCCTCAATGTTGATAACAGGGCTTGTAATCGAGCCGTGGGTTGACTTGCCGTGCTGGTTAAAAACGCTTGATTTTGTTCCTGGTTCTCTAAATACGGAAAGAGAGTCGATGAGCCTTGATAAATAAATGAACCTCGTTTGGGGCGTCTTAGTCGAACAGAGTAATCGTGAGTTAGTTTACCAATGCTGTACGATTTCACGAAGTCCAAATAGGGTACGTAAACGTCTTTACTGGGTTCGTGTAAGATATCATAGTGAGTTTCCCCTTTACTTGACTTGGCAGCTTCACGCACCTTTTCTCCAAGCTTTTGGTTGGCTAAGGAAAGGTTATTATCATTGGAAATTTGCCAAGCGAAGTTCACTTCTTCATTCATTACTTTTACGCGCCAATACAAACGAGAGGTCGGTGGTATTGGGCCTTGGAAGCGCGCTTTAAACGCCAATTCATTGCTGAACGCGTTAGATGCTAGGTCACCGGCAACTAACGAGTTGTTTAGAGAATTAGTTGTTTGATCTAAAGAAGGTAAAAAACCAAAGCTTCCTTCTACACGGGGGAAAAAGAAGAATAAGAATAATGCTAACGGAATCGACTTTAATATCAATCCTGAAGAAGACTTTAGGGCAGAAGAGGTGGAGATTTCCGCAGGGTTTGTGATTTTAAACAGCAGAGCCGTAATCGCGGTGGTATAAGCGATGATCAGCACAATGTTAGGCAGAGACGAGTTAAATAAAAAGCTCGATGCGGCCAGAAAGTAAAGAATCAGGCAGACGATAAAGTAATCTCTGACTGTTTGTGACTCTAAAAACTTTAAAGACACCAATAACACCAAAAAACTAATGCCAGCGGTTTGGCCGTTCCAACCTCCGTAGGAGGTGATGATCAGCCCGATACTGGTGACCGTTAATATCATCACTAACCACTGAGGTAGAGCATTAAAGTGACGCAGAATGATAATAAATTTGATGGCAAAGACGATGCAAGAAAATACAGCGATTGTACTTTTTGCAATGGTAAAGTGTAGGGCTAACGCTATGGCAATAACCGCAGACAATTGGAGTAACGTTTGTCTGTCGGGCGCGTGAGTTGGTGGAGATGCCGGCAAAGGGGGAAGGTTGATATTAAACTTCTCTAAAAGCGCTCTAATCATGATTTGGTTCCGGTCGAATCAGAAGCATTAGAAGCTGCTTTTTTCCTGCGAAGTAAATTGCGCTTTAATTTTCGCTGCTTTTCGGTAAACCTAGAGGCAATGTCTTGCTTGGGTTTTTTGTCGCTATCCACACCCCACAGTGCCAGCGTCCGCAAACAGGCATGATAGTGGCTAGGTCCGCTGTCGTAGCTGATTGTGTGATTCGGCATATCTAATTGATACCTGGCGGCCGATTTGTCAGCCTCTACCACCCAAAAACACAGTTGGCTAAGCTTATCTTCTACGCTCATGTTGGCCGGCAGACTTTGCCAACTTAAATTCATGGAGCTTGGGCTTAAGGTCTCATATTCAATGGTGACTAGTTTGTTGGTCTTTGCAACTGATGGCCAATGTATATCTCGAATACGGTCCCCCTGTTGGTATTGCTTCATGCCGCTGTAATCTTCGTTTCCTTGCTGCGCGGCGCTTTGGTTTTCATGCTTCCCGGCTTGCCCGTTATCGTTTGGAAGAGGAATAAGGTTCAGTGGCTGAGGGTAGATCAAGCATCTTTGCTTTGGCGTGTAGCGTTTGGTCCAACAGAAGAACACACCGATGGGAAACATTGATGTCAGGCTAATGGGTGCGCAATTTAGATACCCACGCTGAACGGTTGGCTGTGTTACGTGAACAAGTTGTTCGGCGTGAGGCGATAATTGCATGACCTTGTTAAAGCCACCACTGATTACCCAAACTGCTTGCCTGCTTCTATTGCTTTTGTTAGATACAATGACAGGGAATTCGGCTTGTTGCCCTAAAAAAACGGAATTGCTTGTCTGTCCATTCAAAGAAAGCCCAATAACATTGTTATGTGTGTAGATCATCCCTACAAGAGCGATTGATATTAGTACAAACAACATCATAAATGCCGCTTGATTATCAAATTTGATCGCGATGCCGAACAGCGCGACCATAATGAGCCCAAAGTACCAACCCATGCGGGTTGGCAATATGTAAAGCTCACGTCGGCTAATCAAAAATTCAGACATGGTATTCCACTAATGCACTGCCTGTCGGTAGCGTACGTTTGTTACAGAGGGTCCACGGTCGAGATAATATGAGCAATCTCTTCCTTTGAACTTGCACCATCTTTACTCTGTAATCGGTGAGCCGCGGTGTGAACGGCCAGCGCCTTTATATCATCAGGCAATACCGCGTCTCGACCTTCAATAAAGGCGAGGGCTTTGGCGGCTTGTAACCATTGCAAACCTGCGCGCGGTGACAGTCCGTTGACGAATTTTCCAGAGCGTCGAGTTTCGCTTAATATGGATTGTAAATAGGTGACCAGCTTTTCACTCACATGAACGTTGTTCGCTTGATCACACAGTTCAGTCACTTCATCTTTGGTGAAAACCGGTATTTGATTGGCGGTGGCCGCTTTTCCGCCTTTATTTAACAGCAACTGCTTTTCAAATTCGGCCGACGGGTAACCTAATGATAGTCTCATTAGAAAGCGATCAAGTTGAGATTCAGGCAAGGGGAAGGTACCACTTTGCTCTAATGGATTCTGTGTGGCAATAACAAAAAACGGGCTACTGAGATCCACTTGTTTGCCTTCCACTGAAATTTGTTGCTCTTCCATTGCCTGCAACAAGGCACTCTGAGTTTTGGGTGTGGCTCGATTAATCTCATCAGCCAGTAACAGCGATGTGAAAACTGGACCTCGTTTGAAGTGAAACTTTTTAGTGTCCATATCAAAAATAGTCATCCCTATAATATCCGAGGGTAACAAATCGCTGGTAAATTGCACGCGCTTATAAGGCAAACCAAATAAATTTGCTAGGGCGTGAGATAAGGTTGTTTTACCTACGCCAGGGATGTCCTCAATCAGTAAATGGCCTTTTGCTAGAAGGCAAACCACGGCTAATTTGGTGGCGTCAGGGTTACCCAGAATAACCTGGTTTAGTTGCTCAAAAAGGCGATCTATTTTTTGCATTATTTTTTATTTTCTAAGGTGGAAATTATGAGTCAAAGGTGAAAATTATGAGTCAAAGGTGAAAGGGCGCTCATTACGTGACCGTCTTTGCTTTGGTTTCTGGTACCCTAACTGATTGCGCATTCAGTTTTTTGAGTGGTTTCTTCGTCTGTTGAACCACCTAAGTAAGGGAATGTACTTCGTATTGTTATTGACTAAGGTGTCGAGTAGTTCAATGTTATTTTGTAAGTGTTGAGGTAAGAGCGGAATACCGCGCGGCCCACACACGAGTAATTGGTCGCCCACTCGTAACGTTTCATCATCGCTAGGCATCACGCGGCTTACGCCATTGCGTAACAACAACAGCGGTATGCAGTTGCCTCTTGAGACTCTGGTGTTATGAGTTAGCTGGCCAATGGTGATGGCTTGAGCGCCTTTAATGAAGTCTACCAGTTCTGGTGAGTGCTTAGCGTCAAGGATCAATCGCCAAGTTACTGGCTCCTTATCCCCCGTGACCGCATTAATCTTATTGGCCAGCTCGGTTGTTTCTTCCTCGGTCAGTGAACTGGAAAACTTAATGAACTTTGTAACCAAAGGGCGTGAAATGGTGGTTAACGCTTCATTAGCAACCACTGAGCTACTACGCATTACGTACTGGCAGTCGGCGTGACTAAATAATAAATTGTTGGCCTCTTTATTGGCTCTGGCAATGCATGTAATATCGGGTTTGAGTTGTTTGGCCGTCATCACGGTGGATAAGTTGTTGGCGTCATCGTCGCTGGCAGCGATGATGACTTCGGCGTTTTCTATCCCAGCTTCTTGAAGGGTTTCTGCTTCTGTGCCTCTGCCCACAATAGTGTTGTCGGGGGCTCGGCTAGCGATTGGGTCAGGCGTTATAATCGTAATGCTTTCGACATGCTCATTAAGTAATTCAAGTATGGCTTTACCTAGGCGACCATAGCCACAGATGATCCAGCGTCCTTTAGGCAATCCTTGCTCCTCCAATTCTTCACTGATGGTTTCCGCGCTGTATTGATTAATGAACCAATTTTGAATTCGATAAAGCTTTGGTTTGGTTGTTAGCTGTTTTAATCGGTGGGCAAAGGTCAGGTAGGGGTTGATGATTACATCAGTACCAAAAGACGCCATATTTTTAGCTTCATCTTCAATTTCTGAGCGATTAATTACTTTAACCCTTGCGTTCACCAGCTTACTGGCAACAGCCACTTTCAGATTTGTGTGATCATTGTTGGTTACTGCGATCACCCCTTTGCATTGAGGACGATTGATGCCGGCGTAAATAAGGTTATTTGGGTCGGTAATGTCAGCGGTAAGCGCAATCGGCGGCGTTAAAAAATTGTCCAATTCTAGGCTTGAAATTCGTTCTGACTCTAAGTCTATCACCACCGTCTGAATGCCTAAATTGCATAGGCCTCTATTAATCATTTCCCCCGTTTCGCCGTACCCGCAAATAATATAAAACGGCGTGTCTATTTTAGTAATGCTGTATTGAAAATTACGACGTGAAACGGCATGTAAAAATGTTTCATCTTGTACTAATCTAAGCAGACTGCCAATGCCATACAACCAAGAAATAACCGATGTGTAGATGCACAACAGAACCCAACTGCGTTGCATGTCAGTAAACTCGTAAGGTATCTCACCAAAACCGATGGTTGTGCCCATGAAACTGACGAAATAAAAGGCATGAAAAAAGCCCATATGCCATGTTTCACCGTCTGGTGTCACGCCAGGTATCAGTGTCATACCGATGGTGGCAACAGAATACACGGTTATCAATAGTATTAACGGCAGCCTTATGCGCCGCAATACTAGAAAGAATATATTTGCCATTTAAATGGGTGGCCGTGATTACGTTAGAACTATTTGAGTAAGAGGTGAATTACCTTCGAAGTTGGCTTGTTTCGATGATCAGTAGTACAACTGATAGAAAGTTAGCCACCAGTGCGCCCCCAGCAAGCGATAGTATTGTCGCGGTTTGGGCATGGTTGATACCAGCCCCGGAGTGCGAGGCCACTCCCCATAAAATGGCAGCGGCAATCAACAGGAGGTCTACGACTAAACTCGAGGCCAATACAGTTGAGCCGAACTGAGTGCGATCGCCAAATTTGAGAACCGTACAAATCAAGCTAACGATGATCGACAGTGCTAGTTCAATTGCTTGTAAACTGTCGGGTGCCACCAGCCCGGAGATGAAAAAGCCCGTATTGACTGACAAGGCAAGGATAATGAAAAATGCGAAGATGACTTTTTCTAAATTCATAGTGATAAAACAAGCTGTTTTTATGGTAGCTTTTAATTCGTTGATTCGTTTTTGTCAGTCTTGCTTGGCTAAATTACCCATTATGAACCATTGAATGTGTAATGAGGGCTTTGCCGAGCGTCCAAATTAAGTCTAAATTAAACCTTTGTGACCACTGTAAATATTAAGTGCGCACGATAATGCGCCAAGATTATCACAGTTAAAACTCGGCTGTGTTAGAACATTGCGTTAGAGGTTCGAGAGAGCCTGGGCAGTGAAATGATGATTTATCTAAAAAATAGCCGATCATTGTTGGTTAATATTCTTATTGTTAATTTATGTGTGAGGGGTGTCAAGATTTCACATGTGCGAAGTTGGTGTGAGATGGTGGGGTAAGCCAACATTAGCTCGTACATTGCTATTGCTGATGTCTTGAAAGTTGTATAATATCGCGCCCGCAGCAGTTTACGATTGCGGCACAGGGCTTTGTGGGCTAGCAGCCTGATTTTCCTGAATATATTTAGCTTATCGGTACCTATTTCTTAGTTCCTCTTTAGGCTAATTGAGGGGGGAGTTAATGAGTGGTTTGGTTGGCCTGAAACCAATGTGTTCATAACAGCACTATATAAATTGCCAAGTAATCAATAAATACGGTGAGGTAGTCATTGTTTTTTAAAATTAAAAAAGGGTTAGATATTCCCTTGCGTGGGCTCCCTGATGAGCGCATAGATAGCGCAAATGAAGTCTCTCAGGTTGCGGTTCTGGGTGAAGACTACGTAGGCTTGAAGCCAACCATGTTGGTTAAAGTGGGTGATTCAGTTAAACGTGGCACACCGTTGTTCGAAGATAAGAAGAACAAGGGCGTCGTCATTGTTTCACCAGCGGCGGGAACTGTCTCAGCCATTAATCGTGGCGCTAAGCGGGCATTGATCTCGGTTGTGGTTGACGTCAGCGGTGATGCCGCTGAGCTTGTCGACGTTGCTAAAGGCGCTGATCTCAATTCAATTACGGGCGACACTATTCGCGAAGCGATGCAGCAAGGTGGTTTGTGGACGGCTTTTCGTACGCGCCCTTACAGTAAAATACCAACGGTTGACGCGCTTCCTCATTCAATTTTCGTTAATGCGATGGACACTAATCCGTTGTCGGTGGAACCCAGCATAGTGATAAACGAACGCGCGACCGATTTTGCGCTGGGTGTTGGTATCCTAAATAAGCTTGGCGTGCCTGTGTATGTTTGCCAAAGTGCGGCCGCAAAGCTGCCAAGCATTGAAGGCTCTAATGTAAACATTGCAACGTTTACAGGTAAGCACCCAGCCGGTTTAAGCAGCACTCACGTTCATTACATAGACCCAGTTGATTCGGCAAAAACCGTTTGGACGGTTGGTTATCAAGATGTTATTGCAATTGGGTCGTTTTTTTCAACCGGCTCTATTGATGCAACGCGCTACGTTGCACTTGGAGGGCCATTAGTCACGTCACCTCGAGTGTTTGAAACGAAAGCGGGTGCCAATATCAGTGAGATCATTAAAGGGCGAACAGAAGAAGGCAAAAAGCGTGTTATCAGCGGTTCTGTCTTGAATGGCCATACCGCAGACGGTTCGCTTGACTACCTTGGCCGATACGATAATCAGATTTCGGTCATCGAAGAAGATGATAATCGAAATTTCATGGGTTGGATTGTGCCTGGATTGAATAAATTTTCAGCTTCCAGTGTCTTTTTATCCAGCTTGATAAAGCCTAAGACCTACAATATTACCACTTCACAAAACGGCTCGCCGCGTGCGATTGTGCCGATCGGTGTTTTTGAACGAGTGATGCCGTTGGATATATTACCAACACCGCTGGTTCGTTCATTGTTGGTCAAAGACACCGATTCAGCGCAAGAACTTGGTTGTTTGGAGTTGGTGGAAGAAGACGTTGCCTTACTGTCTTTCGTAGACCCCGGTAAACATGACTTTGGTCCAGTGCTTCGCAGCACGTTAACGCAAATCGAGCTGGAGGGTTAATATGTCTTTTCTAAGACGCACGTTAGACAATATACATCCGCACGTTACTCATGGCGGAAAGTATCAAAAGTTCTATGCTTTGTATGAAGCCGTAGACACTCTTCTTTATTCACCTGCGGATGTTAATCGTGGGCGTAACCACGTTAGAGATGGCATCGACCTTAAGCGAGTGATGATCTTTGTGTGGTTGGCTACGTTCCCTGCGATTTTTGTCGGTTGTTACAATGTGGGCTTACAAGCCAATACTGTATTGGCCAATAATCCTGACTTGTTAGCGACTGTCGGCTGGCGAGCGGATATTTTGGCTTTATTTGGTATGGGGAATGACCCTGCCAGTATGGTGGATAATTTTTGGTTTGGTTTCTGGCAATGGTTTCCAATTTATGCCACCGTTTTTATCGTTGGTGGGTTTTGGGAGGTGTTGTTTGCCTCGGTTCGAGGCCATGAAATTAATGAAGGATTTTTCGTAACCTCAATACTGTTCAGCCTGATTGTGCCCGCCACGTTGCCATTATGGCAAGCCGCTCTGGGTATTTCGTTTGGCATTGTGATCGGCAAAGAAGTGTTCGGGGGTACAGGCAAAAATTTCTTAAACCCAGCGCTGACGGGTCGAGCTTTTCTTTATTTCGCGTATCCGATTCAAATTTCAGGCGATGCTGTTTGGGTCGCGGTAGACGGTTTTACTGGAGCTACGGCTCTGGGGGTGGCCGCTGCCGGTGGCGTTGATGCTTTAACTCAGGCTGGTTTCACTATTCAGCAGTCATTTTTTGGTAATATCGCAGGCTCAATAGGTGAGACCTCCTTAATTGCCATTGGCCTGGGCGCGCTCTTTTTGCTAGCAACGAAGGTGGCTTCATGGCGAATTATGCTTGGCGTTGTCGCCGGTGTGGTGGTTACTGGTTTCTTATTTAATGTGATCGACAGTGATACCAATCCAATGTTTAGTTTGACTCCACAGTGGCATTTTGTGATTGGTGGTTTGGCGTTTGGAATGGTCTTCATGGCAACTGATCCAGTCAGTGCCTCAATGACCGATGCTGGCCGTTTTTGGTACGGTTTTTTAATCGGTTTAATGACCATTCTTATTCGTGTGGTAAACCCAGCGTTTCCTGAGGGTATTATGTTGGCAATTTTATTTGCGAACTTATTTGCGCCATTGATCGACTGGTTTGTCGTGCAAGCCAATATAAAGCGTCGCGCAAAGCGTTACGCGGTTTCAGCGTAGACGGAGATGGTGTGATGATTCTCAATATAAATAAACAGTGCGGATTCTTTCATTTACCGAATGACAACATCGTCAAAACCATTGGCGTGGCGGCTCTTCTGTGTCTTGTGTGTTCAGTGATTGTCTCAGGTGCCGCCACACTGCTTAAGCCAACGCAAGTTGCCAATGCGTTACTGGATAAGAAAAATAACATTTTGGCTGTTTCTGGCATCGATTTGACTGGTAAATCCGTTGCAGATGCTTTTAGCCAAATTGAGACCAAAGTCATTGATATGGCTACAGGCGAATTCACCGATGCGGTAGATCCTGTGACATTTGATCAACGAAAAGCGTCAAAAGACTCTGACTATCGAGTCGAATTGAGCGGTGATCAAGATGTTGCTCAAATCGGCGGTCGTTCTAAATACGCCAGTGTGTATTTGGTGAAAGAGGGTGATGCAGTCAGCAAAATAATTTTGCCGATTAAAGGCTACGGTTTATGGTCAACACTCTACGGTTTTATCGCTTTGGAGGGTGACGCCAACACGGTAAGCGGAATCACTTTTTACGAACACAAAGAAACCCCGGGCTTAGGTGGTGAAATTGAAAATAAGAAATGGCAAGCCAGTTGGGACGGTAAAAAGATTGTCGATGCCTCTGGTCAGCCCGTCATTCAATTGATTAAAGGCACCGTTTCACCTGAGACACCAAGAGCCGAATATAAAATTGATGGCCTTGCCGGTGCAACACTCACTAGCAATGGCGTTACCAATCTCGTTCAATTTTGGATGGGTGAAGACGGCTTTGGACCTTATTTGGAAAAGGTTCGTGCGAAACAATCACAGGCATCTGCGATGGCGGATAAAAACACATTGGAGCAAGGTTAATCATGGCTAGTGACGCTAGAAAAGCACTTTTTGAACCACTCTTTTCAAATAACCCTATTGCTCTACAGATACTCGGTGTCTGCTCTGCTTTAGCAGTAACTTCGCAGTTGTCGGTTGCATTGATTATGTGTCTCGCGCTTACCAGCGTGACGGCCTTCTCAAATCTCTCCATTAGTTTGATTCGTAACCATGTGCCGTCAAGCATTCGTATTATTGTGCAGATGACGATTATTGCGTCTTTGGTTATAGTGGTGGATCAAATATTGAAAGCTTATGCTTTTGATGTAAGTAAAAAATTGGCCGTATTTGTTGGTTTGATTATTACTAATTGTATTGTCATGGGGCGCGCCGAAGCCTATGCGATGAAAAACGGCCCGTGGAATTCTTTCCTTGATGGCATCGGGAATGGTCTTGGCTATAGCATCATCCTGATTATCGTTGGCGCAGTTCGGGAGTTGTTCGGTTCAGGTTCATTGTTAGGTTATCAAATACTTTCACCGGTCTCAGAAGGCGGTTGGTATACGCCAAATGGATTGATGTTACTTGCCCCAAGTGCGTTTATTATTATTGGTTTAACGATATGGGCCATCCGCTCATTCTACCCAGAACAGGTTGAGAAGCCTGATTATGAAATGCAAAATGCTCACAATGCGCCAGCTCACGGTGCCCCAGGAGGTCACTAATGGATTTAGTAAGCCTTGCGGTTAAGTCTATATTCATTGAGAACTTAGCGCTGTCATTTTTTCTAGGAATGTGTACGTTCCTAGCCGTTTCGAAGAAAATTCAAACGGCCATTGGTTTAGGGTTCGCGGTGTTTGTGGTTCTGGCCATTACGGTGCCAGTCAACAACTTGATCTATCAAAACTTTTTGCAAGAAGGGGCACTGGCTTGGGCTGGCATGCCTGAGGTGGATTTGAGTTTTCTTGGCCTGATCAGTTACATTGGCGTTATTGCCGCGTTAGTTCAAATTCTTGAGATGTTTCTTGACCGTTTTGTGCCTGCTTTATACAACGCGCTTGGTATTTTCTTGCCTCTTATTACCGTTAACTGCGCGATCCTTGGCGCGTCATTATTCATGGTTGAGCGCGACTACAATTTCACTGAAAGCTTGGTTTACGGTGCCAGCAGCGGTGTGGGTTGGGCGTTGGCGATTGTTGCGTTAGCGGGCATTCGAGAAAAACTAAAATACAGTGACGTGCCTGACGGTTTGCAAGGTCTGGGTATCACGTTTATTACGGTTGGCCTAATGGCGTTAGGCTTTTTGGCCTTCTCAGGCATCCAACTCTAAGTCGAGGTAAAAATGTTAGAAATTGGATTAGGTGTGGGTTTTTTTACCGTCATTGTTCTATTACTGGTGGCGTTAATTCTGTTTGCTAAAAGTAAATTGGTGCCAAGCGGCAATATTAAAATCTCGATCAACGGTGAGAAAGACATAGAAGTACCGGCTGGTGGAAAACTGCTTGGTGTGTTGGCTGATAATGGGTTGTTTGTTCCTTCGGCGTGTGGCGGTGGCGGCACGTGTGCCCAATGTCGAGTTAAAATTCACGAAGGCGGTGGTTCCATTTTGCCCACTGAGCAGTCGCACATTACCAAGCGTGAAGCGTCTTGCGGAGACCGTTTGTCTTGTCAGGTGGCGGTAAAGCAAGACATGAAAATCGAGGTTCCTGAAGAGGTGTTCGGTGTCAAAAAATGGAAATGTACAGTACGTTCCAACGACAATGTAGCAACGTTTATTAAGGAGTTGGTGCTTGAGTTACCCGAGGGTGAGAACGTAGATTTCCGCGCTGGCGGTTACATTCAGATAGAGTGCCCACCGCACACGGTTAAATACAAAGATTTCACAGTGCAAGAAGAGTACCACCCAGATTGGGATCATTTTAATATTTGGCAATATGAATCGGTTGTCTCTGAAACAGTGATTCGAGCTTATTCAATGGCAAATTATCCATTGGAGAAAGGCATCATTATGCTGAATGTACGTATTGCCTCACCACCACCGCGCACAGAAGGTTTGCCACCCGGGCAAATGTCGTCGTTCATCTTTAATTTGAAAGAAGGAGATGACGTGACGATTTCTGGCCCGTTCGGTGAATTTTTTGCTAAAGACACCGATGCCGAAATGGTGTTTGTTGGCGGCGGTGCCGGTATGGCGCCCATGAGATCACACATTTTTGATCAACTGGAGCGCATAAAAACCGATCGTAAAGTCACGTTCTGGTATGGCGCTCGTTCAAAACGAGAAATGTTCTACGTTGAAGACTTTGATCGCTTAGCGGCTGAACACGATAACTTTGAATGGCATGTGGCCTTGTCTGACCCTATGGAAGAAGACAATTGGGATGGTTACACTGGTTTCATCCACAATGTTTTGCATGAAAACTACCTAAAAGACCATGAAGCTCCCGAGGACTGTGAGTTTTATATGTGCGGCCCACCAATGATGAATCAAGCGGTCATTAACATGTTGCATGACCTCGGGGTTGAGGATGAGAATATTCTTCTAGACGACTTTGGCGGTTAGAATGCTGGGTTTCTTATTGTGAAGGTGGTGGTGTTTCATCGCCTTTGCTAATAGCATTAACCTAATATGGAAAACAGCGAGCGATGCTCGCTGTTTTTGTCTGAGCTTTAAACGTGAGAGCTTATGAACAAAAGCCCCTTATTTCTTTTTATTGCTTTTCTAACTCTCCTTTGTGCTTGCGGCACACCAACGGATTCTAAAGTTCATGTCGAAGTGTATTCTGGCCCCACGATGGGTACTGAATATCGAGTAACCGTGGTCAATAGGGAGCGGATTAATGTTGATTCAGAGCAAGTAAAACGATCCATTGAACGTGCCCTGAGTACCGTCAACGATAGCATGTCCACCTACATACGAGACTCTGAGATCAGCCGTTTTAATCGTTTGCAACAGGGTGAGTCGGCAACGCTTTCAAAGGCGATGTTGCAGGTTACAAAAGAAGCTCTTGAGGTAAGTCGGTTTAGTGAAGGAGCGTTTGACCCAACGCTTGGTAAAGCAATTCGGCTTTGGGGGTTTGGCAGCGATGGCAGAATTACCGAACAGCCAACTCAAGGTGTTCTTGAAGAACTGAAAAGATCGATAGGGTATGAGTATTTAGACTTAACCGGTGACAAACTGACTAAACTGGCCGATGGCCTTGAGTTGAACCTATCGGCCATCGCTAAAGGTTATGCCGTGGATTTGGTGGCGCTAGAATTAATGTCCTTAGGCTTTCATCATTTCTTGGTTAATATCGGCGGAGAGTTGCGTGCAAGTGGAAATAACGCAGACGATGTGCTTTGGCGAGTTGCTGTTGAAAAGCCTCATCTTTTGGGCGGCATTGAGGAGGTGCTGGTTCTCGACCATAAAGCCATTGCCACTTCGGGCGATTATCGAAATTTTATTGTAATAGACGATCAAACATTCTCTCATACTATCGACCCGTTCACCTTAAAGCCTGTACTACACAGGTTAGCATCGGTCAGCGTGATCGCCGACAAGGCCAGCAAAGCAGACGCACTTGCTACGGCTTTATTGGCAATGGGTGAAGAAAGGGGCGTGGCGTTTGCCGACAAGCATAATATACCCGCTTATTTTATTATAAGAGGGCGCGAAGGCGATGAATTTGAATTGCACATAACAGAAAACTTTAAAGTAAATTTGTCACAATAAACTTGCAACCTAACCTCGGTATCACTACATTAGCTACACTTAACTAGCGATGATTTTGAGACCATTCAAAGTCATTATCGCGTTTTTGAGCTTACCTCACACTGTATTATGAATTTATTTATTGTCACCTTTTCAGTTTTCGTTGTTGTGATGATTGCCATGGCCATTGGTGTGGTCGTTAGTAATCGCGAAATCAAAGGCAGTTGTGGTGGTTTGAATGATATTGATGGATTAGAAGGGGCCTGTGATATCTGCGAAATCAAACATCAATGCAAACGTCGTAAAGCAATGCAAAGAAAGGCTTTGGCAGATAGCTAATGTTATTCACAGAGTGTGTACCGATTCCGCCCACTGGCTAAACATCACTATTACTAGGCTGTATGAACCCCAGAATTTCAGAAACCGCAGAAGGGGCTGATGTTAAGAAAGTTGACAACGGCACAATCCGTGAATATGACGGTAAAATTTGCATCCATATAGACGGTTATTGGATTCGCTACTACGCGCCGCCACCGAATACGATGAGTGAAAAGCGCGCACTTATTTTATCTCTTCGTAAACGCGTTTTTCATCACACGGAAGCGGGCATTAATTCACCAGGGTGGCGCACTGAAATTGCCAGAAAATACTATGAAGAAGAGACTGATGTAGCCAAAAAACGTGTGAAAGCAGCCATGCTTGCTGGTTCCTTGTTTAATCGTGCAACCGACATATTTACCACGGTGGTAGATCTTGAAGAAAAGGGCATCCACGTTGATGAAAACAATGAGCTAATGAAACAATGTGAAAACTGTTTTATGGAAGCATTAGTGTTAGGCAAGCAGGTAAAACACTTCTCTGGCGAAGAAGGCGTAGACGAGTTATGGGGTGAGCCATTTAAAGCTTTTTCATACCCGATCGACCGCTTCTTTGAAAGCCGTTACGTAAAGTTAGCTCAAACGTTCGCTGCCATCGATAAAATTATTGATCGCACTATCGACCTGTTTAGTAATGTGGAAGGTTTTCAAGGGCTTGAAGAGAAACTTGATGAATTACGTATGGCCGCAAAAACGGAGGTGGAAACCATGCGCCGAGACGAGGCAATCTATGAGGTTTGGCCACGATACGTTGCCGCTAAGGAAGCCGTTGCGGAGTTCAAACCGTGTGGTCTGGCCAAAGTAGAAGACAGCATTCGATATTGGGAAGACGGGCTTCGTTTGTTGCATATGGCTAAAGATGTGATCAGTTTTTTAAGTGGTGTAAGAGTTCCTATGCCCGTTACCACAGAAAATTACATGATTAATTGCGACTTGTATGAACAAAATGGTTCACTGGACAGCGAGTTCTCAATCCCGGAAACCTGCTTTGGGTCGGTTGATAAGCCGCCGTACAATTAACGGGTCTCTGTCTCAGGCCAAATCTCGGTCACCTGACAAGGATTGTACAGCAATAGAGCAAGCAAGATACATGGTAACTGATTGAGGTTTATGTGAAACTATTGTTGATCATTTAGAGTAACCTTGCCATTAAATAGATAAATAAGTCTACGATATGAAATTACGCCAATTGCAATACGTAACTGAAGTCATAAAAAACGGAATGAACGTCACTGCGGCGGCCGACAAATTGTTTACCTCTCAACCCGGTGTCAGTAGTCAAATAAAGCGTTTGGAAGAAGAGCTTGGTGTCACCATCTTTGAGCGCAGTGGAAAACACATCAATGGCCTTACGCCAGAGGGCGAACTGTTAGCCGTACGGTTTGAGCTAATTTTAGATGAGGTTAGTAATGTAAAACGCATTGCCGATGATTTTAGCCATCCCAACTCTGGGCTTCTTTCTATCGCGACAACGCACACTCAAGCACGATACGTTTTACCTCCAGTCATTACTGAATTTAGAAAACGTTACCCAAATGTGCAACTGCAAATTAATCAGGGCACACCAGAACAGATTGCCAGTCTCACCGACACGGGGCGAGCTGACCTTGGAATTGCGACTGAAGCACTTGAGTTGTTCGACAACTTAATACTGCTGCCTTGTTACCGTTGGAATCGGTGTGTGATTGTACCTAAGGGGCACGAATTAATAAGCTTACCGCAGCTCACGTTAGAAAGCATTGCTAAGCACCCCATCATCACTTACACCTTTGGCGTAGCTGACCGCTCCGTGATCAATCGAGCATTTAAAAAAGAGGGCTTAGATTTGAATGTGGTATTGATGGCCGCTGATGCCGAAGTCATCAAAACCTACGTACGCAATGGAATGGGGATTGGGATATGCGCGCGTATGGCGTACGATAAAGCGCAGGATCAGGATTTAGCCGTGATTGATGTTGGTAATTTATTTGACTCAAGTGTCACAAGTCTAGCCATCCGGAAAAACGCAGTGCTACGCGAATACGTGTACGAATTTATTCAGTTGTTTGCCTCTCATTTAAAGCGTGAAGTGGTGGATCAAGCAGTGCGGGCACATAACGATACAACGTTACAAGAAAAGTTATATAAAGAGTTTGTTCGTGAAGCTAAGATGAGATGATCTTCAAGATTAAGTCTGAACTTCTACAGGTAAGGCAATGAATGAGCATGTGCATAAAGGTGATGTTCGTCAGTAAGACCTTTCTCAATTTGATTGTCTGTGGCCGAAAAAAAACCGCCTTTAATGGCGGTTTTTCTTGGTTTCTTAATTTTGATTTATTTGAAAATCGTAGACTGAGGGGCCGATAGCCCACCCTCTTGTGAGGCAAAATAAGCCGATAATGCTTCTATGTCTCGAATCGTTAATCCCTTAGCTTGACCATTCATGATCGCATTATTGCGTTCGCCTGAACGATATTCTTTAAGTGAATGTACCAAATAACTTTTATATTGCCCCGCCAATTTAGGAAAGGCAGGTGATGGCCCATCACCTGTTTGACCATGACAGGTATGGCAGTTTTTCTCTTTAACCAATTCCTTGCCTTGGGCAACCAAGACATCGTTTTCGATGCTGGGTCGTGAGTTGCCATCCATCGCTGCAAAGAAAGCGGCAATGTCGGTCATGTCTTTATCACTTAGACTGGCGGCTTGAGCGCGCATCGTACCGTGCGGCCGATCTTCTTTTTTGTAAGCTTGCAGTGCAGCTACGATGTATTCAGCGTGTTGGCCGCCGACCATTGGTATTTGAAAAACAGGGCCAGGGTTGCGCAGGCCAGGAGCGCCATGGCAACCTAAGCAAGTTTGAGCTAATTGGCCACCACGCTCGACATCAGCGGCCTGAGCAACATTTACAATGCTCAGCAAGGCAAAGGTGACAAAAGCGGGTAAGCTCTTGATATTGTTAAATACTGAACGATAGAGAGGGTTGTTACTGTTTTTATTCAACATGTTTTTGCTTTCGAATTCTATTGAAACGGCCAAGGAACTCATGGCTCGTTGGTGTTTGTTAGCCAATTTCTAAATTGTCGCTGTAATTAGTCAGCGTTGGCTCTCAATCAAGTCTCACTCGATATGGCTTTGTTGCGATCTAAGCCCATGATTAGGCGCGTTATAGGCACTTTAAAAGATAATTTAAAAGTCTTTTAATGAGTCCATTTCAGCGAACCAAGTTTGACCAATGTGTTTTTGAGGTGACGATAATAGGTCATGATCTCAATCAGATTGATGCCGGTCAGCATGATCGCAAAATCAATGCAAAAATGCTAGCGCGAATTTAAGGAAGCTTGCCTTTAAACACCAGTAAGCTCAGTGAGCTTTGTCTTTTCTAATGCGAACAGATTGGTTAAACAACCTCTAAAGAGCTTACGACTCATTATAAGCGTTCTTAGCTGTGATTGCGCATTCATTGGTGTTTCTTGAAATGCTGTTCATAGATACCGCAATCAATGCTTTGATTCTTTGATTGTTTGCTAGTCCAGAGTATTTATAATTAATCCGGATCTTACTAAAGGTGCGATTCACTTTAAACTTAGCTACAATTCTCTAAAACTAATTACAATAAAAAGCTAATTGAGTTAGTAATTAACCGCACTTGCTTGTTGACTTAGGTTGCATTTCAAATGTTTAGGTACACATAACTCTCGACGCTCGTAGGAAAAATAATGAATGAGCCATTAGGTCATAATCTTAGTGTGAAGCCAGAAGAATGCTACGCGGCGGTCGATCTGGGCTCAAATAGCTTTCATTTAGTTGTTTCACAATACATAAATGGACAATTTACTGTTATTGATAGGCAACGCGAAGTTGTGCGTTTGGCCGGTGGGCTCGATGAAAACAACCGCCTTACTGACGAAGTGGCTGAACGGGCTCTGCGTTGTTTGACCGAATTTGGTCAATTGTTAAGAAGCTTGCCTGATGAAAACATTCGCGCGGTTGGCACTAATGCGCTACGAAGGCTTAGGGATAAAGGACCATTTCTTGAGCGTGCTGAAGCAGCACTGGGTCACAGCATTGAAATTATCGCTGGCCGTGAAGAGGCGCGATTAATTTATCTTGGCGTTTCAAAATGGTCTGCCGGTGGTGATGAGTCACGATTGGTCATTGATATCGGCGGAGGAAGCACTGAGATTATCGCAGGAAAAGGTGACCAGGCCACGGTTAGAGAAAGCTTGGAAGTCGGTTGCGTTACGCTGAGTAAGCAACTTTTCCCTGATGGTAAGTTAACCGAAAAGCGGTTCCGCAAAGCAGTTCTAGCCGCGGAATTAGCGATTCAGCCAGTGGTAGAGCAATTTCGTTTACAAGGCTGGAATCAGGTTATTGGCTGTTCTGGTACAATGAAATCCATTGCAGCATCAATGCTTGGCGGCGGTTGGTCGAAAGATGGAATGCACAAAGATGGTTTGTATCGCTTAGTGGAGAGCGCGGTCAACGCTAAGCACATTGATAATTTGAATTTGACCGGCCTCTCGCGTGACCGGGGACCCGTGTTTGCTGGCGGTTTGTCTATTGTCATCGCCTTATTTGAGTTGTTTGATATTCGTGAAATGTCGGTCTCAGATATTGCGTTACGTGAAGGTGTGTTATTTGATTTAGTGGGCCGCTCTTCACCTGAGGATATTCGTGATATTACCGTCTCGGCAATGCAAACTCAGTGGGCCGTTGACGTCGCTCAAGCTGACATGGTTAATCGAACGGCAATGCATTTATATCATGAGTTGAATTCGAATTGGGATATCCAAAGTTCATGGTACGAATCTGTGTTGAGATGGTCCAGTCAGTTGCATGAGATTGGTCTTAGAATCAGTCACGACGGCTATCATAAACATGGTTCTTACATTGTGGCGAACGGTGATATGGCTGGGTTTGCACGCCGAGATCAGCTTCTGTTGGCGGCACTGATAAAAGGGCACAGACGAAAATTTCCTCTGGCTATCTTTGAAGAGCTTCCGTCCAGCATTGTTACTCCGGCAAAACGTTTAGCGGTGTTGTTGAGGCTTTCTGTATTGCTCAACCGCGGCCGAGTTTCACAAGAGCTTGAAAAACTCAGCGTATCGGTGGAAGGGCAGGAGCTGCAGTTGAAATTCGCTAAAAACTGGTTGGAGTCACACCCGCTGACTTATGCCGATCTAAAGCAAGAGCAAGCTTGGCTTAAGACGGTTGGTTATAAGTTGAAGTTTAACTAATAGCCCTTTTGACAAACTCATTCTTTGAGCAACTGTTCTTTTTCCCCAGAGCGCAATAACACGTTTGAGGCTTGCAATAAACACCAAGCTCATAGGCGTTTCTGCATTACCATAAAAGCTTATTGTCGTACCATGCGTGGTTGTCCATAAACCTTCAGATAAAAATTTAGGGAATATATTGATTGCCCCATAACTGGGGCTTTTATTTTTGCAGATTTGGGGCATATAGTAGAAAATTAAAGCATGAGAAAAGCCGAGACATTATCAATTTATTCCTTCATGGAAAAGTTTCCTGATGAGGCAAGTGCAGTTACTTTTTTTTGAAAAGCAAATATGGGGAGAAAACCCTGTTTGCCCTATTGTGATTCAAAAAACACAGCTAAAAGAGCGAAACGTCACAGACATAGATGTTGTTCATGTAGAAAAGATTTTACGGTTCGCATTGGGACTATTTTTGAAAACTCATGCTTAAAGTTGCATAAATGGTTGTATGCTATGTATTTAGTTGTTACTTCAAGAAAAGGCATATCTAGTTTGCAGTTATCAAAAGAAATTGGCGTTATCCAAAAGACTGTTTGGTTTATGTTGCAACGCCTTCGTGAAGCATGCATCTCAGAGTCATCACCAATGTTAAAAGGTGTTGTTGAAGCAAATGAAGTCTATCTAGGCGGTAAAGAAAAAAATAAACATGCTAGTAAGCGAACTAAAGGCCGTAGCACAAAAACTAAAGTAGCAGTTGTTGGTTTACGTGAGCGTGGTGGGCAAGTTAAAACTAAGGCTTTTTCTGGAATTACTGCGTCAGGTATGCAAGAATTCATCGATCAAAATGTGGAGCGTGGCAGCGTCTTATGTACTGACGAAGCACGCTTTTATCGACCTGTTACAGGTTATCAAAAATTGGTAGTAAATCACTCAATGAGCGAATTTGTTAACGCTATGGCTTCAACTAACGGTATTGAGAGTGTTTGGGCAGTTTTAAAACGTGGTTATCACGGCACTTTTCATCACTTTAGCAAAAAGCATGTTGATCGTTACGTGAATGAATTCATGTTTAGATTAAATCAAGGGAATTGTCAGATTGACACGGTAGATCGAATGAAAAGCCTTATCGCTGCTTCAGTAGATAAGCATGTTTCATACAGGGAGTTGATAGCATGATTAGCAATCATATTGTAAGAATGAAATTATTTAAAAGGAGTTAAAAATGCACCCACATTATAAAGGGAAAAAGGGTCAAATTTACAATACAGACTCACTCAAATTCATGGCTAAACAGGATGATGAATCCGTAAATTTGATAATGACATCGCCACCATTTGGCCTTGTCAGAAAAAAAGATTATGGCAATGCTGATGCCGATGAATACCTAGAATGGTTCAAACCATTTGCAGAACAATTTAATAGAATCTTAAAAGATGACGGATCGTTAGTAATTGACATAGGTGGAGCTTGGATACCAGGCCAACCAACAAGGTCTCTATATCACTATGAGCTAATGATTATGCTGTGTAAAGAATACGACTTTCATCTAGCCCAAGATTTCTTTTGGTGGAACCCATCAAAATTGCCCACTCCAGCAGAATGGGTGAACATAAGAAGAATAAGAGTCAAGGATGCCATTAACTGCGTATGGTGGCTATCCAAAACACCTTGGCCGAAGGCCAGCAATAGACGTGTTTTGCTGCCTTATAGTGATTCAATGAAAGGGCTACTTAAGAACGGATATAAAGCAAAAAAGAGGCCGAGTGGACATGATATTAGCGATAAATTTTCTAATAATAATGGAGCGGCTATTCCACCCAACTTAATAGCCATTGCCAACACAGAAAGCAATTCATCCTATATGGTGAAATGCAAAGAAAATAATATTAAGCCTCACCCAGCTCGTTTTCCTGCTGATTTGCCTGAGTTTTTTATCAGAATGCTGACTGATCCTGACGATTTTGTTCTTGATCCATTCGGTGGTTCTTGTGTAACTGGAGAGGTGGCTGAACGCCTTGATAGAAAATGGGCTTGCGTTGAATTAGACAAAGATTACTGTGATGGTGGTAAGCTACGTTTCCCTGTGTCAAAGATAGACCGCAAATTCCCAACCTATGGGCTATCTCATCCAGCAGCGCTCTGGAATGACTCTGAAGAAGAAGAATTACCCTCCGATGGTGGTAAAAGCAGGCCAGCAAAAAAACTAGACAAGGAGGCAGAAGTTGCCAGCAATTAACCCCAACGCGATAGTCAACCAACTATTAAATGCAATACATGAGTCTGGTGGAACAGGGGCATACGTTTCAAAAAGTGTAAGAACACACCCTCGTAAGTTTCTTATAAATTATTTCGGCGAGCGTTATAACGTATGGGTCTATATTTGGACATTGACACATGGAGGCAGAGTGTCTTTACCTAACGAATTTAGGATACAGATGACTTCTGTAGAGTCTCCACTAGAGATGAATCCTGATGGCATTACTGTCTTGATGGGTTATCACCCAGACCTAGAGATGTTTGCAGGATTTGATTTAAGAAAGCACCACACTTTTACTGCTGGATCACCATCAGTACAAATTGATATTAGCGCGCTCAATGACGCACTTCAAAATGGCCTTTCATTCGTTACAAAAGATAACGATGAGATAGCTATCGGTGTTCGTCCAGACCAATTTCTTGTCTATTGTATCAATGCCGAACCATTGCATATTTTTGGTGCGGAACAAGAAATGACTCGGATACTAAGTCGCGCTGCTTCCCTAGAAGAAATACCTGAAGAAACCATAGAAGACTTAGCTGTAGACAGAAAAATAGTCGTCGAGAGCATTCGGAAAAAGTCACGAGATGCAAGCTTCAAAAAAATAGTTATGAGCGCTTATGACAACCGCTGCGCGGTCACTAGAATGCAACTTAGACTTGTAGATGCAGCACATATTTTACCAGTAGCCGCAGATAACAGTAGTGACCATGTAACAAATGGAGTAGCGTTATCGCCAACATTCCATAGAGCTTATGACAACTGTCTTATTTATTTTGACCAAGATTTTTTCGTTAGATTAAACAATGAAAAAGTTTCTGAATTAAGAGAAACTAATTTGTTGGGAGGGCTAGATACATTTTCCAGCTTCATGGATCGAAAAATACACCTGCCATTTGATCAAAGCCAAAGACCGAGAGCAGAGTATATAGAACTAGCGAATCTATATAGAAGAATACCAGATTATTTATAGAGCCTCATAAAAAAATGAAAGATAAAGATCTAAACAATCTAGCTCGCTGCGTTAAAAAAATGTCTGATTTTAAACCTGAAGCGCCGCTAAAAAGCCTCAAGATTGCGGAAGACTAAGTTTTAGGGCAATCAATATATAATTTCTAAAATTTATTAAAATGACACGAGAACCTAACGTTTATCACTTTCTTAGCGTTTCAGTGTTGTTTTTTCTTTCTGGCTGGGCCGCCTTGGTTTATGAAGTGTTGTGGATGAAAGAACTCTCTTTGCTGTTTGGCAACAGTTCACAGGCGGCAGCGGCTACGTTGGCGGCTTTTTTACCGGCATCGCTGCCGGAAACGCTTTTTGGGGGCGTCGCGCATCAAAATTATCACGCCCACTGATGATGTATGGGGTTCTTGAAATTTGTATTACGCTGTGCGCGGTTCTCTATTTTGTTGTCTATTCTGCTTACGACGCAGTGTACCCAACGCTTTTTCGTTTTTTTAATCAAGCTCCGGTACTGTTTACGTTGGTCAAATTTTCATTGGCGATGGTGCTTTTTTTCCCAGCCGCTTTTTTTATGGGCGGCACGCTACCGGTGATGACACAACATCTGGTGCGCAACTCTAAAACACTTGGTCAGCGCGCATCACTCTTGTACGCAATCAATACCTTTGGAGCGGCCAGTGGTGCCGTAGCAGCCGGTTTTTATTTACCTCAAACCCTAGGCGTTGATACCTCTTATTGGCTTGCCATGGGAGTCACACTGTTGGTTGGGGTGATGGCAATGATAGCTGGTCGCAGTACATCGCCTTTGAGGGAGTTGTCTGAGCCTAAGGTTTATCAACCACGTTTTGATCATCAAGAAACCAGCAGTGACGTATTTTCCTCAAAAACGTTGACTGCATTGGCATTTCTGTCGGGTTTTTCAGATCTTGCATTGCAGGTACTGTGGGTCCGAATGTTTGCGCAGGTTTTGCATAACTCTGTGTACAGCTACGCCGCTATCCTAGCGGTTTTTTTAATCTCCTTGGCCATGGGGGGAGTCACCGCCCGTGAGTTGATTAACCGGCACGTTAATACGCGTAATTTTTTGCCTCTGTTGTTTACTGTAAATGCGCTGCTTGTGGCTGGGTCTCCAACTCTTTTTCACAGTTTGACCGGAGGTGGTGCCTATATTGGTGGCAATGGCACTTTTGCCGACTATCTGTTACAGGTATTTTTAATAACCACTCTTGTTATCGGCATTCCAACGGTAGCGATGGGCGTTGTGCTTCCTTATCTTTTTAAGTTAGCTGAGAATGGCAATTTTGGTCCTGGCGAAACGGTAGGCCGTTTGGTGACGATCAATACTCTAGGCGCAATATTTGGTTTAGTTGTGGCTGGTTTTATTCTACTTCAGTCACTTGGTTTATGGGCGAGTCTAAAAACGGTTGCTGTTCTTTATTTAGTCGCTGGCATCTGGTTGTTACTGAGTTACCCAACACAAAGTGTTATGACTAAAGCGGCTCCAATTTTAGGTTTGCTAATCTTAACTACCGTGTTGGACACAACCACGTTACCGCTGGTAAGAATTGATGCCATTGGTAAAAATGAAACTCTACTTAAAGTCTGGGAGGGAGCCGATGCCACTGTGGCTGTTGTTCGACGAGATGGCCACCTTCGTACCAAGTTAAATAATTGGTATACCTTAGGTGGAACAGCTGATATGGCCGACACAACAAACTCAAACCCACCTTCCTATGTCACTGCACCCCAACCCAAAGAGCGTGTTTTACCTGGGTTTGGGCACCGGCATTACGGCGGGAACGGCGCTTCATTACCCTGTTGATGAGGTAATCATTAGTGAAATTGCACCGTCGGCGATTCAGGCATCAAAAGAATTCTTTGAAGATCATACTAACGGGCTTTACGAAGACCCTCGCGTTACTGTCATAGCTGAAGATGGGCGCAATGTACTACGAGGCTCGAACCAAACATACGACCTTATTATTAGCGATTTGTTTATTCCTTGGAAGGCAGGGACAGGAACACTTTATTCCATAGAACACTACACAAAGTCGCTCGAACGTTTGAATTCAGGTGGCATGTACGCACAATGGTTACCGCTGTATCAACTCACTCAAGATGAGTTTGCTATTATTGCTCGCTCAATGACGGAGGTGTTTCCCACGGTTTCACTTTGGCGAGGCAACTTTTATGGTCATAAAGCGGTAGTCGCTCTGGTGGGTCACCAGAATGACTTTTCTCTTAAAAACAGATCTTCTATATTTTCTCATTCTAAGTTTGCTCTCCTTGACCAGTTAAATGGTCAAGGAGACAGAGTGCCGTTTCTGTCCCATTTTGCTGGCGTACTAAAACGCAGTGATGCACGCATTATCACCGCCCCGATAAACACCGACAACACACCCATTATTGAATACCTTGCTCCCATTAATCACCGTTTGGAAAAAGCAGGCAAAAAAGAGTGGTTTACAGGTCAACACATGCTTGAATTTATTGGTTCAAAATTAAACAATGAAACGTTATCGGTTGAGCCGCATCTTTCTGGTATTGATCAAGCTTGGTATGATGTGATTAAAGCTGGTTATTACCTGCAAGCTTATTATGTGCTTAAAGATCAAGGACACAAGGACCAGTTAGCCGCTAAGGAAACGTATCATTCACTGGTCAAAAAGGCCGCTAAATCGTTGCACTAGGTTAAATACCATTGCTCTTACTTTAATGCACGATTGCCTTTTTAATGCAGTAAAATGAGCGTTTTTAGAGCATTAAATTTTTTTACTGTGATTGATTGTTGTCATAAGAAAACCTCTGCGCAGTTAATAACTTTCTGCATGCTCCGTCAGTAAGTTTTTTTGGGCATTAAACCCACCCTCAGGCCTGTCAATTACTTTTATGTATCCGCCATCAGAATTGAGTAACCATGCGTTTTCAGTGTCTTGCAAATAATTATTGAGGTCCTGTATCACTCTTGATTTTAATTCGTTATCTAAAATGGGCGTGCATTGTTCAATACGATTGCGTAGGTTTCTTGGCATTAAGTCGGCGCTGGATAAAAATACTTCACTTTCATTGTCCGCATTTTCAAAATAAAACACCCTGGCATGCTCTAAAAAGCGACCGACAATAGAACGCACCTCTATGTTTTCAGACAGGCCTTCGATGCCCGGTCTTAAACAACAGATTCCGCGAACAATCAGGTGTATTTTTACGCCAGATTGAGATGCACGATACAAGGCATCGATAATGCTCTGACTCGATAGCCCGTTAATTTTGGCAATGATCTTGGCGGGTTTACCGTTTTCCGCGTTTTGTATTTCTCGTTCTGTTCGTTCGATGAACATCTGCGCTATGCCATAGGGGGATTGGTGCAAGCGGCTTAGTTGTGGGTTCGAGCCTTGTGTGGTTAACTGCATGAACAGTTCATGAACATCTTGAGTAATGTCTTTCTCGCAGGTCAGTAATCCGTAGTCGGTGTAAGTTCGAGTGTTTCCTTGGTGGTAGTTTCCCGTTCCAAGATGAACATAACGCTTAAGCTTACTGTGTTCTCGGCGCACAATCATAAGCATTTTCGCGTGGGTTTTTTTGCCCACTAGGCCGTAAACCACATGGGCGCCGGCATTTTGCAGCTTTTCGGCCGTTGCCAAATTATTTTGTTCGTCGAATCTGGCCATCAGTTCTACAATGACAGTGACTTCTTTACCAGCTCTGGCGGCATCGCATAACAGTTCGACAAGCACCGACTCCGCCCCAGTTCTGTAGAGCGTTTGTTTGATAACCAGCACATCGGGGTCGGCTGCGGCTTGTCGAATTAATTCGACAACCGGCGCAAAAGACTGAAAAGGGTGGTGCAGTAAAATGTCACCATTATTAATGGCTTCAAACGCATTGTGTTGACCAAGGTAGTTGGGGATTGATGGAGTAAAATTTTGATACTTTATTTGAGGGCGATTAACTAAATCGCCAAGCCCGATCAAACGGTTTAAGTTGACAGGCCCATCCACTTGGTAAATAAAGTCATTATTTATTTGGAAGCGTTCTTTTAAGAAGTTGATGATTCGTTTAGGGCAGTTTTTCGACACTTCCAAGCGTATTGCTTCACCATACAATCTGGAAGGTAATTCGCCTTCCAGTGTGCGTGCTAAATCCTCAACTTCTTCAAGATCCACGTAGAGATCACTGTTTCGCGTGATGCGAAATTGATAACAACCCAATACTTCAACATTGGCAAATAACTTATTGATATTGGCATGGATAATGGATGACAGATACACGTATTCGTATTCGCTGCCGCACAACTCTTCCGGCAGTCTAATGAAACGCGGTAATGCGCGTGGTGCGGGCACCACGGCGATATTGTGCGTGTCGTCTCGTTCTGGGTCGTGAAGATCAACGACAATACTCAAACCTTTATTGATGGTAAGCGGAAAGGGGTGTGCGGGGTCCAAACGTATTGGTGTCAATATGGGCAGAACTTCGCGTTTAAAGTAACTTTTAAGCCATTTTTTTTGCTCATTAGACCATTTGCTGCGTGGCAAAAATTCAATGCCATGCTTACTCAGCTGCGGCATGACTTCATCGTTAAGCACTTGGTATTGTTGTTGCACCAGGTGTCGAGTTCGCTCACTAATTTTTTCCAATGCGGCACTGGGCGTTAAACCGTCTACGCCTTCAGCGGAAATAGCACTTTCGGCTATTGCTTTTAAACCTGATACGCGTATTTCAAAAAACTCATCCAGATTTGAGCTAAATATGCACAAAAATTTCAGCCGCTCGAGTAACGGCGTTTTGGGGTTCATTGCCATATTTAGAACCCTTTCGTTGAATGACAATAAACTGAGTTCGACGTGTAAATACGGGTTAAGCATGATGATATTAGTTGTCCCTAAATTATAGAGGTTATTTGAGTTTGGCTTGAAGTGTATGGTTGTCGACCAGCCAACGTGCATCAGCGAATCATCGCTAGTTAAGGGCTGTCTAAACGGCCGATTGTTAAGTTGAGATTGGTGTGCATATTCTGAAGCCGATTTGTTACAAGCGTGCTGTGGTTGCCAGATAAAGGACCTTAGGCCATTGAAGTTAGAGGCGTTAATAGTTTATCATTATTTCATCTGTTGGCTTAATTATGATCGCCAAACAGGTTCGCTCTTATTTAAAGTGCCTTGGGTTTGAATAGACGTTCATTTGATCTCGTTTTATTACGAGAGGAGACTGGATAAATGAATATTCAAACCGGTTAAACTCCCATCGTGCAGGCTTATGGGTGTGCTTGATGGCACTTTGTAGCGCCCTTCATAATAGTAGACCCCGCAAATTAAATTTGTCTGACAGGTGGCTGACCTAATGCGGGCTGTTAATAAAAGAGACATCAACGCAATAGCTCTAACTTTTTTAGGGCTTAGGCCAGTGTGCGCATGGTCCATGCTGGCTTATGTTAAATGAAACGTAGAAAATCGATGAAACAAACTGACGATACCCGAATTGCAAAGACCCGAGAGTTAGTCTCTCCTGTCATCGTTCACGAGCAATTTCCTATTACCGAAACAGCCGCCGAAACCACGGCAAAAGCCCGTGAAGAAATACAAGCTGTGATGGCGGGTGATGATGAGCGTTTAGTGGTGGTGGTTGGCCCGTGTTCAATACACGACCCTAAATCAGCCTTAGAATACGCAGAGCGCTTATTCAAATTAAAACAGGAGTTGGCTGAAGACTTGGTGGTTGTTATGCGGGTTTATTTTGAAAAGCCGCGTACCACGGTTGGTTGGAAAGGGTTGATAAATGACCCAGACCTTAATAACAGCTTTAACGTGAATCGAGGTATCGGCATTGCGCGTAATTTATTGTTATCCATTAATGATCTTGGCGTGCCTGCCGGTTGTGAATACTTGGATTTGATTACCCCTCAATACACGGGTGATATTGTTTCTTGGGGAGCAATTGGCGCTCGAACCACGGAGAGCCAGTGTCATCGTGAGTTGGCATCAGGCCTTTCTTGCCCAGTGGGGTTCAAAAATGGTACGGGCGGAGATCTTAAAATTGCAGTGGATGCGATCGGGGCGGCAAGTAACCCCCATCATTTTTTATCAGTGACCAAAGAGGGCCGCACGGCGATTGTTGAAAGTACCGGCAATAAATTTACGCACATCATTTTGCGCGGCGGTGCCGGTGAGCCGAATTATTCCGCTGACCACGTAGAGCAGTCGGCTCAAATGCTAGAGAAGGCAGGGTTACGCCCTAATATTATGATTGATTTTAGCCATGCCAATTCTTACAAAACGCCGTCAAGACAGCGTGAAGTGTGCGACAGTGTATGCCAGCAAATAGAAGCCGGAGAGTCACGCGTGTTTGGCATTATGATTGAATCTCATTTGGTTGAGGGCACGCAAAAAGTGGTGGAAGGCCAACAACTTGTCTATGGGCAGAGCATCACCGACGGTTGCATTGGGTGGGCTGAAACAGAAGAACTTTGCCGAAATCTTGCAAATGCGGTACGATCAAGACGTTCATTAAAAGCGGCATAGAAATACAACGGCGTATGATTGAGGATTTAACCGTGGCATCACAACGGTTTTACAATCACTTTTAACGTGTGTGATATTAGCTTAACCCGCCGAAATGGACCTTGGGATGCTAAGTGTGTTATGCACTTAAGTATAAAATTGATTATAAATAATAGAGAGTTTCGGTCTGTGAGTGAGATCATTCGCGATGCTGCGATGTGGTCTCAGGCTCTCGATAAACGATGGATTATGATTTGAAACGATTTGCACTATTGGGGGAACCGCTGGGTCATAGTTTAAGTCCAGCACTGCATAAGGCGATTTATCGCCAACTCGAAATTGATGATGCGTCCTATCGAACCGTTGAGTTGCCTGAAGAGCGGCTTAAAAGTTTTTTTTCAGGGTTTCGCGTCGGCGGTTTTGATGGTGTGAATGTGACCACGCCGCACAAAGCAGCGGTGATACCCATGCTTGATGAAGTGGACATGAAAGCCAATCTAATTGAGGCGGTCAACTGCATTAACCGAGTCAACAATAAACTTACTGGTTACAACACGGACATCTTAGGATTTGCCTACTCTTTACGGCAAACAGGGTTGGACGTTGAAGATAACCGCTTCGCTATTATCGGTGCGGGCGGTAGTGCTCAAGCGGTGGGTGCTGTATTAGCGGAAGGCGGTGCGAAACACGTCAGCATTATTAATCGGTCAGAAGACCGAGCAGAAAAACTTAAATCCACTATTTTGGCAGTCAATCAAGAAGTTGAAGTGTCTATCCATGGTTACAATGATCTGGGTGGCTCGAGTGAATTTGATTGCGTTGTAAATTCAACCACGGTTGGTATGAGTCCAAATGTGAAAGACTCGCCCGTGGCAGACGTTTTTTTCAACAGCAATACATTGGCGTTTGATCTTATATATAACCCAAAACAGACCGCGTTTCTTGCGGCGGCTGCAAAAGCAGGGTGCAGCACGGTTAATGGAATGCAAATGCTGGTGGCTCAAGCGGTTTATTCAGTAGAAATTTGGATGGGCGGTAATATTGTCGCTCATGTGGATATGAATGCGCTGGTAAGAGACCTAGAGAAGTTGATAAAATAGCGCCACTATTTTTCTACTCACACACGGTGATCGTGTGTCCTATCAATGACTGGATTAACAACTCAAGTAGTTCCACTTGAATTAGGCGAACACTCCTACGATATTACCGTCGCTTACGGTTTAAAGGAACGATTGGCGGTTTTTCTTGAACCTTGGAATCAAGGCCAGCAATGGGTGGTTCTAACTCAGCAAGCTATTTATGACTTGTATGCACCCATAATCGATTCGCTTAAAGACGCTGGCTTTACTATTTCACCGATCATTGTGCCTGGAGATGAATCGGCGAAAAATATTCGTTTTGCCGAAGATGTTTGGAGTCAGATGGTGGAGCTTGGTTGTGATCGGTCTTCCATTTTATTAGCCATGGGTGGGGGTGTGGTCGGTGACCTGGGCGGTTTCGTTGCCGCCACTTACATGCGTGGCATTCCCTTTATTCAATTACCAACAACATTACTGGCCATGGTGGACTCTGCTATTGGCGGTAAAACGGCGGTAAATCTTCCTGCGGGCAAGAATTTAGTCGGAGTAATTTATCAACCTAAAGCCGTGTTGGTTGATCCGAGTTTTTTGGCGACACTGCCTAAACGTAATGTGATTTCGTCGTTGGCCGAAGCCGTTAAATACGGATTTATTCGAGACTCGAAAATATACGACAATTTTGTTACCCGGTTTGACGACCTGGTTGGCATGCAAGATCAAGACCTTTTGGCTGATATTATTGCCAAAAGCTGCGCTATCAAGGCGCAAATCGTTTCAAACGATCAGTTTGAAGGGGGAGAGCGCAAGTTATTGAACTTCGGTCACACAATCGGGCATGCTTTTGAGACAATTCAAGAGTACGGCGGCTTGTATCACGGCGAAGCGGTGCTGTATGGAATGAAATGCGCAAGCCACATTTCATTTAAAAAAGGGCTGTTGAATGACGCCGAATACGATTCAGCGATGTCGGTGTTAAATCAATTTGAATTGCCAGAGTTGGGCAAGGTATCCCCTGAACGGGTTTTGGAGATTGTTTCTCACGACAAAAAGAACATCAACGGTACCCTAAGTTTTATCTTAGTCGATGGCATTGGTAACGGTGTTATTAGCACCAGCGTGACACCTGAAGACATTGTTGAAAGTTTGGCTGTTGTTCAATGATTTTAATCAATGCAGTGAGCCTTATTTTCCACTCGATTAAGCATTAGGAAACCATGAAAGTTTTAATTATTAATGGCCCAAATTTAAATTTACTCGGTGAACGTGAACCTGAAATTTATGGTTCAGACACGCTGGAGGATTTGAATCAGTTCATCGTGTCGCACAAAGAAGCGAAAGGTCTTGATCTGCACTTTTATCAATCAAATCATGAAGGTGCGATCATTGATTTTCTTCAAGGGCATAGAAAATCAGCTTCTGGTGTGGTGATTAATCCCGGAGGCCTGACTCACTACTCCATTGCTCTAAGAGACGCGATTTCAGGTTGCCAAATTCCCACTGTTGAAGTGCATATATCGGATGTTCATGCGCGCGAAGATTTTAGAAAAGTATCGGTGGTGACAGACGTCTGTATTGAGCAAATCAGTGGCCGAGGCAGGCAAGGTTATATTGATGGAATCAACGTGCTAAAGCGCGTTATTTCTAAGAGTTAGCCCCTGTTTTCTGAATGCGTTATTAGTTTCTTGTTCGTTGATTGTTAGTCGAGACCAACCCACCTATAATCGCGCCATGAAATTTGACTTATTAAATACCGATGGGCAAGCGCGACGCGCTCGTCTTTCTTTCGCGAGAGGGGAGATTCAAACTCCTATTTTTATGCCGGTGGGCACAGCCGCTACGGTGAAAGCGGTCACGCCTGCAGAATTAGACGACGTTGGTGCGCAAATTGTCCTAGGCAATACTTTTCATCTGATGCTAAGACCTGGGACGGATGTGATCGAAGCGCATGGTGATTTGCATGACTTTATGCAATGGCAGAAGCCTATTTTGACGGATTCAGGCGGTTTTCAAGTCTGGTCACTGGCTAAATTGCGAAAAATTACGGAAAAAGGTGTCACTTTTAGGTCTCCTATTGATGGCAGTAAACGTTTTTTAGGCCCTGAAGAGGCAATTGAAATACAGCGTAAACTGGGTTCTGACATTGTCATGATTTTTGATGAATGCACTCCATACCCAGCAACAGAGCAAGAGGCTCGTGACTCTATGGAATTGTCGTTGCGTTGGGCCGACAGGTCTAAAACAGCGCATGGACAAAGTGAATCGGCTTTGTTTGGGATTATTCAAGGGGGTATGTACGAACACCTGCGTGATGAATCGTTGGAAGGCTTGAAGAATATTGGTTTTGATGGTTACGCGATTGGTGGGTTGTCTGTTGGAGAGCCTAAAGAAGACATGTATCGAGTGTTAAAACAGTTGGCGCACAAAATGCCAGACCAAGCACCAAGGTATCTGATGGGGGTGGGAACACCGGAGAATTTGGTCACAGCGGTTCATTACGGTGTTGATATGTTTGATTGTGTGTTACCCACGCGTAATGCCAGAAATGGCTGGCTTTACACCAAAACAGGGGTGGTTAAGATTCGCAACGCCAAATATGAAATGGACACTCGACCAATCGATGAGGGTTGCAGTTGCAGCACGTGTGCGCAATTTTCGCGATCTTATTTGAAACATCTTTTGAAAAGTAATGAAATCTTGGGTGCGCGTTTAGCCACCGTACACAATTTGCATTTCTTTTTAGATTTAATGCGGCAGATGCGAGAAGCCATTGAGGCAAATCGCTTTGAAGAATTTAAGGCCGATTTTTTTGACTTGCGCGGCGCACAAGACCCAGCTGTGGCATAATCCGCGCTCGAAAAAACGCTATTTAGCGTAATTTTATGGCCGCAAGGGTTTTATTTGTGTTTGTAGGCCCTAGTTTAAGGTTTTATTAAAAAATTATCGACGAAGTTGGAATTGTTATAACAATGACGTCAAAACTCAATTTTTAAAAATAGCAAAGCAAACAGCAAGATATCGGTAACCACGCGGTACCTTGCAAAGCGTAAATAGAAAATTCAGGTAAAACAGAATGACACACATTATTGAGCAAAGCCTTAGTTTATTTATCTCAGATGCGGCAGCGCAAACGGCTGGCGCAGGTGGTCCTAGCACCTTACAAGGCCTGTTGCCCATGGTCGCGTTGTTTGTGATCTTTTATTTTTTATTGATTCGGCCTCAACAAAAGCGCCAAAAAGAACATAAAAACATGGTCTCTGGTTTAACCAAAGGCGATGAAGTGGTCACTATGGGAGGCGTGCTGGGTAAGATCAAAGAAGTTGACGACAATTTCATTACCTTGGAAATTGCTAAGGACGTCATTATTCGCGTTCAGCGTCAGTCTGTGCAAGCCATGATGCCCAAGGGAACCGTCTAATCAGACAGTCCTGTTGCGCCCTGATTAAGCCTTGAATAATACTCGACAGTAACTTTATTTAAAGTTTCTTACTTTAGCACTCAGCTTATAAAACGCTTTATGAATAGAAACCCCGTATGGAAATACTTTGTCCTAATGCTTATTTTGGCATTCGGGGCGATCTACGCCACGCCTAATTTGTTTCAGGCCGCACCTGGCGTGCAGGTTATAGGCGACAAAACACGTAATATCGTCGTCGATGATGAAGTGCTGGGGCGAGTCGATAGAGCGCTTAAAAGTAACGGCATTGAAGTGAATTCGATTAGTTTGCAGGCAAGTAAGATCAAAGCCACGCTACAGTCAGAAGACGACCAAACTAATGCTCGCGAGATATTGAAACGCGAATTGGGGCGCGATTATCCGGTTGCGATCACTGACTTTCAAACAGCGCCTGGTTGGCTGCAAAGTTTAGGCGGAGCCCCGATGTACCTTGGTCTCGATTTGCGCGGAGGCGTTCATTTCTTATTGCAAGTTGATATGGAAGAGGCAGAGCGCAAAGCGATCGATAACTACCAACAAGATATTCGCACAGTACTTAGAGAAAACAAACTCTATAATTCCGGTGTTAATCGCAATGGTTCAGGCTTTGTTGTGAGCTTTAAGACAGAAGAATTGAGAGACAAAGCGTTAACCGAAGCGATTAAAACCTTTGGTGAACTAGAGTTAAAAGATTCTGAAAGAGACGGTAAATTTTTGCTTACACTGTCGTTGACTGAAGCATCGATTGCTGAGGTACGCAAAGCGGCACTGAAAAAGAACATTGAGGCTTTACGAAACCGCGTGGATCAACTGGGCGTTTCAGAACCCGTAATTCAACAACAAGGGACAGACCGAATTGTGGTGCAGTTGCCGGGCGTGAAAGACCCTGAGCTTGCAAAAGAAATATTGGGTAAAACGGCCACCTTAGAAGTGCGCATGGTTGATGAAGATAACGCAATTGAATCCAGCGTTCGGGGCCGTGTGCCAGCTGGGTCAAAACGCTTTTCATATCGAGATGGTCGTTCCATTTTGTTGAAGAAAAGGTTGCTTTATTCAGGCGATAATATCATCGATGCCAGCGCCGGTATCGACCAACAAGGCGGTGGGCAGGTTGTGCATATCACCTTGGACGCAAAGGGCGCTTCAATAAATTCCGATGTTACCGGCAAGAATATCGGTAAACGAATGGCCGTGGTGTATGTGGAGGTTCAAACACAGAGTAAAATAAACTCATCCGGCGAAGAAGTTGTTTCTAGAAAGAGAATTGAGGAAGTGATTACGGCCCCGGTCATCAACGACCAGTTGGGCGCGCGCTTTCAAATTACCGGCCTTAACGAACCTGGTGAAGCGCAAAGTCTGGCTTTATTATTAAGAGCTGGTTCATTGGCCGCCCCCGTTTATATTGTTGAAGAACGCACCGTTGGCCCTAGTTTGGGTGCCGAAAATATTGAAAAAGGTTTTAAATCGGTGGTGATCGGTTTTGCATTAGTACTCGTATTTATGGTGCTTTACTATCGCTTGTTTGGCATGGTAGCCAGTTTCGCATTGACGCTAAATTTGGTCATTATTGTCGCCGTTCTTTCGCTTTTACAGGCGACACTGACGCTACCTGGGGTGGCTGGTATGGTATTGACCGTTGGTATGGCGGTGGATGCCAATGTACTCATATTTGAGCGCATTCGTGAAGAAATTAAAGCGGGCTCAAGCCCTCAATTGGCCATACATCGAGGCTATGATAATGCGTTTTCTACCATTATTGATGCCAACTTAACCACCCTAATTGCCGCGCTGGTACTTTTTAATTTTGGCACAGGGCCAATTAAAGGCTTTGCGATTACGTTAAGTATTGGTATCGCCACATCCATGTTAACCGCAATTTTTGTTTCACGTATCTTGGTCAACTTTTTTTACGGCAAACGTCGTTTAGAAACCTTGGCGATTTAGTATTTATTAACAGGTAAAAGACTATGCAACTGCTTGCAAATGAGACCAAGATCAAGTTTATCGGCTTGCGCTATGGCGCACTGGTTATATCCCTATTGCTTATTGTTTCGGGAATATACTCGTTATCCACCAAAGGCTTAAACCTCGGCATTGATTTTTCAGGTGGTACTAAGGTCGAGTTAATTTACCCTCAAGATGTAGCGATTGAAGACGTTCGCTCAGAGCTAACTAACGGCGGTTACGATGACGCCGTTGTACAGTACTTTGGTTCTAATAAAGACATCTTGATTCGAATACCTTTGTCTGAACAAAACAGTGATGTTGATTCTAGCTCACGTTTGGTGGAACACTTGAATTCGTCAAGCTTAGGTGTGGCGGTGTTGCGCAGCGTCGAGTTTGTTGGGCCGACCTTCGGGCGTGAGCTGTTTGAGAAAGGGATTTTAGCGCTAGTCTACTCACTCATTGGTGTAATGATTTACGTGGCTTTTCGCTTTGAGTGGAAGTTTTCTCTTGGCTCAGTGGTCGCCTTAATTCACGACATTATTATCACTTTGGGCGTGTTTTCTATTATTGGTTTGGAGTTCAGCTTGCCCGTGCTTGCTGCACTGTTAGCCGTGATCGGTTATTCCTTAAACGATACGATTGTGGTTTTTGATCGTATCCGTGAAAATTTTAGAAAGTTACGCGAGGCTGACACTGAAGAAATTATGGACATTTCCATTAACCAGACTTTGCCTAGAACGATTCTTACGTCGTTGACCACATTGCTGGTATTGGCGGCACTTTATTTTTATGGCGGTGATGCCCTAAATGGCTTTGCTGCTACGTTGATTATCGGTGTGTTGATCGGTACTTATTCTTCCATTTTTGTAGCAAGCCCAACCGTGTTAACGTTAGGGGCCAAACCTGATGACCTCATTCAAGAAGTGGTTGAGAAAGAAGGGGCCGAACACCCAGATATGTACATGCCCTAAACCGGTTTGCAATGCAGAAATTAAGTAAAGCGAGGTCATCAAGTTGCCTAAGAAGGGTTTAGCAATACAACGATCGATTAATATGCATAACAAGATGTGCCCGTTTAACTTACGCCTGAGTTATCCAGGGCACATCTGAACAGTTTCTAAATTTTTCGTGGAGAAATCTGATGTTTAACAAACGCACCACCATTGAAGCCATGGACCCTGAAATATGGGCCGCGATTCAAGATGAAAACACTCGTCAAGAAGAGCATATTGAGCTAATCGCTTCTGAGAACTACGCTAGCCCAGCGGTAATGCAAGCGCAAGGCACCAAACTCACTAATAAGTACGCAGAAGGTTACCCGGGTAAACGATATTATGGTGGCTGCGCTTACGTAGACATTGCTGAAGATTTAGCGATTGCTCGATTGAAAGAGTTATTCGGTGCGGATTATGCCAACGTGCAGCCTCACTCTGGTTCTTCAGCAAACATTGCCGTGTATCAGGCCGTGCTAAACCCTGGCGACACAGTATTGGGAATGAGCCTCGATCATGGTGGTCACTTGACTCATGGA
The DNA here is from genome assembly GCA_937974565.1 of uncultured Arenicella sp. Taxonomy (GTDB): domain Bacteria; phylum Pseudomonadota; class Gammaproteobacteria; order Arenicellales; family Arenicellaceae; genus Arenicella. The sequence goes on from CALJWL010000001.1 coordinate 70,524, forward strand.
GCCAAAGTTAATTTTTCCGGGCGAATATACAATTCAGTTCAATACGGGTTAGTTGAAGAGACCGGCGAAATCGATTATGAACAAGTTGAAGCTCTTGCCCTAGAGCATAAACCAAAAATGATCGTGGCTGGGTTTAGTGCGTACTCTCGAATTGTTGATTGGCAGCGCTTTCGCGAGATTTCGGATAAAGTCGGTGCCGTTATGATGTGCGATATCGCGCACGTCGCCGGTTTGATTGCCGCCGGTTTGTACCCAAGCCCAATACAAATTGCCGATGTTTGTACTTCAACTACGCATAAGACCTTACGTGGCCCGCGTGGCGGCATTATCATGTCTAAGAGTAATCCTGAGTTGGAAAAAGCGCTTAATTCACGTGTGTTTCCTGGGTCTCAGGGTGGTCCTTTGATGCACGTTATTGCGGCTAAGGCGGTGGCATTCAAAGAAGCGTTATCACCGGACTTTAAAGATTACCAACAAAAAGTTCTGGATAACTCTAGGGCCTTGCAAAAAGGCTTAGAGGCACGTGGTTATGGTACGGTTTCAGGAGGCACAGACAACCACCTTTGTTTGATTAGCCTGATTAAAAAAGGCATCACTGGTAAGGCCGCCGAAGCGGCTCTAGGTGCAGCGAACATTACTGTAAACAAAAACAGCGTTCCGAGTGACCCTCAAAGCCCATTTGTGACCAGCGGAATCCGTATCGGTACGCCGGCTATTACGACCCGTGGTTTTGGTTTGGCCGAAATGGAGACACTCGCAACTTGGATGGCCGACGTGATGGATTCAGTGACTGCCGAAGGCGCTTTTGATTCAGCCGTAACTGATCGAATAAAGTCTGAAGTGGTCGAGTTGTGCAGTCGCTTTCCGGTTTACGGCTACCGAGATTAATAAGAGTGTCATTATTTATGAAACGGTATTCGAACTAAGTAAATCAAGTGCGCTGCCCATTTTGCCAAAATGAAGATACTCGTGTTATCGATTCCCGCTTAACGGAAGATCGTGATGCCGTTCGGCGGCGGCGCGCTTGTGAGGCTTGTGGTGAACGGTTTAGTACCATTGAGGAAGCCAGTTTAAAGCTTCCTTATATTGTCAAATCAAACGGTGACCGCGAAAATTACGATGAAAGTAAGTTAGCCAGAGGCCTAGAGCGCGCATTAGAAAAAAGACCAGTTGATTCGCGAGAAATCGAAAATATTTTACACCGCATTAAACGCAATTTACTTACTTGCGGCGAGCGCGAGGTCCCTTCCTTAACTCTGGGTGAGTTGGTGATGGACGAGTTGCGTGAGATCGATCAAGTGGCGTACGTTCGGTTTGCCTCTGTGTATCGTTCATTTCAAGACGTTGATGCATTTAGTAGCGAAATAAGGCGCTTGCAAGAAGAAACGGTTCGTGGCCGTAGCGCCAAGCGGGCTAAAGCTCAGGCCGCAGTGAAAGGCAAACCCGTTAACTCTGATTAAGATTAAGTAACCGATAATAGACATACGATCGATCAAGCAGCTTAAGGTAGCCTTCAAAAGCCCGGCTAACCAACACGCTTGTAATCCCCAGTATTCACGCGCTGATATTCATATGGCGTTACACTACCAAGAAAGCGGTTTAAACCTAAAGCCATAACAAATACTCAATGGCCAGACACTTGAACTATTAAACGGTTGTTAAATTGTTTTCGGTATTGTCAGTAAAGTCATCTAATTTTAACCCGTAACTTAGTTTATTTATATCGTAGACATGAACGATGAAGCAGTAATGAGGAAGGTTCTCGCGTTGGCTGAGAAAGGCGCCGCGACCACGCAACCTAACCCCAGAGTCGGGTGTATTATCGTGAATGACGGTGACGTGGTGGGCCAAGGCTATCATCAAGTTGCCGGTGACTTACACGCTGAGCGTGTCGCTCTGGCGGACGCCGGAGATCGCGCTCGTGGAGCAACAGCCTACGTAAACTTAGAACCTTGTTGCCATCAAGGCAGAACCCCACCATGCACAGACAGTTTGATCAACGCCGGCGTAACCAAGGTGGTGGCCGCGATGAGCGATCCCAATCCACGGGTCGGAGGGTCGGGTTATGAACTGCTTGGCAACGCTGGAATTGAAGTGGTTGACGGTGTTTTGGAGCAAGAAGCCCGATGGTTAAACCGTGGCTTTGTTAGCCGAATGGTGCGTAAACAGCCTTGGGTTAAACTTAAATCAGCGGCCACGTTGGATGGGCGCACTGCGGCTTTTGACGGCAAGAGTAAATGGATTACGGGTGATGATGCGCGTGCGGATGTGCAAGCGATTCGCTCTGAGTGTGCCGCTGTTTTAACTGGAGTGGGAACCGTGCTTGCGGATGACCCGAATTTAAACGTCAGGTTGGGTGATGGCGAGGTTCGTCAGCCTATGCGAGTCGTGTTGGATAGCAAACTTCAGACACCACTGGATTCAAGAATTATCGGTGATGATCAAAAATTGGTGATCTTCACTCTATCGCAAAATTTAGACAAGGTCGCGGCCCTTATTGAACAAGGTGCTGAGGTAATACAGTTACCAGAGACACCTTCAGGCCAATTAGATTTAACGGTAGTGTTACGAGAATTGGCGAAGTGGGAATGCAACGAAGTGTTGGTTGAAGCTGGCCAAACTCTCAGTGGTGCTTTTGTGCAACAAGGGTTAGTCGATGAGCTGATTTTGTTTTACGCTGGTAGCTTAATTGGCGATAGAGGCAAAAGCATGTTTCAGTTCGATCAGCCATTAGAGTTCGAAAAACGAGCTGAGTTTCAAATAGGCAAGGTTGGGATGATTGGTGACGACGTTCGAGTTGAGGCCGTTAATCAACTGAGCTTAAAGGCACTGTCCCAAATAGCAAAGTGAAAATGTATCCTCAGGACCCCTTTTTATGTTTACCGGAATTATTGAAACAATAGGCCAAGTTACGTCTGTTAAGAAAGTGGGCGGTGACGTCAGAGTCACGGTGTCTGCGCCAAATTACGTTGAGCGAGATGTGGCTCTAGGCGACAGCATTGCGATCAACGGTGTGTGCTTAACCGTGGTCGAGCAAGTTGGTGATGAATTTGCCTTCGATGTCTCTGTGGAATCGATTAACCATACGCTGATCGGTGATTGGGTGCCTGGTTGCAAAGTTAACTTAGAGATGGCGCTTTTGCCGACCACTCGTTTAGGTGGGCATTTGGTCTCCGGTCATGTGGATGGTTTGGCTACATTAAAAAAGTTGACTAACGACGCAAGGTCGTGGCGAATGGTGTTTGAGGCACCGGCTGACCTTAAAAAATACATCGCCAAAAAAGGCTCCATTACTATTAATGGCACCAGCCTGACGGTCAACTCGGTGAGCGATCATCTGTTTGACGTGAATGTGATTCCGCATACGTTTGAAGTCACCACATTGGGTGAGCTTAGGGTGGGCGATCATGTGCATATAGAAGTTGATTTGATTGCGCGTTATTTAGAAAGGTTATTGCTTAGTCAGCCTGAAAAAATGACAGGCGGTGTCACCGAGTCCTTTCTGTCGGAACATGGGTTTTCGTAATGACTTTATACCTATTTCCGATTTAAAAAAATTGATAATAAAAGAGGTCTTATTTTGTTGATAACACCCTTATTTGCGGCGTTGTTTGGATTCCTTTACGTTCTTTTATCCATTAATGTGGTGAAACATCGTTTTTCCAAAAAAATTTCAATAGGCACCAACGACGATAAAGCAACCGAGGTGGCCGTTAGAGTGCATGCCAATTTTATTGAATATGTGCCGTTTTGTCTGATTCTGTTCTATTTCCTTGAACTGCTGACCTTATCGAGTTCGTTGGTGTTTTTTTTGGGGAGCGTACTGTTGCTTGCTCGAATTCTGCACATTGTCGGCATGTTTAAACCAAAGGAGTTTTTGATATTCAGGCAAATAGGTGTGGTCGCTACCTTTGTCGTTATGCTGGCTGCATCGAGTGCTTTGGCTTTACGTTACATCCCGATCAGTGTCTAATACCGCCATTCGAGCATTGGGCGATAACTGATGCTTATCGTTTTGTCGCAGTACTCTATTTATTTAAATCAATCGATATTTAACCCACTGACTAAGTCAATTTTGGTATTGATATGGCGCTGAGTAGCATAGAAGAAATTTTAGAAGATTACCGTAATGGCAAAATGGTCATCATTACCGACGATGAAGACCGTGAAAACGAAGGTGATCTGATGATGGCGGCCGATTGTGTTACCGCCGACGACATCAATTTTATGGCTCGTTATGGGCGTGGGCTGATCTGTCTTACATTAACCGAAGAGCGATGCTCGCAAATCGGCTTGCCATTAATGGTTGGTGATAACAACGGAGCCCGGTTTTCGACTAACTTTACCGTGTCTATTGAAGCTGCTGAAGGCGTGACTACGGGGATTTCGGCTGCTGACAGAGCGAAAACTATCCAAGCCGCGGTTGCCGATACGGCTAAGCCCTCAGATATTGTGATGCCAGGGCATATATTTCCGATTATGGCGCAGTCTGGTGGCGTATTGAGCCGAGCAGGCCATACCGAAGCCGGCATTGATTTTCCTCGTTTAGCAGGTCGAGATCCTTCAAGTGTGATTTGCGAAATTCTAAATGAAGATGGCACCATGGCGCGCATGCCAGATTTGATTGAGTTCGCCAAGCAGCACAATCTTAAAATCTGCTCAATAGCCGAACTGATTCGATACCGCTTAGAAAAAGAGCCGACCGTCGTCCCAGTAAAAGACACGGTAATGAACACCGAAAAAGGCGACTTAAGAACAGTTGTTTTTAAAGACAATGAGCGTGATGAAACTCACGTAGCGTTGGTGTGCGGTGAGATTGATCAACATACCCCTGTGCCTGTGCGCATACACGTTGAGTCGGACTTCCTTAACGTGTTGAAAAACCTCAATAACCGCCGCACTTTTCCGGTGCAAGAGGCCGTCGACTATATTCTTGAACAAGGTTCGGGTATTGTGGTGATTCTGAGGTACACACAAAATGCCGAAGAAGTTGTATTCGACGTTGAGCAAATTCAAAATAATAAGCGCCCCAGCAGTCAAGGCCACCTACGATTATTAGGTGCAGGCAGTCAAATACTATCAAATCTCGGTGCTGGAAAAATTAAAGTAATGGGCCGAGCCCGTAAAACCCATGGCCTGTCTGGCTTTGGAATCGAAATTGTTGAATACATAGAGAGTTAGACTTCTTTTTTGAAGGTTAGCTTTTGAAAACCAATTGTCAATAGACCCTAGTCAGTTAGGTAGAGACAGAGAATTAACGTTATGAGTTACAAAACAATTTCCGGTGAATTGACCGGAGCAAACCAGAAGTTAGGCATTGTTTTAGGCCGTTTTAATAGCTTCATCGGTGAGGCATTATTGAGTGGTGCGACAGACGTTCTAGAGCGTCACGGTGTTTCGGCGACCGATATTTCAGTTGTTTATGTGCCAGGGGCTTTTGAAATTCCGCTTGCTGTGCAAAAAATGGCTAAGAGTGGCGACTATGATGGTGTGATTGCACTTGGTGCCGTCATTCGTGGATCTACCCCACATTTTGATTACGTTGCAGGGGAATGCGCTAAAGGCTTAAATTCTGTGCAACTTGAAACCGGTTTGCCTATCGGGTTTGGTGTGTTGACGGTTGACTCAATAGAGCAAGCAATTGAACGCGCTGGAACCAAGGCTGGTAATAAGGGTGCAGAAGCGGCGATGACGGTGCTTGAGATGGTCAACCTCTTGCGTAAGATATAGTAATGGCATCCAACAGACATAACGCTCGTAAAGCAGCCGTTCAAGCGCTATATCAATGGGATATTACTCAGCAGCGTACCGACGAAATTGAGAGTCATTTTGAGCAAATTCACGACCTTCAAAATGTGGATCGTAAGTATTTGCGTGAAGTAATGCACAAAGTGCCCGATGCAACGGTGGAGCTTGAAGCATTAATTTCGCCATTTTTGGATCGTGAATTTAATGCGTTGGACCCCGTTGAGAGAGCGATATTACGGCTTGGGGCCTATGAACTTAAATTTAAAGCCGATGTGCCAACCAAAGTTGTGATTAATGAAATGATTGAGTTGGCTAAGGTGTTTGGTGCCGATCACAGTTATAAATTCGTCAATGGCGTGATGGATAAAATGGCTGCGTCGCTCAGGAAATAGCCCATAAGGACGTGAGTTACGCAACTCATGCAGGCTGAGATAAGCGCAGGGTAAGATGGCCGAATTTTCATTTATAGATCGCTATTGTTTCGGTCTTGGCTCCAAACACCCTGATACCATACTTTCTGTCGGTGATGACGCCGCCATTGTGTCGGTGCCAGAAGGGTTTGAGTTGGCCATCAGCGTGGACACCATGGTTGAAGGAACTCATTTCTTTAAGGGCTTAGCGCCTGAGTTACTTGCCCATAAAATTTTGGCCGTCAACCTGAGTGATATGGCGGCCATGGGAGCCAGACCAAAGTGGGCGACTGTGGCCATGTGCTTACCAGAATTGGATCAAGAGTGGTTTGGCGCGTTCTCAGACACTATGAATAAAGTGGCTAATCAATATGGGGTTCAAATCATCGGTGGTGATACCACGCAAGGCCCTAGAGTCTTGAGCCTGACTATCATGGGTTTATTACCCAAAGGAGCGGCAATGACTCGCAGTGGTGCCGAGGCTGGCGACAAATTGTATTGCTCAGGGAACATTGGTGATGCAGCACTGGCATTAACTCGGCTGCAAGGCGAACAAACGCTAACCGACGATGTGTTTGACGCCGTGTTGTCTGTGTTGCATACACCCACACCTCAAGTTGCATTAGGGCAACGGCTACTCGGTTATGCTTCAGCCTGTTTGGATTTGTCGGACGGTTTGATTGGCGACTCCACGCATATTGCTAAACTCAGTGATGTGAGCATTGAGATCGACGTAGAGAAACTACCGCTCTCAGATGCTTACAGGCGTTATTTATCTCAAGGTGGACTTGCCCGTTATGCCATTACCGGTGGTGACGACTATCAACTGTTATTTACCGCCAACCAAGAAAAAGAAGCAGCCTTGAAGGCTATTTCTAAAGACCTTGGTGTGAAAATTACAGAAATCGGTCGTGTCGTTTCACGCGCTGATAAAGATGTGGTACTGCTGGAAGAAGGCAACCCTATTGATATAGAATTCAAGGCATATCAACACTTTACGTAGGACTGATTACGTCCTTTATAGGAACCTATTGGTGCAGAAAAATTTCAAACTCTCTAACCCTATTCATTTTTTGGCATTGGGTTTTGGCTCAGGGTTAATCAAGCCGGCTCCTGGAACATGGGGCACGTTGATTGCTATTCCGGTGTACTTAGGGCTCTTGTTGCTCGTTCCGCCGAGTAGTATTTATTACCTAATTACAATCCTTGTTAGCTTTACGGTCGGTGTTTATATTTGTGGCAAGGCCGCCAAAGACGTTGGTGTACACGATCATGGTGCCATCGTGTGGGACGAGATTGTTGGTTATTTGGTGACCATGACATTCTTTGTACCAACGTTGACTAATCTGGCGCTTGGGTTTGTTCTTTTTAGGTTGTTTGATATTCTAAAACCGTGGCCAATTAAACTGCTGGATAAGCACGTACATGGCGGATTTGGCATTATGGTCGATGATTTATTAGCCGGCGTCTTTGCTTGGCTATGCCTGTTTGCGATCACTCAACAGTTTGGCTTGAGCGGGGTAGAAATAGTTTTATGGTGATTATTTTAGGTTGTTACAATGTTTTCTTAGCGTTGATGCTTAGCGCATGAATCTGAGTATTCGCCACGGTCGAGTTAAGCAGGCAATATGGGTTGAATCGCCGAATTGTGATGACTGTGATGACGGTTTTAAGCCTGAAGCACTGATTATCCATTGCATTAGTTTGCCACCCGGTGAGTACGGGGGAGGGCACATAGCGCAATTTTTCCAAAATACATTACCCGTGGAAAAACACGCCTATTTTTCCGAGATATCTCACCTAACGGTTTCGTCTCACTTTTTGATTGAGCGAGATGGGCGCTTAGTGCAATTTGTTTCCACTGATAAGAGAGCATGGCACGCTGGTGAATCGTTTTGCTTGCAAAAGCCCAAAGCTAATAACTTTGCAATTGGCATTGAGTTAGAGGGTCTTGATTCTGACCCGAAAGGGTTTACTTGCCTTCAATATCAAAGACTTGCTGAACTAACTCAATGTTTAATACAGCATTATTCACTCATCACTTCGAAAAATATTTTCGCACACAGTGACATCGCACCAGGTAGAAAGCTGGACCCTGGCCCATTTTTTGATTGGGTTAGATATCTGAAGATGCTGGCGAATTAGGTGACGTTTTTAGCGTCTGGTAAGCGCTTTTTCAACACCTTGTCTATCTGGATATATGCCTTCGTTTATTGCTAAACTAAGGATTCGAGAAGTTCAGGAGCGGTTCTTGATCTGTTCTTAAACAAAGAGGTTTCAAACATGTCATCTAAACAAAATCGCGTGGCTGTTATTGCCGGCCTACGAACTCCATTTTTAAAGATTGCCACAGGCTTTAGAACCGTGCCTTCACGTGTTCTTTCGTCTTATTTGGTTTCTGAGCTAGTTGCGCAATCAGGCGTCGATAAATCAGCGGTGGAAAAATTAGTTTTTGGCCAAGTGGTCATGTCACCAGACGCGCCTAACCTTGCCAGAGAGGTTGTCATGGGGTCGAGCTTGCCGGTCACCACTGATGCGTACAGCGTCTCAAGAGCGTGTGCCAGTAGCTATCAGTCGGCCGTGGATATTGCCATGAGCATCAGCTCTGGACAGATTTCGATAGGGATTGCAGGCGGCTGTGATGTGATGTCTCAACCGCCAATCAGTTTTAATAAAAGGATGACTGAAGCCATGGTAAAAATGAGCTACCACAAAGGTTCAAAATTGGCGGCTTTTAAAGGCATTAAATTCAGCGACCTAATGCCAACTCAGCCTGCTATTAAAGAGCCATCGTCTGATTTAACCATGGGGCAGGCGGCGGAAAAGATGGCCAAAGAGAACGGCATTTCGCGTGAAGACCAAGACGCATTGGCACACCGTTCTCATTGTAATGCGGCTAACGCGTGGGAACAGGGCTGGTTTTCCGAGCAAGTAATGAGCGTGGTGATGCAGCCAGATTATCAACCGATAGAGAAAGACAATATTTATCGTGCTAACTCAGAATTAGAAAAGTACGCAACGCTTAAACCTGTTTTTGATAGAAAAAATGGTACGGTGACGGCCGCCACCAGTTCCCCATTAACTGATGGTGCCTCGGCCGTTTTATTGATGAACGAAAGTCAGGCCTTAGCCTTAGGCTTAATCCCTCTTGGCTATATCAAGAGTTACGCGTTTGCTGCCATTGACCCCAATTGGCAGATGCTCATGGGCCCCTCGTTTGCCACGCCTAAAGCATTGGATTCAGCAGGCCTAAAATTGACCGATATTGACCTGATTGATATGCACGAGGCTTTTGCGGCTCAAGTCTTGTCAAACACTCAAGCCTTTGCCTCTAAGGCTTTTGCTAACGAGCGCTTAAATAGAACCGAGGCGATTGGTGAAATTGATTTTGATAAACTGAATGTCAGTGGCAGTTCAATTTCCTTAGGCCATCCGTTTGCGGCAACTGGCACGCGTCAATTAACGCAAATGCTGTACGACCTTAAGCGCACAGGTAAGCAGCATGGCCTGATTACCGCTTGTGCCGCTGGTGGCTTAGGCGCAGCGATGGTACTAGAGGCGGCTTAGCTTTTTTGTGTCTCGGCCTTTTAACAGTGTAAACAATAATCGATTTATCAAGCGGCAGTAGAGAAGAGTGTAAATATGAGTGTTTTTGATCTGCAAAAGAATGACGGAATCGCGGTTATCACAATGAATGACCCTGATCAGCCGCAAAATGTGCTTAATCAGGCTATTCAGTCGGAATTTGAGCAAGTGTTTGACGACGTTGCTAACGACCATTCCTTAACGGGGCTTATTTTTACCTCCAACAAGCCAAAGTGCTTTATTGCGGGGGCCGACATTTCAATGCTGCAATCAATCGAAAGTAAAGAACAATCGATTGCGTCATCTCAAATGCTCCATGCACTGGTAGAGCGCATTGCCAACCTAAATATGGTAACGGTTGCGGCGATTGATGGTGCTTGCCTCGGTGGTGGCTTAGAGTTAGCGCTAGGTTTTGATTACCGAGTTGCTTCTGATGACAAATCGACCAAAATTGGTGTGCCTGAAGTTCAGCTGGGTTTATTGCCTGGCGGTGGTGGCACTCAGCGCATCCCCAGGCTGATTGCCTTGCCGACAGCGTTGGATTTAATGCTCACAGGCAAGCAACTGAACGCCAAGCGGGCTTTAAAAGCAGGTTTGATCGATGAAGTGGCCCCAGCAAACGCATTACACACTCTGGCTGTTCGATATATTGCCAAAGGTAAGCCACAAAGGTCTCATTCTTTTACGGATCGCTTAATGAAGTGGGGGCCTATACGCGGCGTTGTTATTTCCAAGGCTCGTAAACAAACGTTAAAGTTAACCAAAGGAAAATACCCTGCGCCGTTAAAGATACTGGATGTGATTAATCGGGGTTTGGGAGTCAGTTTAAAACAAGGGCTGGAGTTTGAAGCGGAAGGGTTTGCGGATTTGTTAATGACCGCAGAATCAAAGCAATTGGTTAAACTTTTTTTTGCATCAACGGACTTAAAAAAAGACACAGGCATCGACTCTGAGGCACACGCAATTAATGTCTCGAAAGTAGGTGTTCTTGGTGGTGGTTTAATGGGTGCAGGCATTGCTTATGTCACCGCTGATCGTGCGAATAAAGATGTTCGAATCAAAGACATTAGCACTGAAGGCGTGGCCAAGGGCATACAATACGCGGCTAAACTGATCGATAAAAAGTTGGTTCGCAGACGTATAAAGTCACATGAATATTTGTCGAGCGTTTCTAAGATTACCGGTGGCATAGATTACAAAGGATTTCAAAACACCGATGTGGTAATCGAAGCTGTGTTTGAAAGTGTGGATTTAAAGCAACGTATGGTTGCCGATATAGAAGAGATCGTTGGTGATAAAAGAACTGTGTTTGCAACCAATACGTCGGCTATACCAATCGATGAGGTCGCCGCTAAAGCCAAATACCCTGAGCGTGTTGTTGGCATGCACTATTTCTCTCCGGTTGAAAAAATGCCGCTGTTGGAAGTAGTAAAAGGCAGTAAAACAGCGGATTGGGTTACCGCAACGGCCGTTGCGCTTGGTAAACAGCAAGGCAAGACCGTGATTGTTGTTAATGATGGCCCTGGTTTCTATACAACTCGTATTTTGGTTCCATACAGCATGGAGGCCGTTCGGCTGGTGTTGGAAGGCGTGGCCATTGAAGAGGTTGATGAAGCCTTAGAGAGTTTCGGTATGCCCGTGGGGCCTTTAAAACTGATGGACGAGGTTGGCATTGACGTTGGCGCCCATATTGTTGACACACTCAATAATGCTTTTGGCGATCGTATTCCTTTGATTGAAGGAGTAGAGCGAGTTCTTGACGACGACCGTAAGGGTAAGAAGAATAAGCGTGGTTTTTACGATTACAGTGAGGAGTCTAAAGGAAAGAAAGTTGACGAATCCATTTATACCGCAATGGGGGTTCAATACCCTGGGCGTGCTGAAATCAGTCACAATGACGGTATTGCTGAGCGAGTAATACTCACCATGCTTAACGAGGCCGCATATTGTTTAGAAGAGGGCATTTTAAGGAGCGCCAGAGACGGTGATGTCGGTGCGATTTTCGGCTTAGGCTTTCCTCCTTTTTTAGGCGGGCCGTTCCGGTATATGGACAGCCTTGGCGCATCAGTGGTGGTTAATAAACTCGAAGCGTTGGCCGCAGAGCATGGCTCTCGTTTTACTCCTGCGCCCAGTTTGGTGAGCATGGCCAAAGATGGCGGTCGATTTTATTAAGGCCTGTTAACATGACGTTGTTATTGTTGAATTCAATATCAGAAAAATTAAGGCGCAAGGTGTGTTATGGATTGCCTCAATAATCAGCAAATAATGCTGAGTTAGGTGGCTCTAAAGGCATCTCATAATGGCCGTTTAACATGAACATTATTTTATACGCCATACCGATTTTCTTTGTATTAATTGCGATAGAGCTTGCTGCCGAGAAAATTCGGGGCACTCAATACTACCGAGTTAATGACGCGCTAACCAGTTTGGCTACCGGCGTAATGAATCAAGTGGTCAGCGTCATTCAACGACTTATACCGTTTACACTTTACGTGTTTGTTGAAGATCGGTTCGCGTTTTTTGGTCTGTTAGAAACTTGGTGGCTATGGGTTGTCGCTTTTATTGCGTATGACTTTTTCTATTATTGGAATCACCGTTTTGGCCACGAGGTGAATGTACTTTGGGCATCGCACGTGGTTCATCATTCCAGCGAAGACTACAATCTAACCACGGCTCTGCGGCAAACGGGCACCGGCTTTTTAAGCGTTATTTTTTATTTGCCTCTGGCCATTTTAGGGTTTGACCCGTTGATGGTTTTGTCTGTTGGTGCGCTGAACTTGGTGTATCAATTCTGGGTACACACTCAACACGTGGGCAAGTTGGGGTGGTTTGAGTGGGTTTTTGTTTCCCCGTCTAACCATCGGGCTCATCACGCTCAAAATGCGATCTATATCGACAAAAATTACGGTGGCGTGTTTATTATCTGGGATCGCTTATTTGGAACTTATCAAGAAGAATTAGACTCCGATCCGGTTATTTTTGGTATTACCGGTTCAGTAAAAAGCTGGAACCCACTTTGGGTTAATGCACAAGTTTACGCTCAGCTTGTTTACGATGCATGGCGCACGCGAAGCTGGGCAGATAAATTTCTAATTTGGTTTAAACGCACCGGTTGGCGACCTCAAGATGTTGATGAACAATACCCACTCGAGAAGGTAGACTTAACGCGTTTTAAGAAATTTGATATTCCGTTGCCTGCACAACTCAAAGCGTATGGAATAATGCAATACGGTCAAATCGCAACGCTGACTTTATTTTTTTCAATAAGTGCGGCCACGCTATCTCTCGTCCAGCAGTGTTCTTTGGTTCTTTATATATTCGCAGGGCTATTCGGAATAGGGGCGACAATGGAAGGTAAGCACTACGCTGGGGTGTTTGAATGGTTGCGTCATGGCTTGTTATTAATAATGTTACTCAGTTTGTCGGCACAGTTGCCTATCGTGCTTATACTATGGTTAGTTAGTCTGAGTCTGGTTAGCGTGCCTTTACTCGTTCTAGGTCGTTTATTACAGTCTCGATCGTTACGACTCTATTCCTGACTTGATCTATTAACGCCTTCGTCTATGAGCCATTAGCTCTCTTTTACAATCCCAAACAAAAACAGTCATTTATTAATGAAAGTCTCCGATTTTTCTTTTGATCTGCCAGAGCAATTAATTGCTCAATTCCCTCCCGAGAATCGCACCGATAGCCGCTTACTAAAAGTGTTTGATGAAAACCACTTCAAGGACTCACTGTTTCCGTCAATACTTGATGAACTAAAGGCCGGTGATTTGGTTGTTTTAAATAATACCAAAGTCTTGCCGGCACGACTCTTTGGCAGCAAAGACACAGGGGGACGAATAGAGATACTGCTGGAGCGCATTACGGGTGAGAAGGAATTTATGGCACAGATTCGTGCCAGTAAATCACCTAAAATCAACCAAAGACTGTCGGTTGATGGTGATGAAGAGGCTCGACTTACTGTAACCGCTCGTAAAGGTATGTTTTTTATCGTCTCAGTGGAGAATAAAAGCAGCTTATTTGATTGGTTAGAGCAAGTGGGTCACATGCCATTGCCTCCGTACATAGACAGAAGCGATGAACCAGAGGATCAAAGCCGCTATCAAACTGTGTTCGCTGAGCAGCCCGGTGCTGTGGCGGCGCCAACCGCCGGTTTGCATTACGATGACGCTTTAATTGACTCGATTAAAGCCAAAGGTGTGATGTTTGCAACCGTAACCTTGCACGTTGGCGCGGGAACTTACCAGCCGGTGAAAGTGGACACAATCGAAGAACACCAAATGCACTCGGAGTATATCGACGTTGGCGAAGACGTTTGTCGGTTAATTAAAAAGACCAAAGCCAACGGTGGGAGAGTTGTGGCGGTTGGCACTACGGTCATACGTTCTCTAGAAAGCGCCGCGCAAAAAAGCGGCGATCAATTGATTGAACCTTATTCAGGTGAAACCGATATTTTCATCTTTCCTGGCTATGAATTTAAAGTGGTGGATTTATTACAGACTAATTTCCATTTGCCTGAATCGACCTTGTTAATGTTGGTCAGCGCATTTGCTGGCCACGAGTGCATAAAGCGCGCGTATGAATACGCGATTAACAAACAGTATCGCTTTTTCAGTTATGGTGATGCGATGCTGCTTACCAGAGCAGAGCTTAGCCAGGGGGCTGTTTTAGCCGGTTAATGTGGGGCGATTATGAAAAAATAATGACGTTTTCAACAACTATTACAGATATTTACACGCTATTGCATGCAAACTTAAGTCTATTTTAGTACTATCAGGTAAATTTAATGGACAAAATGTCTAAAATTGACTCAAGTAGAAAAAATACATTTAAGCACGATTAAGCTGGAATCACTGAACAGTGAATGTTTAGTGGCGGTTAATCGCTGCGCTCGATACCTAAAGCAACATCATGGTAGGGTACTCAAGTTGCAAGAGCGAAGTGTATTAATCAAGCTCTCAAAACTAGTACGTGAGTTTGATGATGATCACTTGAATGACATCTACCGCGAACTTAAGGAAAAAATGTTAGCGAGCCTAAAACAATCTCGCCAACACAAAGATAAGAAGTAAGTTCTGGAGAGAGGCATTATGTGTAGAGGTTTAGGCTAAATGCCTTACAATTCAAAAATTACTGATTTACCATCGGATAATGGCACCACAAAAAACGAGGCGTCGTCTGGAACCTCGTAAGCACCAATATCGCATGTGCTACCAGCGCGTGTTTGCCCGCGCTGATCACGATTGTTAACAAAGCTTCGACAAACAGCAACGTCGGCCCTACCAATCGCCGGACTACCAATTGGTAAAGCATGCGTTAACGTTGGGCCCCCGTTATCAGATAACGCAAGCAAAACTGAGCTTAGTTCAACAATATCGAAGTCAACTTCAATATTGTTATTGGAAGGGTTGTCTGATAAATTTAGATCGTTAACGCTGCCAAACAGACTATTCTCGGCGGTCAACTTTGTACTATCACTAAGTGAAATTTCGGACTTGCTAGAGGAAGCATTACCAGCAACAATACTTTGAGTAATACGCAAGTCACCATTGGTAGAAAAAATGGCATCGCCGTCGTCGCTGCTATCTCTTGTTGCCAAATTGTTTGTTACGGTAGAGTTGATTAGTATTGTCTCCACCATACCTTCGCTGATGAAAAAACCGCCACCAAAATCGGCCGAATTAGAAGATATTGTACTGTTGACAAGAGTAACGGAGGAATTATCGTTGACACTGATAAAGCCGCCACCAAAATTGGCCGAATTGCGTGCGATAGTGCTAGCAACGATATTGACTTCGCTATTGTCGTTCGAAAGGCCGCCACCGCTCCCCACAGCACTGTTATCTGATACGGTTGTGTTTATTAGGTTCGTGACGCCATTAACTGTAATCATGCCGCCCCCGAGCGATAGAGCTGAATTGTTTTGTATCTTGCTATTTCTAATAATAGTAGCAGCACTCACGCCTGAGAAGTCGTCATCAGTAAGGTTCTCTAAGCCTCCTCCAGTTGTCGCAAAATTATTCTCGATGATACTATTCATCACTCTAAGAATACTGTTTTGACTGGAAAGCCCACCACCATTTCCTGCTGAATTGTCAGACACTGTGCTATTTGTGAGCGAGACGTTGCTACTTTCGCCGATGAACAAACCGCCACCGCTTGAATTTGTGCGGCCACCACTGATGGTGACATTATCAAATGAGACCGTTGAGTTTTTAATTTCGAAAATTCTAAATTCTTTACTACTGCCAGCTCTGCGTCGAATGGAGACTCTTTTCCCGCCGGGATTAATACTAAGTTTCACTTGCCCCAATGATGGAGTCCCTGAATTATCTTGAACTGAAATTTGACCACTATCAAGTAAGATATTTGAAAGAATAGAAAATTGAATCGTATCGTCTGTTCTAAAGCCATTACCTGACGAATTACGACAATTAGTACCTTCTAATGACCCTGTATTAATAGCCTTAATTGCATTTCTAAACGTGCAACCATTTTGCACCTGATCTGTTCCCGTGGTGACTTCAATGGTGGCAGCTTGCGCCGACCCTATCCACCATGCCGGAATCAGAATGAGTGCGATGAAACATTTTTTGAACCAAGTGCCGTTTGTCATTTTGAAATACCTTACTAACCCTTTTACGCAACGTTGTTCTACTATTAACTTCTATTTACTGATAGCAATCACTTACTAGTGTACTTAGTGCAAATATTGTTGTCTATATGGCCAAAAGTACAGTTTTTTGGAGTGTTGATGCGTCGAAACAAATTTGGTAGAGCAATCAATGGGCTCATATATGAATACCCCCTGACCGGGCCTTATTGCGATTCGCTACCTGGTTGACTTAGCAGAGTATCGGCTATGGTTAAGCCACTGACCCCATCAGTCACAATCAGGTTCGATTAGTTCATTTCAGGTTGTCACCACTGTTGGCAATCGAGGTAAGTT
>CALJWL010000002.1 GCA_937974565.1 uncultured Arenicella sp.
AGAAATCGCTCCTTTCGGGTTATTTTCTTTTTATTCTCGTAGGCTAAATCAGCAAAGCTTGGCTGTTTCATGGTAGCTATTGGTTCGGATTAATCGGTCTTGTGCATTATACTAAATTCGTTTTTTGCAGAGACTCCTTAACAAGAACCAAAACTGCCGCCTACGGCTCGGACGCGCAAAAAAACGCGCGCCCGTTTGCTGAGCGTTACTGAGATTTTATTTGCCAGTCCTATATTTATACATATAATGTATGTATGATTGATTTTGAATGGGATGACTTAAAAGCGACTTCAAATCTTGAGAAGCACAAGGTTTCATTTGAGGAAGCTCGCTCGGTTTTCTTCGATGAATATGCCCAGCAATTTTTTGATGCTGAGAATTCTGATGAAGAAGACAGATTCCTAATGCTCGGGAAAAGTTCAAAATCTAGAATACTTATCGTGGTTCATTGCGAACGAGATGATGGCTCAACTATCAGAATAATTTCGGCTCGTAAGGCTACGGCTAAGGAAAGAGAATTTTACTTAGGCCCTAAATTATGAAGAAAGAATACGATCTATCAAAAATGAAGGTAAGGAAAAACCCTTATATTTCAAAGCTGAAGCGTCAAGTCACAATCAGAATGTCCGATGATGTTATCTCTTATTTCAAAGACATGTCTGAAGACACTGGTATTGCATACCAGAGTCTTATCAATTTGTACTTAAAAGATTGTGTTGAAAATGATCGGCGCCCTGACCTATCTTGGAAGTAATGCTCAGTAACAAGTTGCCCAACTGCATTCCGCCAACAAGTCGGCTTCGCGGGACACTGCATACGGCGCAGTGCCCCTTGCAAAGGCGTTGGTACCCATCTCATAAGTAGTGTTATTGGGTGAATAACCAAATAGCCTAAAAAACACTAACCAAAAGCTTTCTGGAAGTTTTAGGTTCAAAACATTATAGCTAGGAAGGCTTACTTCAACGAAGTCACTCGACGTCTTTATTTTCCCAATTAGCTCCAATTTCTTTGATGACTCGATTGAGCGAGTAAGGGTGCTGCAAATCGCAACGTTACAGCTTTTAGCAATCATCAAAGATTCATTTGATGGAAGAACGTCCGTGTCTAATGGCGCAACATTATATGAATGTATCCAATGATGAAAATCAGAACCTGTCATTTTTCCAAATCGAGGTAAAAGGTGCTTCCCGTGTCTTAAAAGAACAATTTTCATTTGTATATGAAGTTCAGAATAAACGTAACGTTGGGCACGCAAAATACGGTGCTTTTCTATAGTTTTTATTCATTTTAGTATTTTTTTAACGGGAAAACAGCACAGTCTAATTTACAATTTTGGGAGCGCTTTCTAAACGTGTTTTCCTTCATTCCAGTCGTCTAGAACGCGTTTAGTCACATCGCTTGGCACCATCTCAACTTGTGTTGCCATGGTGTCATTCCACCGGTTCAGGTAGCCAAACAGAGATACCGTTGCAACAAGCTCCACTATTTCGCCTTCAGTGTAATGGTCTTTTAATAGATCGAAATCAGACGGCTGCGCGTCACTTGGCGTACTCGCCGATTTGAATGCTAAATTGAGGGCCGCTTTTTCGGCATCTGAGAACAGAGTGCTTTCCTGAAAATTAAGCAGTGCTGAAATTTTTTCGTCTGAGACATTATAAATCGTTGACAAGTTTGTCATGTGCGACTGACAGTAGCGGCACCCAGTGGTTAAACTCACGGCAAGGCTGACCAGCATTTTAGTGGCTTCTGGCACTGTGCCGTCATACAACACCGCTTGGTTTAGTTGCATGAATGCTTGAACGACCGAGGGGCGTCGAGCCATGGTTCTAATACTGTTTGGGACAAAACCTCGAAGTGTTTCATAACTCTGAATAGTGGATCGTACGTCGGCATCAGTGATGTCCGCATAATCAAGTGGTTCTAGGTGTGCCATATTTTTCTCGGTGTTAATGTTTATTAAGGTAATGAATGCTCTTGTGCTGCTAAGGCTTTTTTTATTTGAGTTTCAAATAAAAGCCAATAATTCCCGCAATTGCCATAGGAGCGGCAAAAATGTAAAAAATGGCCGACATACTGAATTGAGCCGAAATTAAGTACCCTGCGAGCGTTGGCCCAATGACGGCGCCAGATCGCCCTAAGCCAAGGCACCAACCCAGACCTGTTGCACGAATCTGGGTCGCATAGGCTTTGGATGCGGCAGCATATAAGCCGGTAAAGCCACCTTGCAGTAACACGCCGATCATAAAGATGATCGCCATCATAACGGTTTGCTCTACGGTGGCATTCGCAAAGAAAACCATGCCAATTGCTGACCCAAAGAGCATTGCTAACAGTAAATTTGACAGCCAAAAGCGAGTGGCTAGTAGGCCCATCAAGAAGATGCCGATGACGCCACCTAAATTAAATAGGAAAAAAGCCTCACGACCTACAACAAAGCTGTAACCACTGTCTTCGACCATTTGAGGTATCCAGCTCAACATCACATACAGCGTTGCGAACGAGAAAAAGAAAGCCAACCAGAGCAGGATGGTCGTTCGACGGTAGTCAGGGCCAAGCAACAACAGTATGTTGCCCAGAAAACCTCGTTGGTTATTCAACGTGTCTTGCTCAGCCAATTCTGGAAGCGCGTTCACTGAGGGTTTTCCAATTCTCTGTAATTGCGCATTCACTTTTTCAAGCGCGTTTTCTGGACGACGATTAACCAAGTATTTTAGCGATTCAGGGATCAGCCAAATGGCTAAAAATGCCATCAGCACGGTGGCGATCCCGCCAAACCAAAACATCCCTCGCCAACCGTAATCAGGCATCACATAGCCCGCAACGACCGAGGTCATCATGGCGCCCATTGGATAACCGGCCGTCACCGCACCAACGGCGAGAGCCCGAAATCGTTCTGGGCTGTATTCAGATGCTAACGTTGCCTGACAGGCCAGTAGTGAGCCGGCGCCCAAGCCACTGATAAACCGTAAGATAATAAACTCTGTTAGCGTATTCGCCTTAGCGGTAAATAAAATTGATACACCAACCAACAACAGGCTAATGATGATCATTTTCCGGCGCCCAATTAAATCGGATATCGGTGCCAAAAACATCGCTCCTGCCATCATCCCAGCAAGCGCGAAACTGAATATCCACCCGAGCCTTTCAGGGGGTAGAGCCAGTTCTTGGCTAACGGTCTTTGCAACAATGGCCATCGCGGTAATATCAAAACCGTCCAACATATTAAACAAAAGGCAGAGTGCAATGATTAAAATTTGTTGCCCACTCATGGAACTCTTATCGATTAGCTCAGACGGCGACCTGATTTGCGAGTTTGAGGCTGTGTGTTTAGTGGCGGTCATATTGTTTCAGTCAGTTTTCTTGAGCTTCTGTTTTTAATTTAGAAACTCTGGTTCGATTTCCTTCTTGCAAGGGATATCAGAACCAGATTGTCGCTGTAATTCGATTGTTACCTTCTTTACTTGAACACCACCAAACATAAGAAAGCGTTTATTGTTGCCTGCAAAAAATCACTCATGTGCTTTGAACGCGGTTATTACTAATTACCACTGTTTCTTAGCAAGAAGTTCGGTGGCGTTGTAGGCGATCAATGATCTAACCCGCCCATGCAAAGATATTTAACCTCCAAATAATCTTCGAGCCCATACTTAGAACCTTCACGCCCCATCCCCGATTGTTTTACCCCACCGAAAGGTGCCATTTCATTTGAGATAATTCCTTCGTTGATACCCACCATGCCGTATTCAAGTGCTTCTGAAACACGCCATATACGACCTATGTCTCGGGTGTAAATATAAGACGCTAAGCCCACCTCTGTGTCGTTCGCCATTTCGATAGCTTGGGCTTCTGTGTCAAACTTTATGATGGGTGCAACTGGGCCAAAAATTTCATTGGTTGCAACGCTCATGTCAGAGCTAACACCGGTGAGTACGGTGGGCTGAAAATAAAGGTCCCCCAAGTCACTGGACGCACCTCCAGTCAGGGCGGAGGCGCCTTTGTCTATTGCATCATTCACCAGTTGTCTTACCGAATTGATCGCACTGGCATTGATCAGCGGCCCAACCGAGACCCCTTCATCGCGGCCATTGCCGAGTTTTAGTTGTGCTACGGCCTCTGCTAGCTTTTCTGCAAATGCATCGTGAATGCCCGCTTGTGCGAAAATTCGATTAGTGCAAACACAAGTTTGGCCTGCGTTTCTAAATTTGGACACCAGAGCGCCTTTCACCGCTTCATCCAAATTCGCGTCATTAAAAACGATGAAGGGCGCATTGCCACCGAGTTCCATCGAGGTTTTTTTAACAGTGACAGCACACTGAGCTAATAAGGTTCGCCCAACTTCAGTCGAACCTGTAAAAGAGAACTTAGCAATGCGTGGATCACCGGTTAATACCGCGCCAACGTCACGAGATGATTTGCTAACAATCACGCTAAATACGCCGGGTGGTATGCCTGCGCGTTCGCCAAGTTCTGCTAAAGCAAGAGCTGACAGAGGGGTCTCTTGTGCAGCTTTAACAATAAAGGTACAACCCGCTGCCAAAGCGGGTGCCGCCTTGCGGGTAATCATGGCGTTTGGAAAATTCCATGGGGTTATTGCGGATACGACCCCTACGCCTTGTTTAATAATCACGATTCTCGAACTCGGCGTGGCGGCTGGTATGGTGTCGCCGTACACTCTTTTACCTTCTTCAGCAAACCATTCGATGTAGTTGGCACCATAGGCAATCTCCCCCTCAGCTTCGGCCAGCGGTTTACCTTGCTCGGCGGTTAAAATTTCGGCCAAGTCACTTTTGTGCGCCATGATAAGTTCAAACCACTTACGCAATATTGATGAACGTTCCTTTGCGGTCTTGGCTCGCCATTCTGGCATGGCGTCTTTCGCGGCATCTACGGCCTTGGTTGTGTCATTAGCATCAGCCCCGCTGACTGTGCAGATTCGTGTGCCGTTAGCCGGATTGATCACATCAAAATCATCACCGGCTCCTTTAGTCCAGCGGCCATTGATATAACTGCTTGTTTTAATCAGCCCTGAATTCAAAGACGACATAATAGTGGTTACCTAAGTTAGTGTGTTAAGAGTTCTCGATATTGTCTTCATTGATGGCTTCAACAAGGTCTTCCAAAAGCTCTTGTAATAATTCAAGTTTGCCAGCGCCAAACTGTTGTGTAATAAATTGATAGCGCTCTTCTGATTTTGGAGCGATAGATTCAACCACGTCACGGCCAAGTTGAGTCAGGTGTAATGTGGTACGACGCCGATCGGCCGCGACTCTTCGACATTCGATGAAGCCACGCAGTTCGAGATTCTGAACGATCCGAGACATACTGGGTTTGAGTAAATAACATCGTTTCGATAACTCTGAAATTTCAAGGTTATTCTCTTGCTCAAGTGTGCGAATGGCGCGCCATTGCTGCGCAGATAATCCATGCTCTTTCAGTGCCGGTATAAACTTTGACATTACCGCTTCACGAGCGCGCAGCAATGTCATGGGCAGCGATCGATCAAATTGAGGTAACTCACTGCCTTTGTCTTTCCAACGCTTGTTTGGTAATACCGACTGGCGGTGAGGGTTCGTATTCTTATTAGTTTGAGACTGGCTCATCAATGACTCCATTGGTTAATCTGCCAACGCCTTCCACTTCCACTTCAATCACATCACCTGGAACCAAGTATTTGGGTGGCTCAAATCTTGCACCAGCCCCGTTTGGTGTGCCCGTGGCAATGATGTCGCCGGGTTTGAGATGGAAGAATTTAGAACAGTAGCTAATGATGTATTTGAAAGGAAACATCATACTGGCTGTGGTGTCGTCTTGTCTCATTTCGCCGTTAACTTTGGTCGTGATGTGCATGTCTTCGTATTGTTGGGCCGTGAACTCGTCAGCGCTGACCATCCACGGCCCAATAGAGCCTGAGTTAATGAAATTTTTACCCTGCGTCACATTGAATTTTGCATGGCGAACCCAATCACGCAATGTGCCTTCGTTCATGATCGTCAAACCGGCTATGTGGTCGTAAGCATCTTCCTCTGCAATGCGACGACCTTCTTTGCCAATCACGATCACGATTTCACCTTCATAATCGAGTTGATCTGATTCAGGCGGGCGCCACAACGGTTCGTTGTGAGTGGTGAACGAGTCAGGTGTACGCATGAACAAACTTGGAAATTTAGGTTGCTCTGAGCCGTCTTTGTATTCGGCGTTTCGATTGGCGTAATTCACTCCAATGCACGCAATCTTTCCAGGGTTTGGAATCGGTGACATAAGCTGCACGTCATCTAGCCGAATTGCACTTATCGATGCACTGGCCGCCTTGCAAGCCTCCGGCAATCGATCTTCTGCGATGGCCTGCTTTAGATCACCGCCAAGAAGCATGCCGAGGTCTACCACGCCTTGTTCGGTAATCGCCCCCCACGTTTGCGTGCCTTTGTACTGAAATGAAATAAATCGCATTGTAACTCCTAATTTGACTCTTTAATAATGACGCCCAGTTTAGCCATCTCCGGATGCAGCGTATTCAGAAACTTAAATCAAGGCAGTTGCATCAACTTCAAATATAAATTAACATGTTAATTATAAACAAACAAGAAATTATTATTAATTGGCCTTTTAGATAAGATTGGCCGTATAATTAATCTTAATAGTAATTAACGCATTAATTATTAATGGAGTTGTAAAATGAGTGATCTTGACCACAATCTGTCGCTTTCAGAAACGTATCTAAAACGTTTTAAAAGCGCGCCAACGGGTCATTTTATAAACGGAGAATTTGTTGTGCCTCCGGGTGCAGAACTCTATACCAACGTGACGCCAACTGATAATTCTGAATTAGGTCAAGTCGTGGCTGGCACGGTTGGTGATGTCAACTTAGCTTGCGATGCGGCTGAAACGGCATTCACTGAGTGGCGCGATATGCCCGGCGCCGAGCGCAAAAAAATTCTCAACCACTTTGCCGATAAAGTGGTTGAACGCGCCGAAGAAATTGCCATCGTCGAATCGATGGATTGCGGTCAACCCATTCGGTTTATGCGTCAAGCGGCTGTGCGTGGAGCCGCGAACTTCCGCTTTTTTGCCGATAAAGCACCTGAAGCCGTCAATGGATTAGCCTTGCATCAAGATGAGCATACTAATTACACAATGCGCACGCCAATTGGTCCGGTGGGTATTATTACTCCTTGGAATACGCCGTTCATGTTGTCGACTTGGAAGATTGCACCGGCACTGGCGGCGGGTTGCACAATTGTGCATAAACCGGCCGAGTTAACGCCGTTAACAGCCATGCTATTAGCCGAAATTGCGAATGAAGCGGGGCTGCCAAAGGGCGTATGGAATACCGTCAACGGCTTTGGCGAAACGGCCGGCAAGCGTTTAACCGAGCATCGCGCTATTAAAGCCGTTGCTTTAGTTGGTGACAGTACTACGGGTAAACACATCATGCATCAAGGTGCGGAAACATTGAAACGAATTCACCTTGAATTGGGGGGTAAAAACCCAGTGATTGTGTTTGATGACGCGGACTTTGATCGCGCACTCGATGCGGTGGTATTCATGATTTACAGCCTCAACGGTCAACGTTGTACATCCTCTAGTCGCCTGTTAATTCAGTCCGGTATTAAAGATCAATTTCTTGCCGCACTTGAAGAGCGTGTTAGAGCATTGCGTGTAGGGCATTCGCTCGACCCAAGAACTGAAATTGGGCCACTGGTTCACACGGGTCACTTTGACAAAGTAATGAGCTATATGGACATCGCTAAACAAGATGGCGCACGCATTGCCGTTGGTGGAAACGCTCGCAGCGACTTAGGCGCTGGCAACTATGTTGAACCTACGTTGTTTTGCGATGCTCAAAATACCATGCGCATTGCTCAAGAAGAAATATTTGGCCCGGTATTGACAGCCATGAGTTTTGAAACCGAAGAAGAGGCAATTCATATGGCTAATGATACACAGTATGGCTTAGCTGGATACATCTGGACTAACGATACCAGTCGCGCCATGCGAATGGCAAAGTACGTAGAAGCAGGCATGCTTTGGGTCAATTCTGAAAACAACCGGAATTTGCCATCACCTTTTGGTGGCATCAAAATGTCGGGCATTGGCCGTGATGGTGGTGACTTCAGTTTTGATTTCTACATGGAGACTAAAAATGTTTGTATTGCGCATGGCACGCACCGCGTTCCCATACTCGGCGCGGTTAACTAAGGTTGCAAAAACCTTACTTTTATAGAGAAAACTCTTATGGCCCACTTTGTGCTTGAATATTCCGATAACCTCGGCCAAACCGATGAATCCATTCAAACGCTTTTTGCAGCGTTGCATGAGGCCGCGAACCAAACGGGCTTATTTCCTTTGAAGGGAATACGAAGCCGCGGGTATTGCTGCCAACAGTATCGCATGGCTGATGGTAATTCTAAGTACGGCTTCGCGCACCTGGAGGTCAAACTTGGGGCTGGGCGCTCACTGGAAGATCGCCAGGCTGCCGCGGACATCTTTTTTGCGCTGTTCTGTGATTATTTTGATGAGCAAGTGCAACAACGCGGAATGGCTTTGTCGTTTGAAATGCGCGAACTTGAGCCCGTTCTAAAATTTAATAAGAACAACGTGGCTGAACATCTCTAGCCCTTACCCTTACCTATAATTTAAATAGTTCGCAGATGAATATGCTTACCGAAGATCAAATAAACCTCGCAGCAGACAACTTGTATTCAGCGGAGAAAAATCGTCAACAGATAGAGCCACTTACGTTGACTCACCCAGACATGACGATGGACGATGCCTATGCGGTGCAATCTCAATGGGTAAACCGGAAGGTAAAGCAAGATGGTCGTAAGGTGGTTGGTTATAAAATTGGACTAACATCACGCGCAATGCAACGCGTTATGAAGATCGATACGCCGGATTACGGTGTCTTGCTGGACGACATGGTCTTTGAAAATAACAGTGAAATTCAGGTCGCCGACTTCCTTGATCCACAAATTGAAGTGGAATTGGCTTTTGTGCTTAAAGAGCGTTTATTCGGCACTGACGTGACACCAGAGCAAGTGATGGCAGCCACTGATTACGTCATACCCGCGTTCGAGCTGATTGCCGCACGAAGTTTTCGTGTACACCCTGAAACGGGGTATACACGAACCGTTTGCGACACCATTTCAGATAACGCCGCTAATGCCGGCATCATCATGGGCGGGCGTAAAGTTACGCCAGATGACGTTGATTTACGTTGGTGTGGTGCTATCGTGAAACGTAATGGGGTAATAGAACAAACGGGGTTAGCGGCCGCGGTGCTAGATCACCCAGCCAACGGCATTTGCTGGATCGCTAAACGTTTTGCTCAACATGGCATTGGTTTAGAGCCTGGCCAAATGTTGCTCTCCGGCAGCTTCACGGCACCGATCAAGGTGCAAGCAGGTGATGTCGTAGCCGCCGAATACGGCGCTCTGGGTGATCTCAAGGTGATGTTTGTTTAAGCGAGCGAGAAGCAACGATGATTAAAGTCAACAAATTTAAACAAGCGCTCAACGGTGATAAACCGCTGTTCGGCTTGTGGCAAGGCATTCCAGATACCACCGTCGCTGAGATAGGCGCAGGCGCGGGTTTTGATTGGTTGCTTATAGACGCCGAGCATGGGCCATTTGATCTTCGTTCGGTGATGGCACACTTACAGGCGGTTGAATCTTACCCCGTGTCAGCATTGGTTCGCCCCGTGGAGGGGAGTACGGCGTTAATCAAACAATTATTGGATATTGGTGCGCAGACCTTGTTGGTGCCGATGGTGGATAGTGCAGAGCAGGCTGAGCAAATTGTACGAGCCGCTAAGTACCCACCGGAAGGTGTTCGGGGCTTGGGAACGTCAATGGCGCGCGCAGCAAACTGGAACCGCACCTCTGATTACTTGTTAAAAGCCAATGAAGAGATCTGCGTGATTGTGCAAATTGAAACGTTAGCGGGCATTCAAAACATTGACTCTATTGTTGCGGTTGACGGCGTTGATGCGGTGTTTATTGGCCCTTCAGATCTATCGGCGGTCATGGGGCATATTGGCAACCCAGGCCACCCCGATGTGGTTGCGGCTATTGAAAGTGGCTTTGATATCATTCATCGGGCAGGCAAAAGCTCTGGTGTGTTAGCCGTGACCAAAGAGCTGGTGGATAAATACGTTGCCGCGGGTGCAATGTTCATTGGAGTTGGCGTTGATGCGGCCCTGCTGGTTAACGCAACCCGTCAATTGGCCAGCCAGTACATTAGCGATGGGTCCGATGAGTCCACCGAAGGGTACTAATCATGAGCTTGTATTATTTACAAAAAGTACTCTACGACATTAATCGCGACCTTGCTGTACAAAAACAATATCAAGACGATGCCGACACCTTGTTTGATAATTACGCGTTGACAGACGAAGAGCGGAACGCGCTCAAACAGCCGGACATTGGTTTATTGTATGTGCTCGGTGTAAATGGCCAAATTTTAATGCACTTCGCTGCATTTCATAAGATTGAATGGGCTGATTACTTACAACTAATGCGTGACGGTATTACTGAGCATGGGCCAGTACGTGAAGGCGTTTATGCCATGACCGTTGTCGGTGAACGTTTCACCGACAACGGCAACGTTGAAAGTTAGATAAATGGGAAGGTAATAATGAGTTTAGTTTACGCTGGCGTTTGCAGCCACGGGCCAGGCATCACAGCACGTGCCGATCAAGCCGACCCTGAGCTGCGTGATGAGTTCTATGCAAGTTTAGATAAGATGCGCCAAGACATCGAAGACTCTGGTGCAGAGGCTTTAATGATGGTGGCTGCTGAACACTTTGCTAATTTTTTCATGAATAATATGCCGGCTTATTGCATCGGCATGGCGGATCAGTATGAAGGGCCAATTGAAGACCCCGAATGGCTGAAAATTGCGCGCACTAACGTCCCGGGAAACTCAGATTTATCGAAGCGAGTCATCACTGAAATAATGCAAACAGTCGATACCGCTTTCTCAGAAGAGTGGAAATTTGATCACGGCATAAGCGTGCCGCTTAACTTTCTGACGCCACGATACGACTTACCCGTTATACCGGCCAATATTAATTGCCAAGGCCCGCCGCTTACACCACTAGGTCGAGCGTGGGAATTCGGTAAAGCAATTCGCCGTGCTTGTGATGCCGTTCCAGAGAAAATAGCGTTGGTGGGAACCGGCGGCATTTCCCATTGGCCTGCCACACCCGACTCTGGAAAGATAAATCTCGAATGGGATGCTGAGTTCATGCGGCACTTCACTAATAATGACAAACACAGCATGTTGGGCTATAGCGATGAAGATATTTATCGTGATGGTGGGCAAGGCGGTTATGAAATCCGAACCTTTATTGCCACCGCAGCTGCCGCTAATGGCGCAAAGGCTGATGTACACTTTTTCAAGCCCATTCCAATTTTCGCGACATCGTGTGTCTGCGCGAGCTTTCAATTGTAACGTCACTTAACTGCACTGAGATAAAACTGTAATGCCAACGATTAACTTTATTGATTTTGAAGGTAGCCAAACCTGTGTCGATGCAGATATTGGCGGCTCGATAATGGAAGCAGCAATCCAACATGATGTAGCCGGAATTGATGCTGACTGTGGCGGTGCATGCGCCTGCGCCACCTGTCATGTTTATATTGATTCGAGCTGGGTAGAACGAGTAGGCAAACCCGGCGAGCTTGAATCTGAGATGCTTGAGGTCGCTGAAGGAGTAACGTTAAACTCACGTCTTGCATGCCAAATTAAAATAACAGGCGAGTTAGACGGTTTGGTGGTTACAACACCAGAGAACCAGATTTAAGCAACCATAAAACGTTTAGGCTTTTGTCAGGAAAGCGAGCGTGACAATGATTTACTAACCTAAACGCTTCAGGCCTATGCTTCAACCCTGTAAAGGAGACTGCTGATATGGCATCCTATATCTGAAAGAGTGTGATTACGACAATATTCCACACAGAGTCGTTTTTCTGCCAACTTAAGTTGACCGGATAACCCGTAGCGATTTTCAGTTTGAAAACTTGAAGTCTTAAAATACGATACTTTATATAAAAACATACGCCGCCGCCGCGTTATAACGTAATCTATTGTCATTTAAGGCCGGGTGGCTAGATTTGCTCTTATATCAGTACAAAGACGGAGCAATTGTATTAGGCTCCCCAATGAGGTGATATATGAGTTCAACACGCAGTCAATTAATTTCCTTGCTCGAACAAGGCTCTTTAAGTCGTGCCGATGCTGAACTTGCTGCACAGGCGTCAGGTGTGCTGCCAAGTTCAGGTGTTTGGCTGCGATTTTTAGACCGTACGTTGTTAATTCTCGGGTCCCTGGCACTTGGAATTTCATTAGTTTTCTTTGTTGCTTATAACTGGTTTGAGTTTGGCCGTTTTGCAAAGTTCGCGTTGGTTGAAGCTGCCATCGTACTGGCAACGCTGGTTTATGTCTTTAGTCGAGAAACGCATGCGATCAAGTTAATTCATCAAGTATCGTTAGTGATGGCTTGCCTATCCCTGGGCGCATTGCTTGCGCTATATGGGCAAACTTACCAAACCGGAGCTGACCCATGGCAATTGTTTTTCAACTGGGCATTACTCATGTTGCCATGGTTATTACTCAGTCGTTCAAGTTGGCTTTGGCTGCTGTGGTGTGGCCTATTGAATATCAGTCTGTTTCTGTGGGTAGACGCTTATGGCACGCCACGCTTTTTACCTAACCAAGGTTACACGACAATGATGTGGTTGGTTTTAGCTCTTAATATGAGCTTTATAGCTGTTTGGGAGTTCTCATCAAGTCATGTTGGTTGGCTCAACAATCGTTGGGCGATACGTGTGCTTGGAGCGGTCGTGACATGGGTTATCACCACTCTCACTATTGGGCCAATAATCGACAATTATTACACTCCCTCAACTTTGTTAGTGTTGTTCATTATCGGTGGCGCGGGTGTCTACTATCGATATCGAAAGCCTGACTTATTTATGCTGGCATTGTTGGCGCTATCGGTATCGATTATTGCGTTAGTTTGGCTGGCTGATGTGCTTTTTTTGAGCCACAGTGACTTCCTAGGCAGTCTATTTTTTATGTGCATAGCAACACTTGGTATGGGCACCGTCTCCACCGTTTGGTTAAAGAGAATGCATCAGCAAATTACCAACCTCAAGGTGACAGTATGACCACTGCCAATCAACCGATAGAAATGTTGCGCAATACTTTGCAAGAAAAGGGCATTGAGGTAAAGCCAACCCCATCACTTAATGCAAGTGATTTAGACTCGCCATGGTTTGTGACGTTGCTATCGATCGGGGCTGGTTGGCTTGCCGCTATATTCATGACCGGTATTTTTATACTGTTATTCTTTGATGTATTTGGCAATGTTGCCGCGTTGCTATTCTGTGGCATTGGGATCATCGGTTTGGCTCGGTTTATCTTGTCAGGCACCCCTTCTGACTTTCGCCAACACTTAGCGCTAGCAATCAGTTTGCTTGGTCAGTTTCTGGTTACATATGCGATTTTTGAATCAAAAAACAATCAATTTAGCACTGAATCATCGTCACTATTTATGCTTCTGTGCTTGCACTTGGGGTTGTTGGTTGTGATGCCTAACACGCTTCATCGCTATGTGTCTGCCATTGCCGTTAGCGTGTGCTTAGGCCTGTTGTTCGGCAGTTTGAGTTGGCACCAAGTTTACCCAGCCGTTGCACTGACATTAATTGCGCTATTGACGCTTAATGAATTTAGCTCTTGGTTTCCTGGCAAAATTTTGATGCCTTTAGCGTATGGCCTTGCTTTGCCGTTTGCGTTTCCAGTGGCATACAACTCATTACTGAATGAGGTGATAATAAACAAAATAACGCACGCCACTTGGTTGCTTGATCTGAGCATGACATTGCCTTTATTAGCGATAGTCTTGGTGTTGGTTCGACGTCATAAAGCCAGCAAACTTGTTTTGCTAACGGCGGTAACGGCCGCCATCATCATTGGTTTGTTGTCAATCGAACTTAATGGCATTGCCGCGGGCTGCGCTATTTTATTACTCGGCTGCGCTCATTCAAGCCGTGCCCTAGTCGCCATGGGGGCACTTAGTTTACTCACACAAACGTCGTTTTATTACTATAATCTGGACACCACCTTACTAATAAAGTCTGCGAGCTTAGCGGGATTAGGAATAGCTTTGCTGATCATGCGCTGGGTCATGTTGATCAAATTCAAACCCCGCTCAGTCCACTCTTACGGGGTTCAGTCATGAATAAACTTATAGCATCACTCGCCACTTTGTTCGTATTAGGCGTGGTCAACGCGGCGATTTACCACAAAGAACAACACATTAATAATGGCACAGAAGTTTTATTAGAACTGGCACCCGTTGACCCTCGCTCATTGATGCAGGGTGATTATATGATTCTACGTCTCGCCATTACGAATGATATTCAGTCATCACTTAAATCAACACAGGGCAAAGACGAAAAGGCGCCAAACCATGACGGTTTAGTGTCGGTCACGCTCGACAACCAAAAAGTGGCTAGGTTTTTAGCGCTGACGAAAGACGCCACTCCAGATTCAATGGTGCTGAGATATAGGATTCGAAATGGGCGCTTAAAATTTGGTACTAACGCATTCTTTTTCGAAGAAGGGTCAGCGGCCGCGTTTGATAAAGCACGTTACGGGGTTTTCAAAGTAGCGGCTGACGGCGACATGATATTAGTAGACATGGCCGATGAGTCGTTCAAGCGCATTAAATAAGGGTTGCTTGAAAGCAGCGCTCACAAAAAAAATAGTGTAAAAAATGAGCTCTAATAAGTCTTGGAAGACGGAGTTGATAAACATAAACGGGTAGCTATCAAAAGCCACCAAAGAACGAAGCCTTAATACTATTGGAATATCAAATTTTTAGCGATGAGGGCCTCTCATAGAAAAATATCTGGGTTTTCCGTCATAAGCCAAATTAGCCCCATTAATGATAAAGCTATAATAATAGCCATAAAAAACTCTCGTATAAGCTTTTTGCGATTTTTCATAAATGTATAGATAGCTGAACTCGCCAACACAATAAGCCACTATTTTTGCCAGCCTGTTAACTGGTAAAAATAGCCTGAGTAAAGACTTTGCTAAAATTCACTGTAAACCCGTGATGTTTTCAAATTAACGCCTTAAAAACAGGTGTTGTGTTTGCGTGGCGTCCGGTCCCAAAGGGGTATTAATGTTTCTTGGCTTGCTTAAGTTTCTTCTCAATTAAAGCTTCAAAACGTTCTTGTGAGTTAAGTTCTTTTTTACCTTTAATCATATTTATCGATGACTTAAGTATAGATACTCCAAATTTGATTACGCAATATGTGAATAAACAAGAAAACCCTACTCCTAAACCAGCCCACAGGTAGGTGGTGAAACCTAAGCTGTTACTTTCTTGGAAAAGTGTTTCATATAACTTAGCAAGCGGTGCTAATAGCGAAATTGGAATTAATAAAAGACACCAAAGCAAAGAACCCAGAAAGAACAATACTCCTAAAATTTTTTGCATACTTAGCAGTTCATTAACTTTCATTCCCCCTCACGTTAACCGAATTGAAATTTTGGTTCAACAAAGTATCACGATTGAATCACTGCATTTGCATTTTGTCGTGATCTTGTAGGCTATTGGTTGCATTTAGTTGGTTTAACAACTAATATAGTTGCATTTACAACAATTAATCGAGTGATCATGTCTGACTTATTTGAAAACCCAATGGGGTTGTGTGGGTTCGAATTTATTGAATTCAGTGCAACAGAAGAGGGGATGTTAGAGCCGATACTTGAAATGTCTGGTTTCTGTAAAGTGGCGGCTCATCGCTCCAAGAATGTTCATCTCTATCGACAGGGCGGCATCAACTTGCTGATTAACTATGAGCCTAAGAGTAACGCTTACTACTTTGCACAAGAGCATGGGCCATCAGCATGCGGTATGGCATTTCGAGTAAAAGATGCTCAATACGCCTACGAAAGAGCGCTGGAGTTAGGTGCACAGCCGATTGAAGTGCCTACCGGGCCGATGGAACTGAGATTGCCAGCGATTAAAGGCATTGGGGGTGCCCCACTTTATCTGATCGATCGTTTTGCGGAAGGCTCATCTATTTACGACATCGACTTTGTGTT
This sequence comes from uncultured Arenicella sp., assembly GCA_937974565.1. Classification (GTDB taxonomy): domain Bacteria; phylum Pseudomonadota; class Gammaproteobacteria; order Arenicellales; family Arenicellaceae; genus Arenicella. The sequence goes on from CALJWL010000002.1 coordinate 16,123, forward strand.
TCTAGAGGGTGTTGACCAACGGCCTGAAGGTTGTGGTTTTAACATGATTGATCATCTAACGCACAATGTGTATCGCGGACGCATGCCGTATTGGGCCGACTTCTACGAGCGCTTATTCAACTTTCGTGAGATTCGATACTTTGATATCAAAGGTGAATACACTGGCCTTCTTTCTAAGGCATTGACAGCGCCCGACGGCTTAATCCGCATTCCATTAAACGAAGAAGCTTCTAAAGAAACAGGGCAAATAGAAGAATTTTTAATGGCTTATAACGGTGAAGGTATTCAGCACATTGCCTTCTCTTGCGATAACTTACTTGAATGTTGGGATAAACTGAAAGCGCGTGGCATGCCCTTTATGAGTGCCCCGCCGGATGCGTATTACGCCATGCTTGATGAGCGTTTACCTAATCATGGCGAGCCTGTTAACGAACTTAAATCACGTGGCATATTACTGGATGGTTCAACAGACAGCGGTGCCCCACGTCTTTTATTGCAAATATTTTCCGACACATTAATTGGCCCAGTTTTCTTTGAATTTATTCAACGAAAGAAAGATGATGGCTTTGGGGAGGGTAATTTCAAAGCGCTGTTTGAATCCATTGAACGAGATCAAATAGAGCGGGGCGTTATCGCTACGAACGCTTAAAGACGGTTGACTGACCGCGGAGTAATCATGCTTAATTTAAACGAAACCCATAACCCCAAACTAACGAGTTGGGTGGCATCGGCTAATGATAGAAAAACTGACTTTCCGATTCAAAATTTGCCATACTCAATATTTCGCCGAAAAGGTCAATCGGAGGCATTTCGTGCTGGGGTTGCCATTGGTGATCAGATTGTCGATTTAAAAGCCGCACATAAAGCGGGTGTGTTTCCCGTGGGGCTGACGCCCACTCTCAAAACGTTGTACAAACCTCGGCTTAACAAGTTTATGTCGTTGGGCAAAGACGCATGGTCTGAGTTACGGTTGCATTTGTCTAGGGCGCTTCGTGAGGGGGCGGATAAAATCACGCAGTTAGAAGCTTGTTTGGTTTCGCAATCTCAAGTTGACTATAAGGTGCCTGCACGTATTGGTGATTACACCGACTTTTATACATCAATACACCACGCAACCAATGTGGGTAAATTGTTCCGCCCCGATAATCCCTTGCTACCCAATTATCAATGGGTCCCCATCGGTTATCATGGCCGCAGTTCATCAATTAGAGTATCGGGCCATGAGTTTCATCGCCCTTGCGGGCAACTTAAAGCGCCAGATGCAGATACGCCAATATTAGCGCCGTGCAAACGCTTGGACTATGAGTTAGAAGTCGGTATTTATATTGGTAAAGGCAATGAATTAGGTTCAGCAATTGCGCTGGATAACGCTGAAGACCATGTCTTTGGGCTCGGTTTGCTTAACGATTGGTCTGCGCGCGACATTCAAGCCTGGGAATACCAACCGCTTGGCCCTTTTCTGTCTAAAAGTTTTGCGTCTACGGTGTCACCTTGGATCGTTACCATGGAGGCCCTGACGCCATACAGAGACAATTGGAGTCGACAGGAAAGTCACCCGCAACCTCTGCCGTACTTAGACTCTCATGATTTACGCAACAGCGGCGCTGTTGACATGCATCTTGAAATCCATATTCAAACCGCGGCGATGCGCGCCGAAGGCATGCCTTCTGAGCGAGTGGCTCTAAGCAATTTTAATCAGTCTTACTGGTCAATTTCACAAATGGTGACTCACCACACGGTCAATGGTTGCAATTTAAAAGCTGGGGATTTGTTTGGTTCTGGAACCATGTCTGGCCCAAATGCGGACAGCGTTGGCGCTTTGTTAGAGGCCACCGCAGGTGGACGCGAACCCATTATGTTAGGCCATGGTGAAAAGCGTACCTTCTTGGAAGACGGCGACACGGTGACGTTAAAAGGCTACTGCAATAATGATAACGCCCCGCGTATTGGTTTCGGTGAAGCGTCTGCCCGTGTGCTACCAGCGGTTTAATAAGCTCAATTTAATATCAGAGATTAGTCGGTTAAATAACATGAAGATAGAACACATTCATCACGTGGCGTATCGTTGTCACGACGCCAAAGAGACGGTCGAATGGTATGTAACGAATTTAAAGATGGACTTTCAATTGGCGATTTCTGAAGATCATGTCCCTAGTACCAAAGAGCCTGATTCGTATATGCACGTGTTTCTCGATGCAGGGCAAGGCAATGTGTTAGCATTTTTTGAATTGCCTACCAAGCCTAAAATGGGGCGCGATGAAAATACCCCAGAGTGGGTACAACACATTGCCTTTAAAGTAAAAGACATGCGCACGTTGATTGAGTATAAAACGCACCTAGAAAGTAATGGTGTTGACGTGCTGGGCGTTACTGATCATTCGTTATTTCACTCAATTTACTTTTTTGACCCTAATGGCCATCGTTTAGAACTCGCTGCCCCAGACAGTGAAGAAGCGGCTAAGCTAGATAGGTTAAGCGACGTTAAGTGGGCCATGCTTGAAGAATGGGCAAAAACCAAAAAAGCTCCTAAGCACGCCGACTGGATGCATAAAAAAGAGCTTGATTCATGAAGTTGACGACTTATTTTAGGAGTACGGCCGCTTATCGAGTGCGCATTGCATTGAATTTAAAGCAGCTGCAACACGAACTGGTCCCAATTAATCTGTTTACTGGTGAGCATAAAGAAGCCGAGTTTTTAGCTCACAACCCCGATGGTTTAATTCCAACGCTGAACACCGGTGAGCAAGTGTTAGTGCAATCAATGGCTATTTTAGAATACCTAGAAGAGGCCTACCCCGAACAGCCTATGTTGCCTAAAGACAACGTCGGCCGTGCCTACGTGCGTGGGCTAGCGCAGACGGTGATTAGTGACATGCACCCATTAAACAACCTGCGCGTGTATACATACCTAATGAGTGATATGGGAGTGAGTGAATCGGGAAAACTAAAATGGTATCACCACTGGTTAACTCAAGGTTTTAACAGTCTAGAACAGAAACTCGCCAACAATCCGAATACTGGCAAGTGTTGCTTCGAAGACTCGCCCACCATCGCCGATGTGTGCTTGATACCGCAAGTTTATAATGCGAAGCGTTTTGAGTTCGCACTGGATGACTATCCCTTGGTCCAGAAAATAGATAAGCATTGCCTAGGGTTGTTGGCCTTCGAACAAGCCAGGCCTGAAATGCAACCTGACGCAACATAAACGTTCCTTAATCACAGTAACATGATCGAAGGTTTGATTCGACAAATGGGCACTCAAACACTCTGATGAAAATGACGGTGTTATGTAAAATGGCACAGCGTATCCACGATAATCAAGATTCGATAGAACAATGAAATTATGGCAACCCAATCAAACTCAAATTGATGAAGCGCTGATTTCCAGCTTTGCCAAGTTGCATGGTTTTACTGACAATAACTATCAGGTATTGCACGATTGGAGCGTAGGTGACGCGCCAAAGTTTTGGGATTCTGTGTGGGATTTTTGCGGTGTGTTGGGCGAAAAAGGCGACATAACGCTTGCTGAAAAGCCGCACATGGTGGAATCTCAATGGTTCCCTCAAGCCAAATTAAACTACGCCGAAAATCTCCTAAACGCAAATGGTGGGGCACCCACTATTACCTTTTATGGTGAAGAGAAGGTGCGACGAGAACTAAACTTCAAGGAGCTTCAAGTAGCGGTGTCTCAATGTCAACAAGCATTAAAAGAACGAGATATTAAAAAAGGCGATCGCGTTGTGGCAATACTGCCAAACACACTAGAAACCATTGTCGCTATGCTAGCCGTTACATCGCTTGGCGCCGTCTGGAGTTCAGCTTCACCCGATTTCGGTGTTAATGGGGTGTTAGATCGATTTGGCCAAATCGAACCTAAGGTACTTTTCTGTGTCGATGGCTATTATTACAACGGCAAATGGATTGATTGCATCCCAAAGAATCAAGAAATTTCGGCCGCGATACCAAGTCTAATTGAAACAGTGCAAATCTCTTATCACGGTAATAATTCTGATGGCTGGGCGGCATTCTTTGCGCCTTACTCTGCCTGCGAGGTCAGTTTTGAGCGAGTTGAATTTAACCACCCTTTATTCATCTTGTTCTCATCAGGCACCACTGGCAAACCAAAATGCATTGTCCACGGCCACGGTGGCACCTTATTGCAACACGTAAAAGAACAGCAATTACACAGTAACCTTAAAGTGGGTGACAGGCTATTTTACTTTACCACTTGCGGTTGGATGATGTGGAACTGGTTAGTTAGTGGCCTAGCCAGCGGTGTCGATTTAGTTCTTTATGATGGCAACCCCTTTGCCACAAAGCCTGATATCTTGTTTGATATTGTCGAACGTGAAAACGTGACCCACTTTGGCACGTCGGCTAAATACCTTGAAGCGTGCAATAAAGCTAAATTAGAGCCTCGTGCATCTCATAAGCTAGAGGCCTTAAGAACACTGTTTTCAACGGGCAGCCCACTTGCACCACAGAGCTTTCGTTACGTCTACAACAAAATAAAGCCAGACGTACATTTAGCTTCTATTTCCGGTGGCACAGACATTATTTCTTGCTTTGCTTTGGGTAACCCGACGCAGCCTGTTTGGCTAGGAGAATTGCAATGTTTAGGGCTAGGGATGGCGGTTAATGTTTTTGATCACGAAGGCAAGTCAACACAAAATAAAGGCGATTTGGTGTGTACGCAGTCGTTCCCTTGTATGCCGGTTGGTTTTTGGAATGACATCGATAATCGCGCATACCGCAACGCGTACTTTGATGTGTATGATAACGCGTGGTGTCACGGTGATTTTGTTGAGACCACACTGCATGAAGGTCAGCACCATGTAGGCATGATCATCCACGGTCGATCTGATGCGATATTAAACCCCGGTGGGGTGCGTATTGGCACAGCGGAGATTTATCGGCAAGTGGAAAAAATAGACGAAGTAATGGAGAGTGTCGTTATCGGCCAGCAGTGGCAGAATGATGTTCGTGTTGTACTCTTCGTGAGATTGGCTGAGGGTGTAACATTAGACGGTTCGTTGATCGCTGACATCAAACAACAGATTCGTACCAATGCCACGCCACGCCACGTGCCAAATTTAATCATTGCCGTGAACGATATACCTCGCACTAAGAGCGGTAAAATAGTTGAATTGGCGGTGCGAGATGTCGTGCATGGCCGTGAAATAAAGAATAAAACCAGCCTTGCCAACCCAGAGGCTTTAACACTGTTTGAGAACTTGGAACAACTGACCTAATGATTTCACAACAAGACGTTATCAATGGCTTGCCCGCTCACTTGCAACCGTTTATCGCCATTCAAGATTACGATCAATACAGCCCCAGAGATCATGCTATCTGGCGATTCTTGTTGCATCAGCTGAAGTTCAGTTTAACGAATAATGCGCACCCCACTTACTTTGAAGGCTTGGAGAAAACCGGCATTGGTTTGGAGTCAATTCCAAAGATCGAAGACATTAACATCAAGCTCAATCAGTTAGGTTGGCAAGCGGTGGCCGTGGATGGTTTTCTGCCGCCGGCTGTATTTATGGAATTTCAGGCTCGTAAAGTGTTGGCCATTGCTCTCAATATTCGCTCATTTGAACACATGCTTTACACACCTGCGCCCGATATTATTCATGAGTCAGCGGGGCACGCACCGTTTTTGGTTGACATTGATTACGCTGAATTTCTTCAGCGCTTTGGTGAATTAGGTATGCAAGCCGTGTCTAATCAGCACGACTTAGATATCTACGAGGCCGTACGCCAACTTTCCATCGTCAAAGAGAGTAGTTCATCTAGCAAAGACGAAATCGACGCGGCTCAGCAATTAGTAAAAGAACTGCAGAATAAGAAAGTCGCTCCATCTGAAGCTAATTTGTTAGCAAGGTTGCATTGGTGGACAGTCGAATACGGCTTAGTAGGAGATACCGCCGATTATGCAATTTACGGCGCAGGCTTATTGTCGTCGCTATCAGAGAGTCAGGGGTGTGTTGATGATAAGGCTGTAAAAAAACTACCGTTAACGTTAAACGCCGTTCGCACCTCTTACGATATAACCCAACCGCAACCTCAATTGTTCGTCACCGAGTCTTGTCGGCATCTAAGCCAAGTGTTGGCTGAATACGGGCGCCACATGTGCTGCCAGCGTGGCGGTGCCAGTGCCTTAGAAGAGGCTTTGGCTTGCGGCAGCCTCAACACAATTACGTACAATTGCGGTTTGCAAGCATCGGGGCGTATCAACCGGGTTCTGAACGACGCAGTTGGTAACGCGATATACGTTAATACTGATGGCCCAACTCAACTGGCTTATCAAAATACCGAGTTAGTTGGCCACGGTATCGATTATCACTCACATGGCTTTGGGTCGCCGATCGGAAAGCTGCGCACCATGGAACGCTGTCTATCAGCCTACACCGTAGACGAACTAAAACGCCATGGCATTGAAATTGGCACAACCGTGGTCTTGAATTTTTTATCCGGAGTGACGGTGACGGGTGAATTGACTCAGATATTACGTCGTGATCAAAAGAATATTTTATTCACGTTTGAGGATTGCTCGGTTACCGATGTGGATGAACATGTATTGTTTGACCCATCGTGGGGCACGTATGATATGGCGGTAGGAGACTCAATTACTTCGGTAGCCGGCGGGTCAGCCGATCAATTGACCTACCCAATGTACGAGGCGCCATCACAAAACGTAACCGTGAAAAAAAGTTGTGACGGACAAACTCAGTTCGAGTTGTACAACAAAATTCGGCTAATGCGAGAACAAGAATACGATCAAGTTGATATACTCAACAGGATTGTTAATGATCACAATTGTGATTGGCTGTTGCGCTTTGAAGCTTTGGAAATCGCGCAAAAAAATAACACAAACAGTGATATTGCACACAAACTAATAGGGCAGCTTTGTGAAGAAACGGGCGATGCCAAAACTTTAATAACGGGTGGGTTGCAACGGTTAGGACTGCGGGCGTAGCCCCTTTTTTCCTGCGGGCATACAACATTATTACTTCATACACGCTGACAATTTTAGATGCCGCCGTACTGAGTGTGTCTTGGCTGGCGGCCAATTTGTTACTGCCACGCCTGCGGTCGTCTCAAGTTTATTTGCCGTTGGCCCTTTTCTTTTTTATTAATGGTACTACTGAGTTGGCTTCTTTAGTGGCTGATCCAAGAGTGATTGAACTCCACCCCTACTGGCCAAGATTATTGCTGTTTTTATCCTTTCCTCTACACGCGGCATTAGCACCGCTGTTTTGGATTTATATTCGCGGAATCACATCAGACAAACTAAACCTCTGGTGTCAAAAAGACGCGTTGCATTTTGTACTAAGCACACTGGCTTTGGCGATTCCTATTTTGGCGATAATGATTGGCCCAAAGGAATTCTTAGCATTATTTGAACAGCCGCGTATCAGCACCAGCGCAAGTCAGTGGTGGCTAATCGCACTGATAAAAACACTGGAAACGCTCATTATTTTACAAGTAACAATCTACATAGGTTTGACCTTGTTGCGCCTAAGACATTACCAAAAAGCCTTAGTGCAATTATTTGCCAGCACAGAACATTTGGAACTGCGCTGGTTAAGGAGTTTGGCGATATTCTTATTACTCTACCTGTGTGTTTCTGCGGCCAGTTCATTGGCAGATAAGCCCATTTTGTTTGAGCCGTGGGAGAGCGCGCTAGACCTAATCTTATTGTGGTTTTTGGTGGTTTGGGGGCTGCGCCAGAAACCTGGTTTAGCACACGAAGTGGCCGCTACCTATAAAAAAAGTGGCGGCATTGAAAAGTATCAAAAATCGGCACTGAGCGCTGAACAATTAAAGTCCATTGCCCTACGGGTTGGTACGGCCATGCAGGACGATAAACTCTATCAAACCTCAGACTTGTCTTTACGGGTGTTGGCTGATCATATCAAGGAATTGCCAAATTACGTTTCTCAAGCCTTGAATCAAGAAATAGGAGAGTCTTTTTTCGATTACGTCAATCAGTGGCGAGTTAAGGATGCGGAACAAAAGTTAGCAAGCTCGTCCCTCACTGTGCTTGCGATAGCGGAAGAGGTTGGGTTTAATTCGCGGTCTTCATTTTACAACGCCTTCAAAAAATCCACGGGGCAGACGCCATCAGCTTATAGAAAAGCCATCAAAAAGGTCGCCTAGAGACAGCAAACTTCAATCACGGCTGGTTTTTATAAGTGGGTGGATTTTTATTCGCTGACGGCTCCCTTTTGTTGAAGACTCTCCTTGCTGACGGCTCTCCTGAAAGTTATTTCGCCGTCTTTTTTGTCCTTCCCTGCATGGAAAGACGAAATAAACCTCAATTTTTGTTGAGATGGGTGTATTCCATAAACACATTGAGGAACACTCATGACTTCCAATACAGACGTTAAGAATAAAAAGAACACAATTAGCCGTAAAGTAGGCATCTTTCTTGCCCTTATCGGAGCAACGGCGTTGGCCATCTGGGGTGTTTACGGAGACTCCACAAATCCACCCAAAATGAGCGCCGAGCAATTTTCAGGGCATAGCCTGAATTATTCATTGCAAAAAATTGCTGATGCCACTGTTCAAGGAGGGGCACCTGGCGTAGTCCTTTTGGTCAGGCAAGACGGCAAAGAGGTGGCAATAAGTGCCGGCGTTGCCAATAAAAAAACCAAAGAAATCATGCCCAGCGATGAGCCATTGCGGATTGGCAGCGTGTCAAAGGTCTACACCGCGAGTGTCATCCTGTCACTGGCCAAAGAAGGTTATTTTAAACTGGATGAACCCATTAATAAGTATCTACCAGCTTCGATATCAGAATCGATTAAAAATGCGAACAAGGCAACCATCCGCCAATTGCTCAATCATACGGCTGGTATACCGGATTATTACGACGTTCGTAGTTACTTGATGCAGGACTGGTCACAACCAATTACTCTGGCAAGAATGCTTCCTGTGTCTGCTCGAGGTGACAGTGACTTTCCCGCCGGAGAGAAATTCAGTTACTCAAACATGGGCTATATTTTGCTCGGCGAAATCGCCGAGAAAGTCACCGGAGAAACCTTAGAGCAGCTAATTGACAAACGCATCAAATACCCTCTCGCATTGAACCGTACTTACTACAATGTGAAACACCCCGATAATGCTCGCATTCACGGTTATGGCACTATTTTTCGTCCCTGGGCAGACACCTATGATTTGTGGGAGCATTCCGGGCCGGATGGTGGCGTGATGGCAACGGCTTCCGACACGGCTAAGTTTCTTGAGGAACTGACTTTTCCCAACGGAAAGATGCATTCTATCGGACAAAAAATGCTTAAAACGACCGTACATGCACAAGGGCGACAAGAACAGGGATTGGGTTTGATGACTATAACCGGTAAAGATGGGGCAGCGTTAATTGGTCACACAGGGGATGTCTTCGGGTATCAAACCATTGCTTTTTCTTGGCCGGAAAAAAACACGGTATTTGTTGCGCAAGTAAATTGCGCCTGTACGGCTTTAACGTATTCGTTAATACGAAATATACACCAAGCAATAAAAGCAGGTCGGCCGTGAAAATTAGGCTCAAAGCCGTGGACAGGCTTTCACTTATGGGCTTTTCCTGATGCAACACAAATGAGATTCATTTATTAGACATCGGCCCTTAATTGTAAATTCACCGAGGTTATATTCGGCTTGTCTTTTAAAATACGTTACGGTCAGCCATTTATTGATAATATAGTCGTAAATAAACGCAGTACGAGTATGCAATGATAAAAGTAGATATCCGAAACAACGTGGCCCATATCGAACTGAATGATGGCAAAGCCAACGTATTTAGCCCTGACATGATCGCCAGTTTTAATGCGGCACTTGACCAAGCTGAAAGCGACGCAAAAGCGATCGTCATTAGTGGTGCCGGCGATAAGTTTAGCGCCGGCTTTGATTTAAGCGTGATGCAACAAGGCGGCACTCAACAATGGCAAATGATTCTAAGCGGTTTTGAGCTATTGTTGCGTTTATACAAACATCCACAGCCGGTAATCTCAGCAGTCGGTGGTCACGCACTAGGGATGGGAGCATTTACCTTGCTGGTAAGTGATACTCGCATAGGCATCGAAGGCGATTATAAACTGGGCTTACCAGAAACCGCAGGTGGCATGCAGTTCACCGACTTTCTGGTTGCTATTTTGGATGCAGAGCTAAACCCCATGTTCATGAAATCAGCCGCTCTGCAATCGCAGTTTTGTAACCCTAAATCGGCCCTCACAGCCGGTTTTCTCGATTTGATTGTGCCCGCGGATCATCTGGGCGCCACCATTGAAAAAGCAAGCGAAGGCCTAAAGCAACTGCCTGTAAAGCAATATGCTCATAACAAAATAGAGCTTAGGGCCGACGCCATAGCGATTATGGAAAAACGCCTCTCAGCACTAAAAAAAGTGTTGCTCTAGAACGTATTAAGTAGCGCACACGTGTGTTATTGAGCTGTTAATTTAAAACAGCAGCTCGATAAACTGACATTAAACTAATGTCTTGCTAGTACTTATTTCAGCTTGGCTGGCAACGTAGTTGCTAAGCGCTTTTTGCATGTGAGTCATATCGTGTTGATGTTCAATTTCTTCGCCTTCGAGGGTCACACAGCTAAGCTCTAATTCACCGCCATCTGGCATCCACACCATCAGCGAACCATCTTCACTTATTGTCATTTAAACTCCGTTTTATTTTATGGGTTAATAGATAAAAGCCGCCCAGCGTCCATGCTAGGCGGCTCTGAACTACTCACAGTTCGAACGTCCTGTTCAATTGCTTTGTCCATAAAGCTACTGCCGTCAACGAGCTAACTCCTGTTGTTTCGTTCATCCTGAACCTCGCTGATGAAAGAATGTTAAACAATGTAAGATGCTTGTGCCTCACCCATTAGGGTGAAATTAATATCGTATTAATGATATAACCGCATTAAGACTATAAATACATGATCATTAATAGTCTTAGTGGATAAATTGATTGATAAGCCGTGTTCAGAGATTCGAGACACCGATTGTGATAAAAGGTGTGGTATTAATAGAGGCTTAAGGCACTCTTTTCTAAAATAATTAAAAACAGACTAACAGGAGTCATTGTATGAAACGATCTATAAGAGCTTTTGCTGTCACCTTCACGATTGCGCTGCTGGTTGATATTGCTCACGCACAACAACCCACACCAGAAGAACGAGCCTATAAGTTTAGAACCAGTTTATTTCAAACTTTTGCATGGAAACTAGGGCAAATGGCACAGGCAAAAGGGCAAGACGACGAAGCCACCTTTATTAAACATGCAAAGGACTTAGTGTATCTTTCTGGGTTAATTGAGGAAGGCTTTACTATCGCAGATAGTTTGCCAGAAGGCAGTAAAGCCAAGCCTGAAATTTGGCAAGATTACGCTAAGTTTCAAAAAAAGGTGACCAATATGGCCGAAGTAACCAATGACTTCACCAAGGCTAACGCGATGGCAGGTTTCAAACCACGTGAATTTGGCAGTAAAGCTTGTGGTTCTTGTCACCGTGACTTTAAATTTAAAGATTAAGGGGTTGTGACTAAATCATTATCAGAGACTTAGATTTGATTTACACGCCTCTTAATCACTTACACACTAAGAATTGGTTTTGTTAAATAAAAAGGACCACAGACCAAAAAAGCCGCTTATCAATTATCAATTATTTACAAAGGCTTATTAGTATCCTTGAACGGCTACGTGATAGGCTGATCCTCAATAACATACGTTAAGAGGATCTGTTTTGAGAAGCAATGTGAAGTTTATGAGTCTTTTATATGGCATCACTCATTAGGGCTGCAACACTATGAAGTTCGTAGTTGTGGTCGATTCAATAGCTTCAATACCAGAGTTTGTTCTTAGCCAACGGCCAATTAAAGTTATTCCAGTTTCAGTTTCCATTGATGGCCAAACAGTTCCTGGGGAAACCAGTGCCCAAGAACTGGTCCGTATTTATAATAGTGATAAAATTTCATCCGGCGCGGACATGTTTTCGATAACTCCAACCACGGAACAGATTTACGACTACATTGTTCAAGAGGTCATTCCCAATTACGATTACGCGGTTTGCCAGAGTGTGTCTAAGTCAGTTAGCCCAATATACGAGAGTTTTAAAGAGATATCCGGCTCGATACAACAAGAGGCTCGCTTCATACGTGATAAGTTAGACATTGAAGCACCGTTTAAATTGGGCTGTGTTAATTCTGGCACAACATTGGCTGGGCAAGGATTAATCGCGGTTTTTGCGGACTTTCTATTTACTAAAACTGGTTATTCGATCAGCTATATTGAGAAGCTCGAAAATTTCAAAAGAGTATGCAAAAGCTTTACAGTAGTAAAAGACACCATGCACGCTCGTCAACGTGCAAAATTAAAGGGGGTTGAAACAGTTGGTTTACCCACGGCATTAATTGGTAAAGCCGTGGGTTTAGTGCCAATTGTTCTCATGCAAAACGATGCGACGTCACATATTGCGATAAAGCTCGGTTATAAGAGAATGGTAAACCGAGTTTTAGATTACGCATGTGAACGGGTTGAGGAAGGCTTGTTTTTTCCATTTATCAATATAACCTATGGTGGTGATCTCTCGGAGGTTGATGAATTTGATTCGTACGCAAAGCTTCTGAAGATAGCCAAGAAAAATGAAGTGACTATTTTCAAAAGCGTTATGAGTTTAGCGGCTGGCGTAAATTACGGATCGAGAGCAATCTCGTTGGGCATTGCACCAAAGAATCACAAAGCCGAACCTTAAACTTAAACAGAGCCCCATGAGTTAATTGCTGCACTTGAGTTTATTTATAAAACCATGCTAATAACACTTTTAACATGACTTGTTGTATTAGTAATCGACGATGGTCATTTCATCAATCAAGTGTTCAGCGTTGTCCACCTTCTCCATTACCCAGAGCATGTAACGGCTGTCTACGTGGATAGAACGAGTGACGCTGTCATTAAAATCCCAATCTGAATTCACACTTTCAATAGTGCCATCGAATACCAAACCAACAAGTTCACCTCGTCCATTGAGTGTGGCTGAACCAGAATTGCCCCCGGTAATGTCTAAGTCGGCTAAAAAGTTTACTGGCACTGAATTTATGGATTTCAGTGCGTAGCTGCCGTAGTCGTCGGCATCAATAAGATTAAGCTGAGTGTGGGGCGCATCAAACGGAGGTTTGCCTGTATTCTTTTCTCTAATGCCTTTCAATGTGGTGAATGGTGTATAACGTAAACCGTCTTTGGGTGTGCCGCCCATGACATTGCCGTAGCTTACACGCAAGTTTGAGTTAGCATCAGGGTAGGCGATAAAGCCTTGAGCTTTCTGCCAAGCGATAATAGCTTGCATGTATTTAGGTTCAAATGCAGCATAACGGCCAGAGCGACCTTTTGTAACACGCTCCTGTTTAATTTCTTCGTCGTATAACTCAACGGCTAACTTAATAAAAGGGTCATCACTCTTTTCAAAATCGGACGGTGATGCCTTGGCCCAGTTCAGTCGAGCGTCAAGGTCATTAAGTGTTGTGTTTTGATACATCGCGCCCAGCTTTTCTGATAAAGCAGACATATCAACCTTCTCGCCTAATCCTAATGCTTGATCATAAACCTTCACTCTGTGTGAGCTTGGTTGAGCAAGGTAGTGTTCGAGAAACAACATCCATTCCGCGTGGTCTACCAAAGGAGAAAAACGTCGGTCTATCGCCCGCATTCTCTGAGTAAAGAAAGCGATATCACGCTCTTGGTAACCAGGTTCACGTTCGTTGTTTGGCTTTTGGTTTTCTTTTGCTAAACGATATAAGGCTTGTGCCGCGGACAGTAATTGAGGGCGTGTTACGTTGTCATACCAAAACTTTTTCTGGTTTGCGATTGCGCTTTCTTCAGACAGTTTGTCGAGTGCTTCAATGGCAACGGCGTAACCCTTACCGCGCTCATTCTTAGCAATCCAGTCATTAAGGTCACCCTCACGGTCAGCTCGACGTTTAACTAAGTCAGCGCGTTCTGCGCCTTTAATTTGCCCGCCTAAGTTCTTTAGGAAATTATTTAAGCCAGCCAATCGTGCTTCGTACTTAATACGAGCATCACTGCCTTCTTGAGTGACGTTTTCGATCGTTTCTACCCACTTCTCTAACAAACTAATCCAAGTCGGGTAAGTCCAACTAAATACATTCTTCACTTCAGAAAGTCTTGCGTATCGAGAGGTTGAACCAGGATAGCCCGCCACCATCACAAAGTCGCCTTCATCAATGCCTACAGCGGATACTTTTAATGCGTGATCGGGCTGGTAAGGCACGTTATCCGTACTAAACTTTGCCGATTCTCCATTCGGCCCAACATAGGCACGATAAAAAGCAAAATCACCTGTATGGCGTGGCCATAGCCAATTATCAACATCACCACCATAACGGCCTATTGAATCTGAAGGCGCATAAACCAGGCGCACATCTTTGATCTCTAACCGTTTGTTTAACTTATATTGTGCACCGCCAAAAAAAGAAGAAACTTGGCAACGGTGCCCAGGGTCTTGCTCGCACTCGGCAATCAGTGATTTGCGATTAGTCTGGATCACCTTATAGCGATCTTCGCCCGAAAGATCATTCGATGCGCCCTTTAAAACCGAAGCCGTAACATCGCTTACGGCTTTAGTGACGTAGACCCGCGAGCCAGGTGCAGCGGGCAATTCGTCACTCTTTTTGGCCGCTAAGAAACCATTCTTAAGATAATTATTTTCTTCGGTTGAATTGTACTGAACCGAACCACGTACACAGTGATGATTGGTAATAACTAGACCCGCATTTGAGACAAACGATGCGGAACACCCTCCTAATGAAATTATTGCGCCCATTGGAAAACTGGTTAAATCACTGAGTTGCTTTGGGTCGATCGATAAACCAGTCTTACGCAAGTCTTCACTGATCTCAGGTAACTGGTCTGGAGTAAACATGCCCTCTTTCGCCTTTGTGGGCTGCGCTATTGAACAAACCAGCGTAACGTTAATTAGGCCTAGCATTAACGTATTTTTGCTTATCCTCATTATTTTCTCCTGTGAGTTTTATTTAGACCATGAAACCACTGGCCATGGCCACATACCGTATTTTCTAAGCCAAAATGAAGCCTAAAGAGTTAAGATGAAGCAGGGGAGTAAATTCGTTGCAAAATAACAGCATTGGCTGTACTAGTATGTTGTTATGAGCCGCCGCCGGTCTCGCTATTCGGAGAAATGTCAGTGTAACCAAGGAACTCCAGAAGAGTGGTTCGAAGCTCACTAAACACGTAGTTTGATGACGCTTCAGTAAGATGATCATGGTCATAAGCCGAAATTCCCGATGGGCTTTGGTTGACGCGAGTTTTACACCGCGCTCCATCACAAAGAGTGTTAACCACCGAAAGGTACGCAACGTTTTCTTGAGCTATGGCGGCTTCTAAGGTTTGATCGAGAATAAAGGTATTAATGTGCGGCTCCAATAACGCTGGAAATTCCAGTGGAGACTGTTCGATTTTACGTTTAAGGTACTGTGGTAGCTCGGGGTCCCAATAAACTAATGGGCCAATAAACACAATTTTAGAGTTGGTTTTGCGCTTCAGGTCACGCAAATGATCGAGGATCACATTCACATCTCGTTGCCTCCAACGCCCGGCAATCATAATCATCTCTGGCTTTGTTTCAATGATTTCTTGATAGGCCGAGTGCAAGGCGTGATAGCAGCCATTTTTTGATGTAAACGGCCGCATGCGTTCGTAAATTGGTAAACAACCTTGCCGAACCCGTTGTTTGACGTTTGCGTAGCCGCGTGTCACTTCAAGAAGGCCTGGAACCAACGATGCAGCATGAGAGTCACCAATTAAAAATATCGTTGGTAAGTTTGGGTTATTCTGCTCAGCATTACGACAAATACGAAAAGGGTCATCCGCGTCGTAAGTTTCTTTGGTTAACCAACACCCAGGGTGCTGGCTGAATACGGTGGTCTTTTTTTCATCGCTCCAGTAATTAAAATCCACCACATCACTGATATTTGATGGCACGCGATACGACGCTCCGTTGCTGCTGTAAATATGAGCGCTAACCCCGATCAGGGCCAGAAAGCCACAGCTAACTAGGCTGATAAACACTCTGGAACCTACTTTTTTTGAGTTGCGCAGTGGCTGTTCAATGGCGTAGTAACTCAAAATCGCTAGGGTTAAAGAAATAGCAATGCTTTCAAACTTCTCATTAGCCCCATCAAAATCGCCTTTTATTCTTGCAAAGGCAAAAACTGGGTAATGCCATAGATAAAAACTGTAAGAAACCAATCCGATGAATCGCACAGGTCTCACACTTAAGGTTCTAACCACCCACCCATTTTCAGCATTTTGGTAATGCATGGAAGAGGTGAAGTGGATTATCAATACACACCCAAGAACGGGTACTAAAGTAAGCAAAGAAGGGTGCCGCGTGGACTCGTCGAACAGAAAGAAACTACCGATTATCATAGCCAGGCCCAAGCTAGGCATAATCATTATCAATGATTGAGTCTTAATTTTGTGGCCACGCCCTAACTCATTAATCGCCAAGAAACTGCCTGCAAGTAACTCCCAAGCGCGCGTTTGAATCAGGAAAAAGTTGGCATCACGATCAAAAGAACTTTTGTATTCAGCGTAGCCTAGCGACGTAAAGAACGCCGTGGCAAGTAAGTACGGCAGCAACGCTTTTTTATACTTAACCACAACCAATAAAACGATTGGAAAGAGAAGATAAAATTGCTCCTCAACTGAGAGCGACCAAGTGTGCAGCAGTGGTTTAAGTAAACTTGGCGCGGCCGTGTAACTGTCTTCCAACCAAAACCAAATATTAGACCCAAATGCGAGTGATGCCAGAGCCGAGCCAGATAGCTCCTTCATTTCTTTAGGTAATACGACATTCCACGCATAAGCCAAAGTGACGGCCATCACAACAAATAAAGCAGGCAATATACGACGAGCTCTGCGAGCGTAAAAATTGAAAAAACTAAACCGGTTCTCTAATGCCTCTCGTAATATGATCTTGCAGATGAGGTAACCAGAGATAACAAAAAATATATCAACGCCAATATACCCTCCGCTTAATGCTACAGTGCCTTCAAATAGAAATTTGGCGTGATACAGCACCACAGCGATTACCGATAAAGCACGCAGGCCATCAATTTCAGAACGATATTGAATTGTCATGGGTATTATTTTTAGTTTCAGGCCGGTTATTAGAACACGATGACTCAGTCAGCTCTTCGCTGAATCGACGTGGCATTATATTAGACTGTGAATAGATATACGATTGTGGCTTGAATAAAGTCAGGAAACTTCTGCGAACGGTCAGCGTGTTTTTTCAAAAAAATAGACTCTCTGGTAATTGTTTAGTCACTTAATAACATGATAGGATTCGCCTTCGCTGAAATTTAAGGGATCGGCGTTTTCCGAAAGGGCCTGTAGCTCAGTTGGTTAGAGCAGTGGACTCATAATCCATTGGTCGGAGGTTCGAGTCCTCCCGGGCCCACCATATTTTTAATATAAAAAGTCAAGAACTTGAATGGACTTTAAGTTGTTTAACGAATCCTTTTATTCGGCAAAAAATACTCTTCGGTGCAATATCGGTGAAGTGCATTCAAAGAGGTGGTCAAAATCGTTACTATTTACAAGACAGAATCAGACGCCAGGAAGGCTCAAATCCGTGTTCAAGACAAGCTTTGTAGCGACCTAATACCCTCGGCTACCAAAACGTTTCGATTCAAACGCGATGCCCAAGGCTGGACGCGCCACTGAAGATGAACCGCGTAGAGGTATATACATACCTCGCAGCCAATCCAAGGGGGCAGTCAGGATTGCGGAGGGTGAGCTAACAAAAGAAATGATCAGAGAATACTCAGGGCATCATTTTTAGAGAAATCCAGATGATAATTCACGGCTGATTTTCTTTTTTGCTTTCATGAATTCGGCTGGGGAATTGATTGCGTCTAACGCAATAAGTTTGCCGGATTTGAAGTACGACACCGTAAACTTACGTGTGCTAATGTCGCCATTAACCAAAGCTTGGTCATAGCCTTGCATTAAGCCGGCTGTCTGCAGTTTTAAGTCGTACTGGTCTGACCAGAACCAAGGAATTTGATCGTAAACTTGGTCATGACCGGTTATCGACATTGCCGCAATTTTAGCTTGCGCTACTGCATTGGGTACCGACTCAAGACGAATTCGACGCCCATATAACAGGCTTGGGTGATTAGAGCAGTCACCTACGGCGTAGATATTAGGATCTTCTGTTTGCGTGTATTCATTAACCACTATGCCGTCATCGCATGCTAGACCGGCATCTGCGGCCAACTCAACATTTGGAATGACGCCAATACCAATAATTGCACAATCGAGTTCAAGGCGTTCCCCATCGCTTAGTTCAGCGTGAACCCGGCCGTCTTTTTCCTTAAACCGTTTTAACGTTGATTCTAATCGAATATCAACGCCTTCGTGCCGATGCCTTTCTTGGTAAAAACTAGAAACTTCGGGGCTCGTCACTCGCGCTAGCACTCGATTTTGGGCTTCTAGAACGGTTACTTTTACGCCCTGTTTAACTGCGGATGCAGCCACTTCCAACCCAATGTAGCCCGCGCCAACAATTACAAGCTTGGCTTCAGCCACTAAATTTTCTTTGATTGCGTCCACGTCTTTGGCGGTTCTCAAATACTTAATGGGCGGCAGCTCAGCACCTTCGATAGACAATGTTCTGGCTCGAGTACCGGTTGCAAGAATGAGTTTTGAATAGCTCAACTTAACACCATCATCTAATTCGACTTCGCACCGTTTACGATCGATTGAGATCGCCCGCCGACCGAGATATAGATCAACGTCAGAATTTTCATAGAAGTTTGGGTTCTTTATGGCGAGTTTTTCAAACGTAACATCGCCTTTATAGTACGCTTTTGATAATGGCGGACGCTGGTAGGGCAGGCAAACTTCATCGCCAACGAGCGTAATGTTACCGCTCCAACCATTTTTTCTTAGAGTTGAAATCGCTTCAACGGCAGCGTGACTTGCACCAATTATTACAACGTTTTTCATCTGGTCTGACCTTAATAAGTAACCCTTACTGTCAAAAGTAGGTTGACAAATTCATTTCATTTATTAGAATGATTAATATATTAACTATTAATAAATTAATCAATAATCTTTTAGCAAAAATATCGTGGACAAATTTAATAAATCGTTGCCAATGATGTTGCATCGCACCCTAGATGTGGTCATTCCTAAATACCGAGCCGTATTTAAGGAGCATGGTATTTCGGAGCAACAGTGGCGGATATTGCGAGTGCTTTGGGAGAGGCAACGTTGTACAAGCGCCGAGCTTGCGAAAATTACGTTGATACCAAGTCCAAGCATGGTCGGCGTCATCGACCGAATGATGAAAAAGTCGTTGGTGCTGCGAGATCGCAGTAAAGACGATAGGCGGGTTGTTCACGTGAGCCTTACTGACAAGGGGCGCGACCTACAGAACGAATTGATGCCACAAATTGACGCGATCTACGAGACATTAATTAATCAATGTGATGCCGATGCATGGCAGACAATGATTAACACGATGCAGATCATTATTGATACGAATCAGCCCAACTAACAACACTCCACGAAAAGAGAAGCGCGGGCACTAGACCATTAAAAGGTAGAATCATGACTGATAAAAAACGATATTTTGTAGAAAACATGTGGTACGCCGCTGCTTGGCAATACGAAGTTTCTGAAGCTGACAATAAACTCGCGCGAACCATCTGCGAAACGCCGTTAGTATTTTATAAGGGTCGTGATGATAACTACATTGCTTTGGATGATCGTTGTTGCCATAGAGCAGCACCCTTATCCACAGGGCGTATAGAAGGTAATTGCATACGCTGCATGTACCACGGTATGCTGTACGACGAAACCGGCCAAGTGGTGGAAATTCCTGGGCAGGAACACGTGTCTAAGTCCCTTAAAGTGCGGAGTTACCCAGTTGAAGAGAAAGGGGGCATGCTTTGGATCTGGATGGGAGACCCAGCCCTAGCGAACACAGAAGACATTTATGATTTTCCAGCGTTAAGTGATAGAGAAAATTGGCGCGGTTTCGATAAGGAGGCTTATCTGCACTACAACGCAAATTGGCTGTTGATTGTGGATAATCTTGCTGATTTTTCCCACGTGGCATTTGTGCATACTAATACACTTGGCGGCTCTGAAGCGTACGCTTACAGCACGCTTGCTGAAAATATCCAAAAAGAGGAAGATGGCTTTTCCATGGAGCGCTGGCACCGCGACAGCAATAACCCTCCGTTTCATGCCAAGGTTGTTCCTCCCGAAGAAGTTGACAATAAGGTTGATCGTGCCAATATCATTAAAATGGGCCTTCCCGGTGTATTCTTAATGGAAACACTATTCGCGCCTGTTGGATGGGAAGAAAAACACGGCCGTGATAATGTTCGTGAGTACCGCAACTGCCAATTTATGACGCCAGAAACGAAAAACACCACGCACTTTTTCTGGAACTATCTCCACAATTGGAACATTGATGACCCTGCAATTTCAGCCTCATTAAAAGAATCTCTTCTAGAAGGGTTTATGGAAGACAAAGTCATTATCGAAGAGCAGCAAAAGTTGCTAGAGCGAAGCCCTGATTTTGTACCGCGCGCCATTGCGGCTGATGAAGCGTTTGTTCATTTTAGAAATAAATGGGGCCAACGGTTAAGACAAGAAGACGCCGATAACCCTCTGGTATATAAAGAAAACAAACGATCTATTTTGTAGAAAATTGGATTACGTATATTAGGACTTAGCCCATTGCTGATGAGATGGATACCTCGACTTACGGCATCAATGTGCCCAATATGAGGTTTCTTTAAAACCAACTGCGAGGTACCCATCATGAATCATCATACTGTTGTAGGCATTGATTTGGCAAAGAATGTTTTTCAAGT
>CALJWL010000003.1 GCA_937974565.1 uncultured Arenicella sp.
AAGGTTTTGTTCGCGCTTTTGAGCGGTAACAATGATCTCCTCTAATAGCCCGCCTGACTCTGAGTTTTGCGCTGAAATCTGTGGAGAAATTAACGCCGCCGCCAGAGCCGTTAATGCAAACGC
The DNA here is from genome assembly GCA_937974565.1 of uncultured Arenicella sp. Classification (GTDB taxonomy): domain Bacteria; phylum Pseudomonadota; class Gammaproteobacteria; order Arenicellales; family Arenicellaceae; genus Arenicella. The sequence goes on from CALJWL010000003.1 coordinate 124, forward strand.
TTGACGGTGTCTAAACCCGCTTTTATTCATCTGTATTCCTCTTTTTGACCATTACCGCCCATTTTTCCTGACAACAGTCTAGAGTCTTTCTTGGTCTTTTACAAGACCTATCTTATATATGATTAGGGCAATGAATTTAGAGCGTTTTCCGACGTCAAGAATATTGACGTTTGACCAATCTCCTTACCGACCAAACACAAAAAAAGCCATTTACTGTAATAACTAACGACAGGTAGAGCCAAAACTCGCTTGTGATTCCGCCCACCAACCCCACGGGAGAGAAGAGTAAATAGATCGCGACAATGCAACTAAATAGCGTTGAACTCGCCGCCCATGAAAAGCGCCAAGGGGTTAAATCCACCTTTGAATTTGGGGTCAAGTGCGCCGCACTTTGTCGGGGTTCTAACACACCAAATAACAGCATAATTCCAACTTCAATAACAAACAGCACGCCATAAAGGTGAATAAAGTGTAAATCAACATCGATTACAAACTTGATTAACCCGTAAGCTATAACGTGAAAAATGATCGCTATTTTCGCCCCCTTCGCCGGCACTGTGGTAGTAAACAAGCCGACTAATACGATCGAGATAACAGGAATGTTGTAGAAGCCTGTGAAAATTCGAATAATCTGCCACAGACCTTCCGGAGCATATTGCAACAATGGCGCAACCACAAAAGAGAATAACGCAATCACCACGCTGGCCACTTTGGCAATTCGAATGAGTTCGTCGTCAGCAACGGCCTTTTTTTTAAGTGGCTGATACACATCTAAAACAAACAGAGTCGCGGCACTGTTGAGTAGTGAGTTAAAAGAGCTAAAAACAGCCCCAAGCAGCACGGCTAAAAAGAAGCCAGACAAATACCACGGCAACACATCTTTAACCAACTGTGGGTACGCTAGGTCTATACTAGGAAGCTTACCGCCAACTGAACCGTACAAATGAAATGCAATCACGCCAGGCACCATCATCATAAACGGCACTAACAACTTAAAATAACCCGATAAAAGCACGCCTTTCTGGCCTTCTTTAAGATTTTGGGCGCCTAATGTACGCTGAATCACATATTGGTTAGTTCCCCAATAAAATAAATTAGCCAACATCATGCCGGTAAAAATGGTGCCAAATGGCACAGGGTCAGTGGCTGCGCCAATGGCATTTAACTTTTCAGTATTATCACTAGAGATTTGAGTCAACCCATCAATAAAACTGCCATTACCCAGAAGCATCAATCCTAACGTTGGAACTAAAATGCCAATGAGCAACAGACCTACACCGTTGATGGTATCCGAAACCACAACGGCTTTCAGCCCGCCAAAGACCGCATAAATGGCGCCAACGCTACCAATAATAAACACCGTCACAACTATTGATGTTTCATTGTTTAAGCTTAAGAGTGTGGGCACATCAAACAGTTTTAACACGGCCAATGACCCGGAATACAAAACTGATGGAATGGTGACTAAGCCATAACCCAACATAAACAACACCACCGTCATCCGGCGCACATCGTCATCATAACGATCTTTTAAGAAACTGGGCAATGTGGTGAAAGCCCCAGAAAGGTAACGAGGTAAGAATACCAGAGCCATCACAATCGTAGCGAAACCAGCGGTCACTTCCCAAGCCATCGCGCTCATATTGAAACCATAGGCTGAGCCATTCAAACCGATCAACTGTTCAGCGGACAGATTAGTTAACAACATCGAGCCAGCAATAAAGGTGCCGGTTAAACCTCGGCCGGCTAAAAAATAACCGTCTTTATCATCAACACTGCCTTTCGTTTTTTGATAGGAAATCCACCCAACCAGCGCCATGAAACACACGCAAGAAATCAGAGTAAAAAGTAAGTTGCTGGTTTGCATGTTTATGTCCCCAGTTCTATTGGACTATGAAACTGTTTTGTGATTACTGTTTAAGTTTATAGCCATTAAGTAACAGTGATGATTAGGCTTGCCATATTAATTCAGCCACAATTTTTCCATGTTCATCCACGTTTAGATCGGTGGTCGTCTCTACGGCTTTATTAATGGGTAACGCCGTGCCTTTACGAATAAAAACAGCCATTTGATTTATCAATAATTCTTCGCTGTACACACAACCGCCCACCCGAAATTCACGCTCGGAATGTTGGTCGTTTAAATTTAAACGAACCCATTCGCCCTCTGGCAGATAGTATTCAACCCACCCAGACGGGTTAAAACACGGTGCAACGAAAATATCCGCGCCAAACATAAATTGGTTCTCAAACGCCCATGCTTGCTTCTCATGAGGAAAGGCAAGCACCATCGGGCGCTGTACCGGCCAACCTTGATCGGAGGCCTCTTTCATCGTTTTTTGCAAATACGTCTGCAACTGATATCTTAAACGTAAGGCACTCATCACGGCTTGTTCGGCTTCAACTGAATACGACCATGGCTCTCTCGAACCTATGCCATGCAAACGATAATGAGCAGAAAACACCGCTGCTTGCGCCCAACGAACGTAAAGAGTGTCATCACGGGTATCTTTGTAGAAACCGCCTACGTCTGTTGCATAAAACGGCGCGCCACTGAGCCCCCATGATAAACCGCCACGAATATTACCGATCATGCCTTCCCAGTCAGCTTGTGGATCACCGCCCCACTGGCTGTTGAACCGTTGGCAGCCAATCCACGAAGCCCGACTAAATAAAAATGGGCCATTAGCGCTGTAGCGTTGCGCGGCTTCAAAGACGCAACGGTTATATAGATGAGCGTAGACATTGTGCAACGCTAAACCAGACTCACCATTTGCAGCAAACATGTTGTCATCTTCAAGCTGCTCCCCGAAGTCGGCTTTAATCATATCAACGCCAATATCAAATAACGCCTTATGCGCATCTCGCCAAAAAGCGTACGCTTGAGGGTGAGTAAAATCGACGATTCCCGACTTTGGCAGTGCCGTTAATACGGCCCCAAAAGCTTGTTGATCCCAACTATATTGATAGGCTTCACCGGTGCGCTTATCCTTTAATAACCAACCTTTTTTGGCAAACATCTCAAACCATTCATGTTCAAGGGATATCAGGGGGTACTCCCATACACAAATTTTGAATCCAAGAGTTTTTAATTCATCTAACACCGCTTTAGGGTCAGGCCAACGAGTTTTATCCCACTCAAAAGCAAAGCGCGTTGCTGTATCTTGCCAAGCTCGACCATCAATGGTAATGGTGTCACAAGGCATTTTTTTTGCTCTAACGTCTTTAGCAACCGCCAATATCTCTTCTGGATTTTGGTAATACGCCTTTGAAAGAATAACGCCACCACTCCATATTGGGGGCATTGGTGCGCGGCCAGTCAAATCGCCTAAAGCCTTAATGATATCCAAGCCAACATTGTTTGATTTTTGTTTCGGCTTAATAAACAAAAACACATCTAAAACATCGTCTTCTATCAAGCAACAATAACTGCGTTGAGACCAGTATGGGTGCCCCACACTGTGAGTTACAATTGCGGGTGTGTGTGCTAAAAAGCCCCAGCCTTCAGGACTCCAACAAAACGGAGTGTTTTTGTAGGAAAGTTCAGCGTTTACACCTAATGCATCGCTGTTGTACGATCTAATAATTTGACCACGCTTATTCAGCGCGCCCCATTTCTCACCTAAGCCATACACAGGTTCATTCGATTTTAAATCCAAACTCATCAACCAACCATTATCAACCTTACACAGCGGCGGAACTCGATGGCGACGAACAAAATGACCGTCCGTGGGAGACTGGCTGATTACTTTTTTGCTTGATAAATCCGTGATTACAAATGCAAAAGGCGAATGCTGAAGCTCCACCAACAGTTCGTTCGTGCTGACCGTTGTGGTGTTTTCGTCACCACTAAGCTTGAGGGCATGTGGCTGAATGTTGGAAACCAACAACCCGTAATCATAAGGGCGTTGGTATTCCGAAAACAACCTTACCCCATCGTTGTGTATTTGTAAAAAACACACACCATGAGAGAGTTCCAACCTTAGCGTATTAGAATCAATTAATTGTGGCGGCACTGTAACGTATGCCGCTTCTATACTGTTCCAGTTGGGCGGCTCAGCCCCTAATAATTGAGACGAATTCGCTTTTGCATCGGTGGCGTGAACTAAAGTTGAATTTTCGGTCATTATTACTTAATGTGGCTATTGTTTATTTAAGTGTGACTGAATAAACAAAATTATCAGTACTGCAAAATGCTTGACTCCACTCAACCACTCGGCCATCAATGTTAATGCTGGAGCGCTCAGTCATCAACGCTGGGCTTCCAATTTCCAGATTAAGTCTTTCCGCCACTTCGTCAGTCAACTCCACCGCATGCAACTCGTCTCTTACTTCTACTATGGATACGCCATATTCCGTCTGATAGTAGGCGTAAAGGGAGTTTGGAATTTCGTCAACCAGATCAAGCCCAGGAAAAACGGCTAAGGGTTGGATAACCTTTTCGAAAATTGCAGGCTTATTACGAATCGAACGCACCCTCACCATCTCCAACACGTCAATATTATCCGTGAGGCTGAGTTTTCGCCGTTCACGCTCGCTTGCAACACGTTTGGACACGGCAATAATTTCGGTTTCAGGAATAACGCTTTCACCACCGAGTTCACGGTATCGAAAAAAACGATAAAGGGAACTTTCGTTACTGTGTTCAGCAACATAAGTGCCCTTGCCTTGACGTCGCCGTAAAAGATTTTCTGCCACTAACTGATTTAATGCTTTACGAACCGTACCTTGACTGACCCCAAGCTCATCGGCTAACCCAAACTCACTGGGCAAAGAGTCACCCGCCTTCCAATACCCGCTCGAAAGACGTTTCACTATTTCGTCATAAACTTGTTGATACAGCGGTTGATACTTGGTGGATAACATTATTAAAACCCCGGTTATCGTCAATGATTTAAAGCGAATATCTCTTAATCATTTAACTAAAAATTAAAAATATACCCAATAAAATGAATGCCTCGGTACTTGAGTTAGGTCTTGCATAAGATATAATAATATATCATCTTTTTACGTCGTTGAATGACACTATATTTTCGCTTAATTTTGCATCATTTAATTTCGCAACTAACTCAGAACTGGATGCACCTATTGAGACCTCTATATAAAAAAAACAGACCCACAGACCTTATTTAACGCTAAGTAGCCTCTGACTGACACACAGTGTGAGCAAATTATCGAACAAACCAGTCGTCAAGTCACACTTTTTGCTTTCGCAAAACTAGTTAAACTCAGTCACACTGTCTAATGAATGCAAATAAATATGTGTCGAATGCGCTTACATTATAAAAATACAATCCAAATTTCATGATTTTGAAAAGGTAAACAGCACATGAATAATCAACAAACATTAACGATACCACCAGTGGGCTTTGGTTTATGGAAGATAGCTGAAGACGAATGCGCCGATGCGGTTTATCAAGCCATCAAGTTAGGCTACCGCCATCTTGACAGTGCCAGTGACTATGGCAATGAAGCTCAAGTTGGCGAGGGTATAAAACGCGCACTGGAGGATGGCCTGTGTGCCCGTGAAGACTTGTGGGTTACATCAAAATTATGGAATACTTATCATTCACCAGAACACGTTGGCCCAGCACTAAAAAAGACGTTAGCTGACTTGCAACTGGACTATTTAGATCTCTATCTTATTCATTTTCCGATCGCTCAAGAGTTCATCAGTTTTGAAGATCGCTACCCAGCTGGTTGGTTTTTTGACCCAGACGTTGACGACCCGACCATGCATTTATCCAAAGTGCCATTGCACAAAACATGGGAAGCAATGGAGCAACAATATCACGCTGGGCTTTGTAAACAAATCGGGGTATGCAACTACAACACGGGACTAATGCACGATCTTTTGAGCTACGCACATGTCAAACCAGCCATGTTACAAATAGAAGCGCACCCTTATCTAACACAAGAAAGCTTACTGCAACTGTGTGCAATGAATGGCATTCCAGTTACGGCATTTTCTCCTCTTGGGGCGCTCTCTTATCTTGAATTAGATATGGCTCAAAATGAAGACTCAGTACTCGAACAAGCGGTGGTTAAAGCCGCCGCTACTAGGTTGAATAAAACGCCAGCACAAGTTGTATTACGCTGGGGAGTTCAGCGTGGCACCGCCATCATACCTAAAACCAGCAAAAAGAGCCGAATGATTGAAAACGCAGCCCTATTCGATTTTGAACTCAGCGAGCAAGAAATGAGCGATATTAGCGCTCTTAACAAAAACCAACGTTTTAATGACCCTGGTGTTTTTTGTAAAGCCGCGTTTAACCGTTTTCACCCAATATACGATTAATGTTAACAACGTTTGAATACATACCTAATATTGCATTTAAACCCGTAAAGACCGAGAGCAGTGCCGTGACAAACTCCATCCAGTTTCAAGACTTAGAAAAGCAACTTCAGTTTCATGGCAGCGCGTTTCCACTGGTGATAATGCCACCTAAAGAAAACATGAGCCTCATTGAGGCCATTGCCTGGGTAAAAGAAAATCAAGCTGAACTAGAGACTCAACTGTCCACCGTTGGTGCCGTATTATTTAGGGGGTTTCCAATGCACGATGCGGAGACGTTTGATGAGTTTTCAAGCGCCTTTGGTTATCGCAGCTTTACCTATAAAGAATCATTGTCTAATGCAGTACGAATCAATTTCACGGAACGTGTGTTTACCGCGAACGAAGCGCCTAAGGACGTGGAGATTCATCTTCATCATGAAATGGCACAAACACCGGTTTCGCCCGATAAATTGTTTTTCTTTTGTAAGAGCGCGGCCGACGATGGCGGCGCAACACCGTTGTGCCGGTCAGACACGCTGTATGAGGCATTTAAAAAGGCCTCACCCGATATGGCAAAATGTTTTCATGATAAAGGTTTAAAATACACTACCCGCATGCCGGCCGAAGATGATCACGCCTCGGGCCAAGGCCGTAGTTGGAAAAGCACACTCAGCGTCGAAACAACAAAACAGGCAGAGCAGAAGTTAGTGGAACTTGGCTACACTTGGGAATGGATTCCTGACGGTGGGCTCAAAGCAATAACCCCAGTGCTTCCCGCAGTACGCACATTAGAAAACGGCACACAAGTTTTCTACAACCAACTGGTTGCCGCTTATTTGGGTTGGCATGGCGTACGTGAAAACCCAGCCAGCGCCATTACTTTTGGCGATGGCAGCCATATCAGCACAGACGCTCTTGAATTGATTGTTGAGTTATCCAAACAATTCACCTTTGATGTGCCTTGGCAAGATGGCGACATGGCTCTGGTAGACAATAAAATGGTCATGCACGGGCGACGCCCGTTCTCAGGAGAGCGTAAGCGCCAAGTATTGGTTGCCCTTGCTGCATAAATTACCGCATAAATTGCTACATAAAACGTAAGCGCGCTCAAGTTCGACTTAAACATTTGCCCTAGTAACCGACGAGCGTTGAAAAATAAAAAGAAATGATATTAAAAGATCAACATAAGACGTTGTTATAGAAAATAATTTTAAAAAGTTATTCGCTAATCATTTTTACATAATAGTAACAATTGAACCTCGAAGAAAATCTCAACCCCGATCTATCTCAAGGTTTACTTGGCTTCAGTTTGATTCGTGATCTTGCGTGTGTCGCCTTAATGCCGTGACAAAAAAACCGTCGGTTCCACTTAACTGTGGGTAGGTTCGCATACGACCTCCTTTTATATCGACCATTGATTCATCAAGATTGAATGCACAGAAATAATCGATCACTTCAGAAAACTCACTGCTCTTTGCTAAAAAGCGATCTACCTGCGATTCATTCTCTTCCTTTAACAAGGAACAAGTTGCGTACAACAACACTCCACCGGGCTTAACTAAGCGTTGTGCGCTGTCTAGTATGGAGGCTTGTGTATTAATTAGATTATCGAGGTCTTGGCGTGTCAAATTCCACCGACTGTCTGGGTTTCTCCGCCAAGTGCCGGTGCCTGAACACGGCGCATCAATTAATACCACATCGGCCATTCCTTTGTGCTGCTTAACCCACTTATCGTGTTCACTGCTTAGTACATGAGTACGGAGGTTATGCACGCCAGCGCGTTTGGCCCGAATGCTCAACTGAGCCAAGCGTTTTGAATGCACATCGCTGGCATAGACGACCCCTTTATTCTGCATCATTGCCGCCATTGCTAAGGTTTTACCACCCGCCCCAGCGCAAAAATCAACCACCTTTTGACCGGCCTTTACACCACTTACCAAAGCCAACAGTTGTGACCCTTCATCTTGAATGTCAAACCAGCCCTGTTTAAACGCGTCTAAACCAAATAAGGCCACTCGACGATTAAAACGCACCCCCCACGGAGACAATGGTGTAGGCTCAGCATCGAAACCCACTTTAGATAAAAAGTGAATTACCTGCTTTCGAGTGCTTTTTAATGTATTAACACGGATATCGGTGGTGGCTTGCTGGTTAGTCGCTCGCATCTCCGGTTCATATCGATCACCTAATGCGGCTTCAAGCATACCAGCCAACCATTGCGGCACATTGAGTTTCACATTCAGAGGTGCTGATTCCAGTTCATCTAATGTAATTTGGCTCAAGCTTTCAGTGTCTGAGACGGACAGTGCAACAGGCGCATGCCCTTCACCCGTAAAAAAGTCCAATGCCTTCAAACCCAAAAATTTTAATAAGACCACAGCTAATCGGCGGCTATTTGATTCCAGACCTGCGTTATTAATCAGGTAATCGAAACTCAAACGATGGCGTAATATCGTATAAAAATACTCCGATATTACGGCCTTATCTTTAGAGCCAATATAACGCCGTTGCTTAAAGTAATTGGCCATGGTTCTGTCAGCCGGATAACGGGTTTGGGCTATTTCATCCAACAACTCTATCGTTGCTTGTAATTGTGCAGGTGCTCGCATGGGCGCGAATATACCATGATTACGTCACACCCAGTTTAACTTCATTGTTGGCATTTCAGGCAAATTATTTACCAAGGTATTTGATTGCCATCCCAGTTAATAAATGAACCACTCAACTCAGGGGTTAACGACTCTGCAACCGATAGAATTCGCTTAGCCGATTGTTCGGGTGAATAATACTTATCACTGGAAACACCGCCTGCAAACGGCCTAGACAATGGCCCACGAGTGGTTCCCGGGTGAATGACAGCCAAACACGTGGTTTTATGGGTTCTTGCTAACTCTATTGATGCCGTTTTCACCATCATGTTCAAGGCGGCTTTGGAACTGCGATAACCATACCACCCGCCTAACGCATTATCAGTGATGCTGCCGACCATTGCACTAAGAAACACAAATTGCGAATTATTTTTCCTATGCAGTAACGGCGCAAACTCTTTCAAACAAAGCGCCGGAATAATGGTATTAATCTTAAAGTATTCGACCAACTTCTGTCCGCTTAACTGAGCCAAACGTTTTTCAGGTAAAAGTAGCTCATTATGCAAAACACCGACACAACATATAATTAAATCAAGACTCCCTTCTTGTTTAATTTCTTCAGATATATTCGCCAGTGAGCTATCGCAGTATTCACTGTTAAAGTCAGGAGCAATACCTGAGTTTTGACGGCTGATTGTGAGTACTTGGTGTTTTTGGCGCAACAGTTTAGACAAAGAGCCACCGATGGTGCCACCCGAACCAATTACTAATGCACGCTTCATTGAATTTTTCGTTATCTAGTTTATCTTCTACTCTATTAATTCAATACTTTCTCACAATAACCGTGAAACCACAGTGACTAATTCTTCTAAGAAAACGCCCGATAGCATCCTGCTTCAGACACACGATATTGACAATATGGAAAAACGGTATCGCTCGCATTTTATCAATTCACTATCTGGGTTTAAAAGCGCTAACTTAATTGGCACTCAATCCAAGGACGGTGTACCAAATTTGGCTATATTTAGCTCGGTAGTTCATCTGGGTGCCGACCCAGCGTTAGTCGGTTTTATAAACAGACCCCACACCGTGGAAAGACAAACACTTGAAAACATCTACACCACCGGCTATTACACGATCAATCATGTCAATGAATCTTTTTTCAAAAAGGCTCACCAAACATCAGCACGCTATAAAGCGCGTATCTCGGAGTTTGAAGCGGTGGGTTTATCCGAACAAAAAACTCATTTTAAAGCGCCATACGTTGGCGAGAGTCTCATAAAGTACGGCGTTAAATTTATTGAAAAGCAGGACATTAACATTAATAAAACGATACTGGTAATAGGCCAAATAGTCGAAGTACTTTGCCACGAGGGGTTGATCGAAAGCGATGGAAAGATTGATGTTAACGCCGCCAACAGCATTGCCATAAGCGGTTTGGATCAATATCACTTTTGCCGCTCCCTTGGCAGGCAGCCCTACGCAAAACCGAGCTAGTATTTCGTACGGCCTGTGATAGCAACACAATGATCGAATGACAAAAAAATTAAAAATATTCTTGAAAAATAATTTTACGACTCTAATTATTTAATGTCGACGCTTAACAGGTCGACAAAACAAGCTGAAACTACGCTCACATGAGGTAGCTTAAACAGCGAATTTTAAACTTTATGGCCGATGTTCGGCATAAACTGGAGACACATCATGAATAGAATAGACCTTACCCCTTTATACCGCAGCAGCATTGGTTATGACCGTTTTGGTTCATTATTAGATGCCGCATTTCAAACCGAAAAAACATCCGCTGGCTACCCCCCTTACAATATTGAGGTGGTGGGCGACGACAAGTATTCAATCACGCTAGCGTTAGCTGGCTTTAATGAAAGTGAGTTGGATATCCAAGTCGAAAATGGGGTACTCACGGTCACTGGTAAAAAAGAAGTCAATGGTGAACCGAAGAATTTCTTACATCAAGGCATAGCCAATCGTTCATTTGAACGAAAATTTAATTTGGCGGATCACGTTGAAGTGGTAAACGCCGATTTAGCGAATGGCTTGCTAACGATCTCGTTAGTTAAAGAAGTTCCTGAAGCGATGAAGCCAAAGAAAATCGCAATCGGTGGCGGCGCCAAAGTAATTCAGCATAAAAACGAAGCCGCGTGAGCCACGCTCGCATAACCTCTTCTTATTAATGTAACTGATGGGCTTCTTAATTGAAGCCCATTTTTATAGCGCTTCCCTGCCTTCTCGAATCGCCCAAATAAGGCCCTTACTTTATACCCCAAGAGCCTTACGTAAGAATCAAGGGGCTCACATTATTCTTCAGCTAATCGTCGATCTTTAAAGGCGGCGGCAAGTGTTCTTTGGTCCATGTACTCCAGTTCACCGCCCACAGGCACACCTCTGGCAAGGCGTGTCACTTTTACCCCATACGGCGCAAGTAATTGTTGAGTGTAATCAGCTGTTGCATCACCTTCAGCGGTAATGTTAGTTGCCACAACGACTTCTCTGATCTCATTTTCAGCCACAGTTCGACTTAACTTTTTGAAGCCCAACTTTTCAGGGCCAATACCCTCCAAGGGGGATAAACGCCCCATTAAAACAAAATAAAGCCCCTGATAAGCCCCAATTTGTTCTAATGCTTCTAAGTCTGCGGGTGTTTCAACCACGCACAACAAGCCTTGATCACGTTTACCGGATAAACAGATTTCACACAGTTCACTTTCGCAAAATGTGTTGCATCTTTCACAGCTGCGCACGGTATCCAGCGCGTAGTTTAATGCCTCAGCAATGGCTTTTGCACCCTCTCGATTACGCTCCATCAAGTGAAACGCCATACGTTGCGCGTTCTTCGGCCCTACCCCAGGGAGGACTTTTAGCGCGATCTTTAGCGCTTCAATAGCGGCTGAGGTCGACATCTAATGCATGACCTAGAATGGCATTTTCATGCCGGGGATATTCAGCCCACCGGTCAAACCAGCCATTTTATCTTGCGAGGTTTTCTCAACTTTTCTCACGGCATCATTCATTGCAGCGGCGACTAAATCTTCCAATATGTCTTTGTCTTCGGCGTTGTCCATCAACTCTGGGTCTATGGTGACACTTTTTACATCATGTCGGCAGGTCATAACCAGTTTTACCATGCCTCCCCCCGCTTCACCAACAACTTCAATGTTCGCCAACTCTTCTTGCGCTTTTTGCATATTTTCTTGCATGGCTTGCGCTTGCTTCATCAGATTACCTAGGCCACCTTTCATCATAGCTCTGTACCGTAAAAACCTATTTTATGAATTCAAATTAGTTTGCCAATGTTCTAACTGATGTTAGGACAACGGCTTTATGGAGTTTTCTTTTATTTTAGCGTCAAATTCTGACATCAGAAATCGCACACTGGGGTCGCTTTGCATGGATTCACGAACTTGTTTTTCATGCTCGTAGCCTAAACGGCTAAGGCATTCAGCGGGGGTTTCTTCATCGCTTTCACTCATACCCAATTCAATCGTGATTTGCGAGTGAGTTGCCGCAATCACCGCTATCTTAATGTCTTGGAAGCGAGAATCCTCATACAGGTGTTTAAGCTTGGGTGATAAACGCAAATCGATTCGTTCATCACTGATGCTCTGAGCAGCGCAATTCATGGCCAGTTCTTTGGCCATGCCCACCAAAGAAGTTTGCTCTACCAATTCACCCCACTCATTATTGCCCGCTAACGTCACGGAAATTAAACTCAAAGGTTGAAGTGCGTTTGAATTAGGGTTTATCTCGTGGTCCAACGCCCTACTTTCTGACGACTCAATTTGGCTAATTAGCGGTCCTGACGTTTGTGATTCAAGTACCGCAAGGGGGGGCGTTGACGCCGGCATGAGTGAATCAATAGGCTCTTTAACAGTAGAATGAGTACTTGAGTGTGGCAAAGCCACGCTCTCAGGCAACTCGGCTGAGCTGGATTCCCAAGGCGGAACCTCGACCATCAGTGGAATTTCGGCCATCGATGGAATTTCAGTGTCTGAGTGTCTTGGAGCGTTGCTCTGAACACTGGCATTGATCGGCGGCCTGTCGGCGCTCACATCGGTTAATATGTGACGATTAAGATTCGAATCACTTTCAGCATCGGCTTGTGTTTCAGAACTAAGGCAAGCACCGCTTGCTAAGCCATGGCCGACTGATTCAGTCATCTCAGCCGAGCTTTCTTTGTATTCAGGGGTTAAATTAACTAACTCAAGTGTTTTTTTTTCCGTTGCTTCGAGGGCCTGTATTGTTTCAGTATTTGTCGCTTCCTGAGACTTTTCTTCAACTCGCGTTTGCGTCACGATCTGAGACAGAGCGTCTGGAATCGCTACTGTCGACGGGTCATTCTCAGCCGGTTCAAAAGCAAACATCCGTAACAATGCCATTTCAAAACCAACTCGTAAACTGGGCGCCAACGCAATATCTCGTTTACTAATCAAACCAATTTGATAAAAGAGTTGCAAAGATTCAGGTGCAACTATGCTAGCCAACTCTTTGATTTTATTTAAATCAATGTCGCTATTTGCGATTGAGTTTGGTGAGACTTGAGCCAGCGATATGTAATACAACTGAATTAACACTTCATCCAAAGCAACAGTGAAGTCCACCGCGTTGTCAGCCATATCGGCAACCACTGAGAGCGCTTGGTCAACGTTATTTTTCAACAGTGCATCTACAATGGCTTGCGTATGTTCGGCCTTAATTGTGCCTAGCATGGCTTGCACATCCACCGTGCGCACTTCCCCCCCGCCTTGGGCAATGGCCTGATCTAATAAGCTTAAGCCATCTCGCATGCTGCCATCAGCCGCTTTAGCAATGGCGTGTAATGCGGTTGCATCGTATTCAACGCCTTCATTACCCAGGATTTTGACCAGCTGATTTTCCACTTGTTCAGGCCGCATAGCGCGCAAATTAAACTGCAAGCAACGAGACAGAATTGTCACGGGTAATTTTTGCGGGTCGGTGGTCGCAAATAGAAACTTAACGTGTTCTGGGGGTTCTTCCAGCGTCTTCAACATTGCGTTGAAGCTGTGCCCAGAAAGCATATGAACTTCGTCTATCAAGTAAACTTTAAATTTACCTGAGGTTGGCGCATAGTGAACGTTTTCAAGAATTTCACGAGTGTCGTCAACCTTAGTGCGCGATGCGGCATCCACTTCAATAAGATCGACGTATCGACCCTCATCAACTGACAGGCAAGTACCGCATTGCTGACAAGGTTCAGCACTGGTGCCTTGTTCACAATTCAGTGATTTAGCAAAAATTCTTGCTAACGTGGTCTTACCTACGCCTCGGGTGCCAGTAAAAAGAAATGCGTGATGAACGCGCCCAGTGTCTAAGGCATTTGAGAGAGCTTGCACCACATGCTGCTGTCCGACAACTTCGGAGAATGCTTTTGGTCGCCACTTACGGGCCAGTGCAAGGTATGCCATTAATGAATGAACGTTATTCGGTTTTGGCTAACGAGAGTATCATACCCGAAGGCCCATGAATAATTCGAATAAGGGATAACATCTCTGGGTAATAATCTGGATAATGATCGAAGATACATGTTGGCCAATAAACGATCGTTTCATCATGAAAACACGCGAAACAGTATAAAAGAGAAATGATGGCGGCTAACCTGATCACGGCACCCGAATCAGCTGCTACGGCTGCTCCCTTCCGGGCCTGACCGGGTTCACAACCTATCGCCACCGTGGAGACTAGCCGCCACCGCGGGCGATTATAACCAACCTAATGTGTTACGCCTACCAGTGATTTGGTCTTTCGATAAAAAAGTTGCCAATAGAGCCACTTAAAAACTCAGATTCTTCTGAATTTACCGCAGTTTTTCAGTTCCCTTTGTTCCAGTTGCGTTAAAATCATCAAACTAGATTTAAAAAGACACAGCAAAGTTAATGAATCAATCACATACGGTTTACCAAGTTAGCGAACTCACCAACGAAATGCGTCGCTTGATGGAGACCAGCTATCCTGAGATTTGGATCGAGGGTGAACTTTCATCGCTTAGCGCCCCCGCATCAGGGCACGTATACTTCAGTCTAAAGGATGAGCGTTCGCAATTACGCTGCGCCATGTTCAAAGGTCGCGCGTCGATCAGTCGTTATAAACCCAAAGCCGGAGACTTGGTTCGCGTTAGAGCAAAAATTTCGGTGTATGGCGCACGCGGTGACTTACAATGCGTTGTGCAGCACATCGAAGAAGCAGGGGAAGGTTTGTTGCAAAGGCGCTTTGAAGAGCTAAAACAAGAACTGAATCGCCAAGGCTTATTTGAGCAAAAATATAAAAAGACAATACCTGCGTTTCCCAACCATATAGGAGTAATCACCTCGCCCTCTGGTGCCGCAGTGCAAGACGTCTTAACCACATTGAAACGCCGATGTCCGGGCATACCTGTTACCGTGTACCCAGCGGTAGTACAAGGAGACAGTGCCGCCCAATCGATCATTCAAGGGCTTAGAGACGCCGTTCAGCATAAACAAGCCGATGTATTAATCCTGACACGAGGCGGTGGCTCACTGGAAGATCTTTGGTGCTTTAACCACGATGAGCTTGCCAAAATCATTTTCGACTGCCCTATTCCTGTAGTCAGTGGTGTGGGGCATGAGGTGGACATCACTATAGCCGACCTTGTGGCTGATGCTCGTGCAGCCACGCCAACAGCCGCCGCTGAGATGGTCACACCAGACACCCGTTATCTTGCTGGCCAACTTATTAGTGTGTCTTTTCGGCTGCACAACGCTCAACGCAGGGCCATAGAGCGCTTAGGGCAAAATGTTGACATGACAGCCAAGCAACTTGTACACCCCAAAGAATCTCTAATACGAAAGAATGAAAGGTTACGAGCGCTGTCTAACAGAGTTAAACGCGCCATAACTAACGACATAAAATGGCAAAGCTCGGCCATTGATCGCACTGGCCGCCAGTTATTATCAAGCCATCCTCTGCGATTAGTAAAACACAAAACAAACACATTAATTCAGACTTCTAACCGGCTAAAACGAGCGCATCAACGAGGCTTTGAAATTAATCATGCAAAAATTAGCGCACTAAGTGGTCAACTCAATATGATAAGCCCATTGGCAACGCTGGAACGTGGATTTTCAATTGCCAGAGACAAGAACCAAGACATCATTCGCTCTAAAACCAAGGTTATGCTCGGCGATCCTATAACGTTGCAATTGGCTGACGGCGCCGTTGATTGCAAAGTGCTTAGCACTAAAAACAGCCCTGCGATTAATAACATAAAAACCACTGAATCAAACACCGATGTTATTGAGTGATAAATTATGATCGGTTGCGTATCACTTTTTTATTACGATTCTCAAAACAATCAAGCTCTTTACAAAACCACAACGGGGTCACACTATAAAACAAGCGACCTGAGACTAAAGTTTACTATTAGCTTAATGATGGTTGTGGCTTGGGTGGCAAATACGCCCTTCTCTGTTGCCAACGCATCGGAGGATATTAATCACCCAGGTGGTATCGCAATACTGGAAATTCCAAAAAAATCGGAAGAATTACCCACCGTAAGATATGGTTTGACAGAGCCTGCAATACTGAGCCAAGAAAACACTTGGCAAATATTAATCGGGCTGGATATTAACCAGTTGCCAGGCGAATATCTCTTGTATACACGCCAAGCCGGTGACGCTGAATCGGCCTATTTTTTAAAATTCCAGGTATCTCACAAAAGCTACCCAATAGTTCAGGTTCCAGCTGAGGAGTTGATTGAACTGCCCAATTATGAACAACTTTCTGAACTTGACTTTTCTAACTCTCAGCCACCTGGGCTGCCCATGCGACTTCCGTTTGAAGGAGATTGGAACAACGGTTTTGGGCAGCTTTTTTTAGTGCATCAAAACCAAAAAATGCTTGCGCAAAATCACACATGGGGAGCCGTAAAACCATCGTCACTGGTTAGATCACCGCAGGCCGGCATTATCGCTAAAATCGTCACGAACGATGTGGGTGTTTCCAGCCTCGTTTTAGATCATGGCCGGGGTATTTACAGCGTACTTCACGGGCTTGATAACTTGGCCGTGGAACTTGGCAATAGTGTGGTTGCCGGGGCGGTCTTAGGAAAAGTACCTGAACAAAAAACAACGTCTTCAAGGGCAAAAAAAACAAACGATTCAGAAATAAGACCCAAAGTGTACTGGCAGGTTCAACTCAACGGTGTGTTTGTAAATCCGCTTTTAATGACCCAGTTATAAAATGTTATCGATGATCCTTTCAGCAACTAAAACAATAAAATTTGGCCTGGGTTCGCTTCTAGCTCTCTGCATCGCAGTAAGCTTTGTATCGGTACTCGCTCAACCTTACACTCCCACTAAAATAAAACACCCTGAGATTCAGTTTCGTCAGGTTCCCGTAGACAAACACCAATTATTTTACGCTCATTCTGGTGATGAAGAAAAAACAGGGGTGATATTTATTCACGGCACTCCTGGAGGGTGGGAAGCCTTCGAAGGCTACCTTGAAAGCGAACGCCTACAACAAGACTTTTTATTGGTATCAATAGATCGAATCGGCTGGGGAAAATCGTCGATACCCAGCAAAGAGATTGACGGGAACTTTTCACTCCAATCAAAAAGCGTTGGCGAATTAATGAAGCAGTATCCAGACAAGAAATGGATATTGGTTGGTCACTCTCTAGGGGCCTCGATTGCCCCCCAAATAGCCGTTGATTATCCCGACCAAGTTTCAGGGTTGCTATTATTAGCGGGCTCACTTAAACCCACATTAGGCTCACCACGCTGGTACAACTATGCCGCCAGCACTTGGCTGGTAGCTAGTTTAATTGGCGATACGATGAAGTATTCCAATAGAGAAATAATGGGCCTGCGCAAGCAGCTCAAGACAATGGACAAAGAGATTAAAAAAGTAAATCTGTCAACAAACGTCACTATTATACAGGGGCAAAAAGACAAATTGGTCTCTCCTAAAAACCCAGCTTATGTTGTCGATGCTTGGAAAGATAATTTTGCCAGCATCAAACTTATAGAATTGGAAAACGAAGGCCATTTCCTCCCTTGGCGTCAAGCGCCGTTGATTGTAAAATCTTTGTATGAGTTAGCCAACATGCCTCCCAAGGATATCGATCAATAAAGCCATTTTAACAATAACTATGGTTTATAGAACGTTTGACTGGTCGTGCTGTACTCTCATTTCTTATTTGACAAAAGTGGGCCCTGACACTGAAAATACAAACTTGATTAAAAAAGATCGTCATAAGGCCAACAACCATAGAAAAGAAAACACAATGAAAAATACGAAAACACGTTATGGTCTCACTGCCGAGAATATTAGCGCAGCAGTGAGTGCCGCTTTCTTGCTATTTGGCACAACCACCATAGCTCAAGATCGTCTAGAGACTGACAAAAAAAGTTGTTCATATAATACAACAACGCCCATTATCCCTGATGGTAATATTGCCACCAAAGACGAATTGATCTCAGCGCAAAAGCGCATCAAAATCTATCAAGATAATTTGTTGGATTTCAGGGAATGCTTGAGCGAAAAAGAAGCGGCGCTTTCAACTGAGGCACAAGATTATGAAACGCAAAAAGCCGCCTTGTTTGCACGTCGAGATGAGTCCATTGATCTTGAAAATAAAGTGGCCGCCGAATTTAACGAAGCAATTAGAATATATAAAGAGCGCTAATACCTTTAAGTCAAAGGCCATAAACCCTGTTGAGTCAAATTTCAGTGGGGTCTTTAGAAATCAATTTATTATGATGTCGAGCATTTATTAAAAAAGTCCATGGCCACAAGTGTTCTATTTTAGCTAACACCGGACATTACTCAAACGCAAAAAACAATCACATTAAAAGAATTTAATAGCGCTGCGTCGGAATTCTCAAGCGTTGTCCAACGCGAATCGTATCTCGTCGACTTAGGCGGTTAGCGTCCAGTAACAAACTGCATTTCACTCGATAAACTTCAGCAATTCCACAAGCCGTCTGCCCCGACCTCACCGTATGCCAACTGTTTTTTGATGTGACGGTTAGCCGCTGGCCTGTCCGTATTATACTTTCACGAGTCAAGCCATTAAGAGCCAACAGTTCATTACATTTCATACCAAATTGCTCCGCAATTGAGCAAGCGGTGTCACCAGAACGAACTCGGTAACGGCGCATGGATTCGGTCTTTTTAGGCACACTGGTGCTGGCTTTAAGGTCTGGCACTATTGGATTGGCGGTTGACTTGCTTTTGACTTTTGCAATGCTGATGCCGCCATTGTTTGTCGGAACCTTTATACGCTTACCAACATAGATGGTGCTTTTTCGATTCAATTTATTAAGTCGCAATAACGCTCGACACGAGGCATTATAACGCTCAGCAATACCGCAAGCCGTTTGGCCTGAACGCACACGGTGCCAAAGAAATCCGGGCTTCTCTTTTTCCACTGGCAAGTTATAAACCGCGTCCATTGCGACGCTCCAACCGGTTTCACGGTAAGGAAGCTTGAGTTCAAAATCCTTAGGAATAAGCGCTTTATGCCGCCAAATAACGTTTTTAAGCGCTGGGTTTAGACGTTTAAGTACAGTTTTATCAACGTTGGTTTGTTGACTTATTCGCTTCGCAGACGTCGCTCTGGTTAGTTTTACCGTATTGTAAGACGTAATATTGTTAGACTTATCATGCTCAATCTCTCCAAAAAACGCGGTTGAGTTCTTAGCCACATGACGAGCGGCTAAAAAGCTAGCATAGAAATTTTTAACCGCAATCTGGAAACTGGGGGATTTATATTCACTCAACAAGCGCTCATAATCCAACCCCACTTGTTTGATGGCCCGTTCCATTCCTCGAACACCGTAATTGTAGGATGTAATAACAAACGGATTCAGGTCTTTATTCACCACCGTCAAACCGTTTTCAAAGGCTGTTTCTGTCAAGTTATCGACACTGTTTCTAAAATACTGAGCAGCCGCATACGTCGCGGCATTAGGGTCATAACGTTGATCTACTTTATTATTTACCGTTAAGCCCAGTGTACGACCAGTGCTGGGCATAATTTGCCATAAGCCAGCGGCTCCCACGTGAGACAGTGCTTGAGGGTCAAACGCAGACTCAACGAAGGGCAAGTATTGCAACTCAGGAGTTAAACTCTGCTTTTCAAGTGCATCTAATATCACAGGACGATACGTCATAAATTGCGAGAGTGCTTTTCGCATTCGATCTCGATTCCCTGATTGGCAACGCACGCGTTCAGACGCACGTTCAATCTCTCGCACACTTTCATCTTTAAACAACTCATGGTATTGCTTTTCAGTGTTATTGAGTGCGTTCTTGTTTTTAAGTTTTGCAGCTAAACGTGCTAAATTTTTCTTTATTCGCTGACGTTCACGATCAATAGAGTCGCCCTTCTTACTACGACGGCACCCCTCACGGCGTTTAACCGTAGAATAAACACGGTGCGGATTATCTTTGTCATGAAATATAGCCGTATTGGTATCCCAACGACTGAAAACCTCAACCCAAAACGCAACTCTGGGTTTAAGTGAGTCAGGACAAGAAAAAGTCTCGTTACAATCGAGCGGGTAAATACCAACCTGCTTCGGAATCTTTGCCGAGGTCGCAGCAACGAACATCCAACAAAAAAGAGTAACGGTGGTAGTTTTGAGAACCGATTTTAAATTAAACAACATGTATCCGATTTTACCCATCTGTTTCGATGGATGATTTAATTTTTGAACACCCTTTAGCCGTTCAAAAATAACAGTTTAAAAAACAACAAATCCACGAAAATCGACTCATAATAACAGTCGCTAATCAGGGTATGACAGCGTGACACTCAATTCTATCAGATGCTGACTGTGTCTCTGATACTAGATTCTAATAATAGTGATTGAATGACTATGAGGGCATGATTATTGCCAAGTTTTTAGTTGCAATGACAATCGAAACAGATTGTCTTCATCAAACCCTCTTTTTCGGCACTAAATTATCTATTTCTCTGACGCAATAGTGCGCTTATATGTTTAAATCACACTATTGTTCAGACATTGTTAGTAACCGTTAGAAAGAGTAATACAAAATGACACTCGAAAACACCAATATCAATAGCTTCGAGCGGCTGGTAACACCAGCGGAATTCAAACGGCGTTTTCCGATAACTCCAGCAATCGAACGGCATGTAGAGAGATCTAGAAAAACCATCCGAGAAATACTGGACCGTACCGACAAACGATTAATTGTGGTCGTTGGGCCTTGTTCAGTACACGACACCAAGGCCGCGCTTGAATATGCCGAACGTTTGGCCACATTTTCCAAACGTGTTGAAGACCAAATCTTCATTGTTATGCGAGTCTACTTTGAAAAGCCTCGCACAACCGTTGGTTGGAAAGGTTTAATTAACGATCCGTATTTAGACGGCACTTTTCAGATCGCCAAAGGCATGGAAATTGGTCGAGATTTAATGCTTAAAATTAATGAGTTGGGCTTACCCATTGCCAATGAAGCGTTAGACCCAATTTCACCACAATATATGCAAGACCTTATTTCATGGTCGGCCATTGGCGCCAGAACCACTGAATCGCAGACCCACCGAGAGATGGCCAGCGGTTTATCGGTGCCAATTGGATTTAAAAATGGCACTGACGGCTCTCTAGGCGTGGCCATTAACGCTCTACAAAGCGTCAGCAGCGGCCATAGCTTTCTAGGCATAGACGTCGAAGGAAAAGTTTCGATTGTGCATTCATCAGGTAATCAGTACTCGCATATTGTGTTACGCGGCGGCGGTGGTAAACCTAACTACGATTCAGTCAACGTGCGTTTGACTGAGCGAGCATTAAGAGCTGAAAACTTACCCGAAAACATTATGGTCGATTGCAGTCACGCAAATTCCAACAAAGACCCTGAATTGCAGCCACTGGTGCTGGATAATATTGGCCAGCAAATACTTGAGGGTAACCAAAGTATTATTGGATTAATGCTAGAGAGCCATTTAAAAGCCGGTAATCAAAAACTTACCAGTGATAAAACCGCATTGGAATACGGAAAATCCATTACCGATGGCTGCATCGACTGGGATACCACCTGTGCAGCACTAACCAAATTAGCGGAAAAGTTGCGTGTGTTTAAACGTTCAATAGCCCAAAACTATGCATAAACACCATCAGTACGATTAACGGACATACCACCTTTACGTAGGCAGGCCAGACTTTCCAGAAAAAACTATTTTCCACATCAGGTTTGCCTTGTTGAAGTTCTTGTAATAACTCATTTCGTTTCCAAATCCAACCGGCAAAAACACAAAACAATATTCCAATCAGTGGTTCGCTGTACTTAGTGGTTAAATCAATAACCCATCCGAACAACACACCAAAGTTGAACACGATAACCACGCTGACCGCCATAATAACCAAACCAACAACCCAAGCCGCCTTTTTACGTGCTAACCCCAAACTTTCTTGGGCGTGAGCAACGGGCACTTCCAGCATGGATATAGACGATGTGATTGCCGCGATGGTCATCAATATGAAAAACAGCAACGACACAACAATCCCCGTGCCTCCCATGGTTTCAAATAAAGCCGGTAGCACGGTAAAGATCAATCCATCGCTATCGATCAAAGCGCCTGATTCATTGTAAATAGTTACGCCGTTTGCTTGCGCTACGTACATTGCTGGAATCACCAACAAACCGGCCATAAAAGCAATACCAATATCGATTGCGGCGACCGTTGCTCCGAGTTTAGGTAGGTTTTCCGATTTACTAATATAGCTGCCATACACCATCATTGTTCCAACGCCTAAGGACAAAGAAAAGAAGGCTTGCCCCAAAGCACTAATTAACAAATCTGGGTTAAGAACGCGACTGAAATCCGGTTGTAAATAAACACGCCACCCCTCAGCGGCACCATTTTGCGTGCCGATATAAGCGATTAGAGCCAAAATAAGCACGATTAACATAGGCATTAGTCGTGTTGACCATTTCTCAATCCCTGCAGTCACGCCATTAGCAACAATGCCGATGGTTAACAAATAAAATACAGCCACAAAGGTCAAATTTCGATTCAGAGAAAAGCCGGTTAACCACTCGCTCTGGGCATTAGCACCAATAAGGTCGGCCGCTGACGCTAAACCAAAGGCAATCATCCAACCGGCAACAATGGCATAAAAACCAAGAATTAGACTTGCGGTTAGAATCCCCCAATAACCCGTCAAGAATGCCAATGGCCTACTTTTTCTAGAACTGATTTTTACCAGTGACGCTACCGTGTCGGACTTAGCATGCCGCCCAATCACTAACTCGGCCATCAAAATTGGGTAAGCAAGCAAAAACGTTAATACCACATAGGTGAAAACAAAAGCACCGCCTCCGTTGGACGCCACTTTGATGGGAAAGCCCCATATATTACCTAAACCGATTGCAGAACCCGATGCAGCCAACACAAACGCCATGCGCGAGCTGAATTCACCTCTAGCGGCCATAGATACGCCTCTTTTATGATTTAATTGTTATTTTAATCAGTTTGAAAATGACTAAAGAGGCGCCAAAAGTTTGGACAAACACACAGTGCGGCATCAATAGCGGCTATCGAGTGAGTACCTCTGATACGCGCTCGACAATAACAGGCAGGTTATCTTCAGACAAGCCCGCGATATTGATGCGTGTGCTTTCTAGCAAATAAATAGCGAAATCAGAACGCAGTGTTAACACATCATCACGAGGAATACCCAAGTAGCAAAACATGCCGTTACTTCGTGCAACAAAATCAAAATTCATTTTTGATTGAGCTTGATTCAAACCTTCCGCCAAGCCTTGCCGTAACATCTGCATACGCTCGCGCACTTGATTCAACTCAGTCTTCCACTCGACCGTAAGAACATCATCAGATAAGAGGTGACCAACAATACCACCACCATGGTACGGCGACATACTGTAGCAACGACGTGCCGCGCTCATGACATGAGATTTAGCGGCATTAGTTTGCTTGGCTGATTCACAAAGCATCATGACGGCGCCAGTGCGCTCCCGATACAAACCGAAATTTTTCGAGCAAGAGTTGGCGATCAATACTTCAGGTAATTTAGCCACCGCTTGACGCACACCGTAAGCATCTTCATCCAAACCTTGACCAAAACCTTGGTAAGCCACATCAATAAACGGAACTAATTTTCGCTCCGCCAGCACATTGATTACCTGATCCCACTGCTCGGGGGTGATGTCGGCGCCAGTAGGGTTATGGCAACAACCGTGCAACAACACGACATCGCCCTCGGGGATTTGCTGAAGGTCTTCCAACATTGCAGCAAAATCAACACCGCGAATATTTGCGTCATAATAACGATAGGTAGTCAGAGACAAACCTGCGCTTTGCAATAACGGAAAATGATTAGCCCATGTGGGGTTGCTCACCCAGACCTTGCCCTTAAAACCAGTGGACACTAAAAGTTCGGCCCCCATTCTAAGAGCCCCACACCCACCGGGAGTCATGACGGTAGCCAGTCTATCACCAAGCTGGGCGACAACGGGTGTACTTAAAAGCAATCGAGCTATGTGATCTAAAAATGCAGGATCACCCGCTTGAGGTGCATAAGTTTTGGTCATTTGCCCATCAATCAACTGCTGCTCAGCTTTTTTAACGGCTGAGAATATTGGCGTTTGGCCGCTGGCGTTTTGGTACACACCAACCGATAGATTAATTTTTTCTGGATTATTGTCTTTCTGAAACGTTTGATTCAAGCCCAAAATCGGGTCAGCTGGCAAGGTCTCTATGGTGTGGAACATAATGTTTTTAACTAAAACTGGCGTTTGAAATTTAAGAAATTGAGGCGAATATAACCAAAGCTAATTAGCAAAAACTCACGTTTCGCTGTGGGACCTAGCATTCGGTTCTATGGACGTGCTTTTTTTGAGTTCAGCTAAGTACTTAAATAGCGCTCGAGCTGATTTGGGTGTCTTCTCTTTTTTACGTTCTAAAGCGGCGTTTCGAACCAATTGCCGAATCATCTGTCGATCAATAATTGGAAATTGATCAATTAAATCGGTGAGTAATTTTTCGTCGCCATCGATCAGCCTATCTCGCCACTGCTCCAGTTGATGAAACTCAGCGGTCTGCTGTTTACTCGGCTGCTTTTGGCGCCTGAGTTCTTGTTGAATTGCCTCTATATCTTCATGTTGCATTAACGAGGCAATGCGGCGCAATTGACGTTGTAGAGCGCCACGACTAAAGCGTTGACCGTCTTCAATCGCATTTCGCATTTGCTCACTAAGTGGAACTTTCTTAAGCGAGGAAGGCGGCAAGTCGATCAGTTCCTTACCCAATGCATTGAGAATTTTTATCTCACGTTTGAGTTCGGTTTTGTTTGGCCGAATGGCGTATTCTTTTTCACTCATGAGTGAACTGGCGTATTTCTAACTGGATAATTGAGTCGAATTATGCGCCCACAGCACATCGATTACCAGAAGTTTAGCTCGATAGTGACTACGAACAATCGATAAAATTTTTAAGGTCGGTTAACCGGCTTCTAAAAAAATAATCTCAATACGAGTGCCGACACCCAACTCACTTTCAACTTCGACTACCCAATTAAAACGTGTCGATAGGCGCTTAACGATGGTTAACCCTACCCCATAGCCTTTACGCTTAGTCTTACTCTTATTTTCAGCTCGGTAGTAAGGCTGGAATACCTTCTTAATTTGCTCTTCAGACATTCCGATTCCGGTATCAACTATCTGAACTGAATACTCTTTGATCGATATGGTTACAGTGCCTTCATTGGTATAAAGAATGGCATTACGTATCAAGTTACCAAGCACGATCGACATGATTTTACGAGCCGTAAACAGTTCTAAGGGATACTGTTCATCAATTTCGATTCGCACTGGCTTACCTTCAAGGTAAATTTGCGCACTCTTAACTTCTTTATCGACCACTTCAGAGATAACCGTATGTTCGTCAATAAACTCCTTATCCGTTTCACGCGCCAATATAAGAAAAGCATCTATAAGCTCTTCCATATCACGCGCTGACCCTTTAATGCGTGTTACGTACTTTTTGGAATATTCATCAAGATCCTGCTCTGCGAGTAGTAAATCAGAAGCCATTTTTATCACCGTCAACGGTGTCCTAAACTCATGGCTGGCATCACGGGTAAATGCGCGTTCGCGCTCAACAAAATTCTGGATTCGACGTGAGTATGAAGTAAATGACGTGAGCAGTTTTTCGACCTCCCAATCGGTGTCTCCTGGTACGTCTGAGATGTCTTCAAGATCTGCATCAGGGTGAGCGGGATCAAAACGGTCGAATTTATTGGCCAACCACACAATTGGGCTCAACAAGCTGCTCGACTCACGATACACCCACCATGCCGTGATATAGATCAGCATCAAAACTAAAGTCAGTGGGAAAATTCCGAAAAATATTGCCAGCCTTAAGACACTTTTTCCATCAAACAATAAATGCAATAAATCACCGTCTTTTTCACTTACGTATAAAAGTGAGTGCGCTGCTTGGCCGTGCATTTTATGAAAACCAGGTTCCATATCAGCGTACTCGAGTGGTGTTCTGGGTGATTCACTGCTATCACCATTTGGCGTATGGTATCCTTTTAAATTAGACGTATTAGGGGCAAGAAAATCAGGATTTTTCTGAATATTTTCCCAAAAGTGTTGCGCTTCACTTTTCAGCGCTTCGCGCACCAAAAATTGCTCTAAAACAACACTGGCAAAGCCAATACCAAGTATCGCAACCAAGCCAATCAGACACACTTGCAGTGTGGTCTTTTGACTAAACTTGCTCTTTATCGTTGACTGAGTAACATCGCCATTGTTGTTTAAAGTGCGATTAATCAAACCACGTCCCCCTTTTGTTGACACCCTCATGGCCCAGTTTTGCGCCCCTATTGATCTCAAATGCTTGACAGCTAAGCGTATCAATCAGCGCACTTACGCTCAAGAACTTGAATTAATTCAGTGACGATTCGCTTTTAAATGGCTCAAATTATGGTGCATCGCCTATACGATAGCCGCGTGATTGTATTGTTTGTAATAGAGGTTGATCAAACGGTTTATCGATTTGTTTTCGCAAATTGTACATATGACTGCGCAAAGTGTCGCTGTCTGGCAAAATATCGCCCCAAATTTCATGCTCAAGCTGGTTTCGGCTGACCACTTTCGGTGACTCTTTCATCAGAATGGTTAAAATTTTCAAGCCGATTGGCGATAAATAAATAGGAGTATCTTCACGCGTAACTTCCAATGTGCCAGTATCCAGCTTTAAGTTACCGACCTCTAATAGCTCTTGCTTTGCAACCTGCCCTTTACGTCTCATCAAGGCTTTAATACGGGCCTCTAATTCTAAAATTTCAAAAGGTTTAATCAAGTAGTCGTCGGCACCCATTTCAAGCCCTTTGACTTTATCTTCAAGAGTGTCTCTGGCGGTTAACATCAAGATAGGCGTGTAGTTTTTACAATCTTCTCGCAATCGACGGCAAACATCCAAACCGTCCATCTGAGGCAACATCAAATCAAGTAAAATAACGTCGTATTCATTTTGGCTGGCCAAATTGAACCCCATACGTCCATCGCTTGCGTAATCTAACTCATAATCTCGTCGTTCGAAATAGTCGTAAAGCATTTCAGCAATGTCTTTGTGGTCTTCTATAATTAATACGCGAGTTCTGTTCGTCATGATGGTTAGGTTAT
The DNA here is from genome assembly GCA_937974565.1 of uncultured Arenicella sp. GTDB lineage: Bacteria > Pseudomonadota > Gammaproteobacteria > Arenicellales > Arenicellaceae > Arenicella. The sequence goes on from CALJWL010000003.1 coordinate 27,664, forward strand.
TGGATACAATAAAAGGAGTTTAGGCAACAATCGGTGATTGCAGCGTGAAAAAATGTTTTCTGTTACCAGGTTAAATTACTAAAATGGTTTTCGTTTTTCTGATACTTGCGAACGCATTGAGATGCACTAATAAAATCACAAAACGCACTATCGAGAAACGTCCCCAAATAAAGAACTTATTCTTGAACAAGAACGCTAAATGTTTTCAAAACTCGATGATTGGCCATGTTTATTTGTGTGTGGTTAAAACTGGCTGGCATACCGCACTTACATCAGTCATAGCCAAAGAGGTGTTTTTTGGAGAGGGGATAAAACCAATGGTTTGCTAAACCGCTACACAAGCGTTTAATTCGACATCGACATAATTGAGTCACACCAGGAAACACGACCTAAACTATCGGATTATTGTCATTAATCTACAAGTCGATGCTTCAAAACAACGAATGAACACACTTTGTGTAGATCAAATTGCTAAATTCAAACGCTTTCTAATCTGTTTTTTCTCAGTTCACTGTTGGTATCAGCAACCACCGTCACTTTTAAGCCTGGCTTATTATCTGAAAAATTCAATACCATGCTATGTACTTTTAGCACGGCAAACACTAAGGCCAAACCTAGTCCACTGCCAGGGGTTGTGCGACTTTGATCCAGTCGATAGAAACGCTGCACGACTTTTTCGTACTCGTTCTCCGGTATGCCTGGGCCGTTATCGCAAATATCCAGATGCCATTTTCCATCTTCTGTTCGAGTGCGAATCGAAAGAACACCCTGCTCTGGCGTGTACTTAATTGCGTTATCCAAAAGGTTAGCAAACGCCTGAAACAGCATATCACGATCGGCCCATATTTCGATAGTAGAGCCCAATTGCACCACAAGACTTTGTCCTTTCTCTTCGATCAAAGGCTCATAAAGCTCTTCAATGTCATGAATGATGGAATTGATGTCAACATTTTTGAACCCTTTACGCTGTTCGCTGTATTCAATTCTGGCAATTCTTAATAACGCATTAAAAGTGGCCAACAAACCGTCTGCCTCGTGAATAATTTGATCCACTGAAGCTTCCTGTTCAATATTACCAGCCACTTTAAAGCGCAGTTCTTCCACTCGATTTTTCAATCTTGCGAGTGGGGTTTTTAAATCATGGGCAATGTTGTCTGAGACCCGGCGCACCCCTTCCATCCCGCCTTCAATTTGATCGAGCATACTATTGAGGTTAATGGCCAACTCATCAAATTCGTCGCCACTGCTGATGCCTGAACCACGGGTTGCAATGCGCTTGCGTAGATCGCCCTGCATGATTTTACGCGCTGTTTGATTAATGGCACTCAAACGGCTGCTGAGTGTTTGACGCATCATAAACCCACCAATGATACCTAATGCCAAGGTGAGCCCTAACCCCCATATCAACGCACGGCCTACTAACTCTTTTAGATTAGCAAGGTCTTTCATTCCTTGGCCAACCAAAAGACTGTAACGATTCTCGATAACAAAGGTTCGGGCACGAGCGGTGTATTCGCCGGAAGACGTTTCACGAGGGTCATCTATCCTAAAATCCAACCAACCATCGCGACGATCTTGTGCAATCTTAGGCCAACTGTTTATATTGCCCACCAATCGCTGAAACTGCTCATCCACGAGCAAGTAAACGGATGAATCGCCTGGTCGCTGTTGTTGAATCAACACACGCTCACTTAAAAGAGTTACTAATCCAGGGTAACCCTTGCGCTCATACACATTGGATAATACTTGAAGCTCAGCGTTGATTGATTGCTCAGTTTGATTTGTGGTGTAAACAATCGTCGACCAATAAACAAAGCCTAGAATAATGAAAACACTCAAACCAAACAGCAATACATAAACCAGTGTTATGCGAAACGCTGAGCTTTTAAACGGACTAATCTGGTTCACTTAGCATGTACCCAGCACCACGAACGGTGTGCAGCAAGGTTACATCAAACTCCTTATCTATTTTTCCGCGCAAACGGCTGATATGGACATCAATCACATTCGTCTGTGGATCAAAGTGATAATCCCAAACCTTTTCTAGCAACATAGTGCGAGTGACTACTTGACCACTATGACGCATCAAGTATTCAAGTAATCTAAACTCACGCGGCTGCAAATCAACTTTCTGATCATTGCGGCGCACTTCACGTTTCAACAGATCCATCTCAAGGTCAGCGACTGTGAGTACGGTATCTGGTGACTCTGGCTCAGCTCTACGTACTAAAGCCTCAATTCGTGCTTGCAGTTCAGAAAACGCAAACGGTTTTACTAAGTAATCGTCGGCGCCCGCTTTCAGGCCAACCACACGATCATCCACGTCACCCAATGCGCTTAACATCAAAATTGGCGTGCGGTTGCCACTGCCTCGTAAGGTTCGCGTCATCGTTACGCCATCGACCTTAGGCAACATGCGATCAGCAACGATAACTTGATACTCAGTCGAGTCGGCCATTAACAACCCTTCTCGCCCATCTTCCGCCTTATCCGCTATATGCCCACACTCGGTGAGCCCTTTAACGATATACGCAGCCGTTTCTTTGTCATCCTCGACAACTAGTACACGAATCATGTTCTTTTTAGTCATTCTTAATTTCCTACAGTTTACGCTATTTAAACCAACCTACCCAGCTAGATTTAATCTAACTGGGTAAGTATTTTCGGCGGCGATTATTTAAGGTCAAATGGAATGTATCCCGAGCTTCTACCACGGCGAATTAATACCGGCACCGACTCTTTTCCAGATTTAACGGCCGCCTTTAGGGCCTCGATCACCTCAGAAGGTTTGCTTACCTCTTCACGATTAAACTGTTCAATAATGTCACCGCGAACTAGGTCATTTTTAGCAGCCAGACCACCACGCTGAACGGATAACACCAGCACGCCTTTGGTGTCCTCGGCCAGACGGTAACGCGCACGAATGTCGTCATTAAGCTCAGTAAGTTCAGCTCCTAAACGTTCATCAGACTCAGGTTTCACCTCTTTAGATTCGGTGGACCGACCAGCAAGAACATCATCGCTTGGAAACGCCTCTGTCTTGATCTTTAGTTTCTTGGTTTTGCCATCTCGCCATACTTGAAGTGGGTAGGTCTTACCCACTTTAGATTGCGCCACTTCTCGCGGCAGATTGCGAGTTTCTTTAATTGCTTTACCATTAAAGCTTAAAATAATGTCGCCCTGTTTAATTCCCGCTTTAGCCGCTGGTGAATCTTTACGCACCATGGATACCAACGCGCCTTCTTCATTGTCGCGATCAAACGCTTTGGCCAACTCTTCTGTTACGGCACCGATCTCAACACCGATCCAGCTGCGCTCTACTTCACCTGAGTCACGAAGTTGTAAAACAACCCCTTGGGCCAGCGAGGAAGGAATAGCAAATCCAATGCCGACGCTACCGCCGCTGGGTGAATAAATCATTGAATTAATGCCAATTACTTCGCCGTTCATATTAAACAAAGGGCCGCCGGAATTACCACGATTAATCGCCGCGTCAACCTGAATGAAATCATCGTAAGGTCCAGATCGAATATCGCGCCCTAACGCCGAAATAATTCCAGTACTCGCGGAGCCACCCAAACCAAACGGATTACCAATGGCCAAAACCCAGTCACCAACACGCGACTGTTTATCGTCGCCCCACGCAACAAATGGTAAATCCTTAGCGTTCTCAAGCTTTAATAACGCCAAATCAGTTTTTGGGTCGCTGCCTTTAATTTCGGCATCGTACTCATCACCGTTAGGCAGAGTAACAACGATTTCATCCGCTCGATCAATAACATGATGGTTGGTTACCACGTAGCCATCGGCACTGATGATAAAGCCCGAACCGATTCCTAAAGGTCGGGTGTCACGATCTTCTTCATCAGGCTCGACTTCATCTTCGGGTTCATTGAACCGCTCATCGGGGAACGGCGTACCTTCGAAAAAGCGGCGGAAAAACTCTCGAGGGTCATTAAATTCCTGTTGACCTCCGCGCCTAGTGCTTCTTCGTGTGATGTAACCCGATGTCGACACGTGTACCACGGCTGGGTTTACCGTTTCAATTAGATCTGCAAACCCCGTTGCAGGAGACCACGGCTTTGATGGGCTTAATAAGGCTGTTTTTTCAACACGCACATCACCAGCATTCGGTTTTATCATGGCATGTTGCACGCCTTCATTTGGCGAACCTTCAGCACTCTTACTAGCATCGGCACTGACTTGAATAGAAATAACCACAGCAGCGGTAGCAGCGACAACTGAAAGCCACTTGACGGCAGGAACGATTGGTTTTGCGATTTCTTTGATCATTAAATTCTCCAGAAAAACAATAAATTTTGGAACACGATGTTTTAGCTAATGACCAACAAACCCATTCCGTTACCCAGGTTTGCTAGCACCAACATCACACCAACATTACTTTTAAGACAAGTGATAAATAAAATTTATGACAACCTGATAGTAAGGGCGAGTTGATTACCCTCAAGTGAACACAGGATTACGTTTTAGTAATAGCCGGAAAAACAGCTGGGTTAACGATCAAGCGTCCATTAACCGCATTGACATTTGTCTTCTTAGAAGATCCTTTTGATGACAAACGCCCAGAAAGCTCAGTTAATTAAACTCTGTTAAGAATTAAAATTAACTGAGTAATTCATTTTAAAAAACACCGATTCAAGCCTCATGCGTAAACGTCAAACCCGCATTTTCTTCTAAACGAGTGATCAATTTGTCACCCATGGCAGGGGCTGTGGTCCATATGCCGCCTTCAGTATCAGCGGCTTCTTTAACCAAGCAAATAGCACTTTCTGAAATCATCTTGCTGGTGGAACCGTAACCGGGATCACGATCACCTTTCACACTGACCACGCACGCCCCACCGCCAGCCAATTTACCTACGTACACAATGTCGTAATAGCCTGACTCACGTTCTTCCTTACTTGGCCCTTCGCCAGGTTTGGGCGCATCAGGGCCGGCCATGCTGCGATCATTTTTAACGTGATTGGCAATCGCCTGGCCCTTCTCATCAGGGCCAGTCAACATCATCTCATCATAAGTAAAATCTTCGCCATATTTAAATCCCAGCAAAGCGTTACTTCGATGTACGTTACGAGTATTAATAGCGGCCATGATAAATGGCGCCACCCAACTGTTGAACTCTTCAGAGAAATGCACACTCTCACCGTCTGGCTGTTCAACTCCGTTGTAATCCGGAATCAAAGCGTACGGATCAAAAGCCAATTTAAGAATCTCAGGGTCATTTTTTGCGGCCTTCATAGAGGCTTGTAAACTGGCCGCGGTGCCGCCCGAGAATGTGCCTTTCATGCTGCGAACCCGAGCGCTGACGTGCGAACATGGTTTGCCGGTTTTTTCCATTGCCAAGTCTTGCAACATAAATATTCCCAAATCACTGGGGATGGAATCAAAACCGCAAGAAAACACGATTCTTGCGCCAGAGGATTTGGCCGTAGCTTCATATTGATCAATCATCTGGCGCATCCAAAATGGCTCACCGCATAAATCCACGTAATCAGTGCCTGAATGGGCGCACAAACCCACCAATTCAGAGCCATACAACTGATAGGGACCCACCGTTGTTAATACCAGTTTAGTGCTGTCCACCATGGCTTGCATAGAGGCTTGGTTATCGGAATCCGCCACCACCAAAGGTGTGTCTTCTGGCAACCCCATTTCACTCCTCACTAATGCAAGTTTTTCTGCATTACGGCCAACCATTGCCCATATCACATCGTCATGATTGCCATAGCGACGATATAGATACTCGGCCACCAAACGACCAGTAAAGCCAGTCGCCCCATAAACAACAATATCGAATTTTTTATCCATTACTACTTTCTCTTAATTTTGCACATTTAATTTGCCTGACTAATGACAGCAAGCCTTCATTCGCAATCGCAGGAGTGAATAGATGTCTTTTAGAGGCAGGTATAGACCACTCAATTATCAGAATAACAGAACTGGGCAAGGTCAAACATACGTTACTTCAAGCTGGGCACAATTCATCAACTTGCGCTAAGGCTCGGAACAAAAATCTAACTAACCTCGACTGCGTCTACCCTTTCGACATTTAGCTTCTGGAAGCACCTGACAACGCTTGTGATAGTAGCTTAGAAGTAATATCAACCACTGAAATTACTGAATCGTACGCCATGCGCGTAGGCCCAATCACTCCTAACGTACCAATGACTTTTCCATTAACCTCATAGGGGCTCGCAATGACACTGCATTCACCCAAGGCGCTAAACCCAGACTCTTCACCAATAAACACACTCACACCATCGGCTTTCATACTTCGGTCTAACAAATCCAGTAAGTCTCTTTTGGTTTTAAACGCATCGAATAAAGCTTGTAATGTCTCGATTTGACAAAGGTCGGGCACTCCAAGAAGTTTTTGCTCACCACTCACGACCACATCCGATGGGGTTCCTTGATCTTCGGCTGAGATTACTTGACTTGCTGCTTGAATGGCGGATTGATTAATGCGGTGCATCTCATCATTGTCGGCTTGCATATCTTTCACCAACAAACGCCTAACATCACTTAAGGTGTTGCCTTTGTAACGTTGATTAAAAAAATTAGCCGCTTGAACCAGTTCTGATTCACCAAAACCATCCGCCGAAGACAGCACACGATTTTGCACGCGCCCATCTTCAGTAACCAAAATGGCCAACACACGCGTCTCAGACAAACGCATAAACTCCAATTGATGAAATCGGGTTACGGATTGGTTTGGCAGCACAACCATACCTGCGAACTCCGTTAATTCCGACAGTACATCAGAGGCATGAGACAATAATTTCTCTGGATCAGACTCCCCTTCAAATCGCTCAGAGAGTTGAGTAACAGCCGCTGCCGTTGGCGTTGACGCTCGAACCATACTATCAACAAACAAACGATAGCCCTGCACTGTAGGTATGCGCCCCGCAGAAGTATGTGGAGACGTAATCAAACCAAGTTCTTCTAAATCCGACATTACATTTCGGACAGTCGCAGAGCTTACTCCCAGTTGCGGTAATTTTGACAGCGTGCGTGACCCCACCGGCTGACCATCGTGAATGTAGGTCTCTACCAGATTCTTTAAAACATTTTCAGCGCGCTGATCTAAACTCATAAGGGTTCATTGGGTGTTTGTCGTGTGTAATTAGGTTTGGGTAAACTGAGTTGCAATTGCATCATGTCAATTATTTAACTTTGACCAACACGGATCTATCTTCAACAGGCCTACCTTCATTATTTATCAATGTGTCTGGACAAACCGAAGGCACAGCGCGACAATCGACACGCTAGCAATCATAAATGAATTCGCACATGTTTAAAACTATTGGTGTATTTGGTAAGTACCAAGACACTAGCGTTGAAAAGCCCATCAAGGCGTTGGCTCAACATCTGGAAGACAACGGCATTAAGGTCAAGCTAGGGTATACGACGGCCGAAGAAATAACTCGTGAACTGCCACAGGAGTTAATGCACGAGAGCCTCACTTCGGATATTGACCTGGCTGTTGTGATTGGTGGCGATGGCACTTTGCTACACGTGGCGCGCACAATGGCGGAAAAAAATGTGCCCGTAGCAGGCGTAAATTTAGGTACGTTAGGCTTTTTGACCGACATACCACAAGCCGACATGCTCACTGAAATTGATCGCATCCTTGAAGGAGATTATGAGGTTGAGCAACGTATTATGCTGCACGTGCGCGTTTTGCGTGGCGATGAGTGTTTATACCAAGACATCGCGTTAAACGACATTGTCATTGGTCGTTATGCGTCAGAAAAACTGATTAAATGGCAAGTTCACGTGAATGGGCAGTTTGTAACCTCAGCACGCTCAGATGGCGTAATACTCGCCACCCCGACGGGCTCAACCGCTTATGCCCTATCAGCAGGAGGCCCGATTGTTCACCCTGGCACCGATGTCATCTCCATGGTGCCCGTTTCACCTCATACTTTGTCTAATCGCCCCATTACCTTGCCGGCAAACAGCAAAGTGGAACTTTCACTGCAAAACAAAACGCCTAACTGCGCCCACGTTTCAAGTGATGGCTTGATTGGTTACAACCTCATGGGGGACGAACTGGTGGAAATAAGCCGATCCAAACATTCGGTAAAGTTGGTTCATACGGAACGCTACAATTATTTTGCTATGCTCAGAGCTAAATTGGGCTGGGGTAGCGGCAAATAGGCCGCCACACGGTAGTACCTAAGCATTACGAAATAAAAATCCACGAAATAATAATTCTGTTATGCCCTACCCCATTGCTATACTAACGTCATGGCATTAAGAGAACTCAGTATTAGAAATTTCGCGATCATCAAACAGTTAGAGCTTGAAGTTGATGATGGCTTGACGGTGGTCACTGGTGAAACGGGGGCTGGCAAATCCATTGTTCTGGGGGCGCTAAATCTTTTGTTAGGCTCTCGAGCTGAGGCCGACATGATTCGCTATGGCGAAGAGCAGTGTGAAATTACGGCTTTATTTTCAATCAGCAAACAAAAAAACGTTCGTGACTGGTTAGAACAGAAAGATTTAGCCGATAAAAACGAACAAAATTATTGTCTAGTACGTCGCATTGTTCGTAATAACAAACCCACCAAATGTTATATCAATGACCAACCCAGCACGCTATCGAGCTTGCGCGAATTGGGCTTGATGTTGGTTGACCTTCACGGCCAACATGAACACCAATCATTGCTGCGACTGCCACACCAGCGTCACATTATCGACCAATTTGCGGGCCACGAAGACGGCCTAAAAGCGATGGCCGCGCTGGCTTCGCATATCAACAGAACGAAACGCGAGCTGTCGCAACTTTCTCAAACCCAAAACGATAATCAAGACCGCATGGAGCTGATGTCTTTCCAGCTCGACGAGCTTGACGAAGCAAGCGCCTTAGACGGTGAATTTGAAGAGTTGGAGAAAGAGCATCTGCGCCTCAGCAACTCACAAGCCTTACAAGATGGCGTCACGGCTTTAATTGATGGTTTATTTCACAACGAAACATCGAACGTAAGCTCTGACTTAGGACGTGCTATTAATCAGATCGCCGATCTCACTAAATTCGACCAAAGCTTAGAACCGTCAAATGAGCTGTTAAACAGCGCACTGGCACAAATCGAAGAAGTACAAAGCCTGCTTGATACATCACTAAGCCGAATTGACCAAGATCCCGAGCGGCTCCTAGAGGTCGAGCAACGCAGAGACACGCTGATCAACCTAGCTCGCAAACACCGCTGCCACGAAACAGAGTTACCAAAAAAACACCAAGAGTTGCAAAGCGAATACACTCGGCTAGCAAACCAACACGCACAGCCCGAAAAGCTTCAGAAACAGTTAGATGAATTACTGGTTAAGTATCATAAAATCGCGGCACTCATATCAGATCGAAGACAAGCCGTGGCTAAACAACTCTCCAAGGAAATCACCATGCAGATGCAAGACCTTGGAATGCGCGGTGGCGAGCTGGCCATTTCGGTGGAGCGGCAAATAAGCGATGAGCCCATCATTTCTGAACACGGCGTTGATCAGATAGAGTTTTTGGTGAGTACGAATCACGGCATGCCACTCAAGCCGTTAAGTAAAACGGCATCCGGTGGGGAATTGTCGCGCATCAGTTTGGCCATTCAAGTTATTACTAGCGAAAAATCAGACACACCTACCCTTGTATTCGATGAAGTTGATGTGGGTGTTGGAGGAAAAATCGCTCAAATAGTGGGCATGCGTCTACGAAACCTTGGGGAAAGCGCACAAGTAATCTGCATCACGCACCAGCCACAAGTAGCCGCTCAAGGCCATCAGCATTTATTGATCGATAAGGTCAGCCGTGAACAGGACACCTATTCAACCTTAATAAAACTGGATGACGACCTGCGTACAGCGGAAATTGCGCGCATGTTAGGTGGCAGCGAAATCACCGACCGCACTAAAGCTCACGCCCAAGAGATGCTACAATCGGCCATCATCTGAACGTCATTCTTCATTTCATGCGCCTAAACCAATTCAGCCTAAACTTAACCTCTAAAGTAACTTGCTCTAAAATAGTTTAGGCTTGGGCAAACGCCGCCGGCGCCTCGCTAGCAACTTGAAGCTCATTTTTACAACGACTTAAATGCCATTTAGGCATCCATTTATTAACCAAAGCAATTGATAAACACATCACCCAATCAAAACTGTGCCAACAAGCAAGATCGTGTTCGCGCGGCTACCGTTAATGATGTTCAGGGAATCCAAGTATTACTGAATCATTACGCGGCCATGGGCGACCTTTTGCCGCGAACAAAATCAGATATTATCAAACAAATTGAACACTTTCGCGTCATCGAGCGGACGGGCACTGTGGTCGCCTGTGGTTCACTGGAAAATTTTACCGATGCGCTGGCCGAGATTCGCAGCCTCATGGTCAGTGAATCGATTAAAAGTTCCGGTCTTGGGCGCCAGATTGTTGAAGAGCTTATTGCGCTGGCCAAACAACGCGGGGTCAAACGTCTTATGGCGCTGACTTATGTGCCCGCTTTTTTCCATAAACTCGGTTTTAAAACCGTAGACAAAAACATATTCCCTGAAAAAGTGTGGGGGATTTGTGTAAACTGCTACAAATTTGAAAATTGCGATGAAATTGCTGTACTCAAAGAGCTGTAAAATAAAACTTGCAAATATAGTCATAAACGTTACGTTAGAATAAGCTTGAGTACTGCGTTAAAATAACTCGCAATAAAATATAAATACTTACATCATGAAACTTCGAATTCACGCAATCAGAACCGGCCTACTCGTTATTGTCTGCAGCAGCCTATTAGGCGCCTGCATTAGGCCTTATCAGCCTGACATTCAACAAGGCAACATCATTAACAATAGCGATTTACGTGAGATTCGTTACGGCATGAGTAAACAAGAAGTATTATTCATTCTTGGCACGCCTATGGTGATCGACCCCTTTAATGAGCAACGCTGGGACTATTTTTATTCACGCCGCAACCAACAGCGTAATCAGACTGATCAACGAGTAATTACGGTCTTATTTGACGGTGATAAGTTGGTTGAAATGACCGGTGATGTCACGTTAGACAACATTGCAAGCTTGGAAGCCAGCATAGAGGATCGCCAGCATGGCGGCACTGTTATCACCAAACCAACGCAACGTGAGAAAGGCTTGCTCAACAGGTTGGGCATACTAAAGCCGAAGAACGTCATTAAGAAAAAATAACTTAAAAACAGTCTGCTCATGTGATATTCAAATACACGAGCAAGGCATCAGAGAAAGCCCCAATAGGCCACTGCTTATTGGGGCTTTCTAACACTCTAGACCAGAGACTTTAATTGTAAAAATTGACTTTTTTCTTGCCTAAATGAGACACACAAAAAAGTTAAAAACTAACCTTTTATTAAGTTGAAAATTATTATTTAATCGCCAATATTTTGGTATGCCGCCACTGTGACAAGGCCGCACCCAAAGCCGACATTAAGATCTCTCAAGTTAGAGGTCTGCACGCATTTACAACACGTATTCAAAAATAGAAACAGGCTACTTTATGCATTCGTCTTTTATTGAACTTCGAGATTGGTTATCGGATCAAATTTTAGGCCAGCCAAAACTGGTCAACAAACTGATCATCGCCTTGTTAGCCGACGGTCATTTACTGGTTGAAGGAGCGCCAGGTTTAGCCAAAACTAAAGCCATTAAAGCACTCAGCGAGGGCATTGAAGGACATTTTCAACGAATTCAATTTACCCCTGACTTGCTGCCTTCAGACATTACGGGCACGGAGGTTTATCGCCCTGAATCTGGGGAGTTTAAATTTCAACCGGGCCCCATTTTTAACAACTTGGTATTGGCCGATGAGATAAATCGTTCGCCAGCCAAAGTGCAAGCGGCACTGCTTGAAGCCATGGCCGAACGGCAAGTCAGTGTTGGCCGGCAAACAATGGCTCTGTCTTCATTGTTTTTAGTGATGGCCACACAAAACCCGATAGAACAAGAAGGCACCTACCCGCTTCCCGAAGCACAGTTAGATCGCTTTCTTATGCACGTAAAGATTGATTACCCGGATGTGTCGGCTGAACGGAAAATTTTGTCGCTGGCGCGTGGCGAGGCTCTTGAAGGCCAAGTCCCATCGCCGGCTAACGTCATTTCACAACAGCAAATATTTGATGCTCGTAATGCCGTTGTGAAACTGCACATGGCCGAGGCGGTAGATGAGTATTTAGTGCAACTCATTCTTGCCACCCGCACCCCCCATCACTACGGAGAAGACATGGCCGGGTGGTTGGAGTTTGGTGCCAGCCCACGTGCGACGATTGCAATCGACCGGTGCGCACGGGCCCATGCCTGGCTCACCGGCAGAGATTTTGTGACACCGGATGATGTGCAAGCCGTAGCACATGATTGCCTACGACATCGTCTGATATTGAGTTATGAAGCCGAAGCCGAAGGCGTAACCCCCGATCTGGTGATCGACGAGTTACTAAAAAGAGTGCCGGCAAGCTAGGGTTCTATTATCACTAATGAATTCAAATTCGACACAGGAAACAACACTGACGGATGCAGCTCATCACGGTATTGTGACTGATCTTCAGCGTTTACTGCTATCGCGTCACTGGGCAAGGCTTCTGAAGTTATTCTCATCAAAGATGTCCAGCAGCGTAATGCTGGGAAGCTCTCGTTCTAAGTTTCGCGGGCGAGGCATGGAATTTGACGAAGTAAGGCCATATCAAGCTGGGGACGATATTCGTACTATTGACTGGAAAGTCACCGCAAGGGCCAACGGCGCCTACACAAAATTGTTTCGTGAAGAGCGTGAGCGCCCCTGCCACATTATTGTGGATCAACGAAACTCACTGTTTTTCGGCTCCACTGGCTTATTCAAATCGGTACTCGCAGCAGAGATATCAACGGCCCTAGGTTGGGCTGCACTTGCCACAGGTGACCGCGTTGGTGCCCAAATTATCGGCCAACAAACTGAAATTGACATCAGAGCTAAAAACAGTCGAAAAGCCGTATTGAAACTGATTCATGAGCTACATCAAGCCAATACTCAATTACTTGCTAACAAAGTAACTACCGATACCAATGACGATTCCCAGAGTCAGCTCGCCAATACGTCGAGCAAAAAACTATCTTATTACATCGATGAAAGCCAACGAATTGTTCGTCCAGGCACTGCGGTATTTGTCATTAGTGACTTTTATGACATTGATCAAGCGGCAGTTAAGGCCATCAGTAAATTAGGTCGGCACGCTGACCTAACGCTCATTAGAGTCACGGACCCACTTGAAGAACACCTGCCTGCTAGCGGTTCTTTACCAATCAGTGATGGCAAAAGAGTCGCAAAGTTTAGATTAACAAGCAAAACAAAAGATGTGTATCGAAAATCGGTAGATCAAAGAGCGTCACTACTCAATCAGGCCACGACACTAAGCAAATCACGGTTGATTATGGCCAACACCACTTTAACCGCTCGCAAAATTTTGACCGGCGTATTTCAGTCATAGCGTCTATTGAGTCTTAGCCACTCTAAATCATGTCTAAATTATGCAAGAGAACCTTACCAAAATACTAGAAGAAAACCTTCGCGATATTCACTTACCTGAACCAGTGTCATGGTGGCCACTGGCCATTGGTTGGTGGGCCATCATCATAGTCTTAATACTCGCGCTCAGTTTGCTGGTATTTAAGCTACGCCAACGAAAGCGTCTTAATCAGTATCGAAAAACAGCCACCATTGAGCTTGAACAACAGTACGCAAACTGGGGAAAAGACCAAAACACCGTTCAATACTTAAGGTCGGCTAACTCTATCCTAAAACGTTGCGTCATACATCAAGCAAAAACAACTCAATCAATGGCAAACAGCAACCAACCAATAACCGGCGTCGCGGGCGCCATAGGGAGTTCTTGGAGTACACTTCTGTCTTGCTCATCACCCTCTCCTCTCAGCCCTACAAGCCTTGAAGCACTGACGATAAACTGTTATCAACCGGAGCCAAAGGTTGATATTTCAAATTTGCATAACGAACTCCTCATCTGGCTGAGAACGCATGAGATTGACTTAAGGGACTTTAAATTTTATGAAGGTGAGCATAACGCTAAAGAGCAAGAAGCAAAGCGAGTATCTCAGCATGCACAAATAACGGAGCCCGTAAATGCTTAGTTTGGAATGGCCCTTAGTAATGCTGCTTGCTCCACTGCCGTTGCTTATCAGACGACTTTTACCTCGCCATGATCAGGCCAGTGGCGCCATCAAAGTACCCTTCTTTGATTTAATAGATTCATCAACGAGCAATAGCGCGGGCTTCGTAAAAACCGCTTTAGCAAACGCCATATTGTTGTGGTTGCTGTGGCTCTCCTCTCTAACGGCGCTATCTCGCCCAGTTTACTTAGGCGATTTGATAGAGCTACCGCAAGACCGGCGTGACTTGTTATTAGCCGTGGATATCTCTGAATCCATGCTTGAAGAAGACATGCTCTATAATAACAACTACATAGATCGAATCAGCACAGTTAAATCCGTTGTTGGTGAGTTTGTAGAGAGACGCGGCGGAGATCGGCTGGGGCTGATCTTGTTTGGCGAACAAGCCTATCTGCAAACCCCACTCACCCATGATCGACAAACGGTCAAACAACAGCTTGAAGAAGCTCTAGTGGGCTTTGCAGGTCGTGCTACCGCTATTGGTGACACCATTGGCTTAGCAATAAAACGTTTGCGAGACCGGCCCGCAGATAGCCGTGTCCTTATCTTGCTTACCGATGGTGCAAACTCAGCTGGCACCGACCCTAGAGCCGCCGCCGATATCGCAGCCGAAGCTGACATTAAAATCCACACCATCGGAGTTGGCGCTAAATCTAAAGCGGTTACCGATCTGTTGGGCCGCAAGCGAGAGGTACGCCTACGCAATCAAATCGACGAACCAACCATGCAATACATTGCCGATAAAACCGGTGGGCAATATTATCGCGCTACCGACCCTGAAAGCTTGCAAAAAATTTATCAACGATTGGATGAACTCGAACCTAAGCCAGAAACACAATCGTTTCGTGAACAAAAAAGTATGTTGCACTGGCCTGCCCTACTCGCATTTTTGTTGGCAGTCTCTGTCTTTATGCTAGGACGACGTTGGTCATGATGAACGTGTTAGGCTTTCACTTTATTCGTCCTGAATGGCTTTGGCTGTTGCCTGTGCATGTTGTACTGATCTGCGCTTTACTCCGTTCTTCTGGCGCAACGCCTTGGGCTGCTCATTTACCCAAAGCCGCACTTGAAGTACTCAGCATTGGGCGATTTAGCCCTCATCGGTTTGAACGCTACTGGCTAGCCGTGACTGGATTGAGCCTAATAATTGCGGCAGCTGGCCCATCTTGGGTCAAACAAAGTGCGCCCTCGCTGAATAATCAAAGCGCCACGATTATTTTGCTCGATTTATCGCCTTCAATGTTATCCGAGGACATTCAACCCGACAGAATCACGCGTGCAAGATACGAGTTGCTTGACCTATTAGATCGACAAAAAGACGGGCAAGTGGGCTTAATTGCCTACGGCGGTTCAGCTCATATCGTTAGCCCCTTAACCGACGACGCCGACACCATCAAAGCATTGGTTCCCGCCCTTTCACCAACGATCATACCTGAGCGTGGTAGTAACGCAGAAGCGGCAATACGGCTTGCGCAAAGATTGCTAAACGATGCCGGCGTGAGTCGCGGCAACTTGGTACTGATCACAGATGGTGTTAGCGACACCGCGAAAGAACAAATATTACGCGATTTTAAACGAACTCACACTCTGTCAATATTGGGTGTCGGCGGCCGCAAATTAGCACCGATACCAGAGGAGAATGGCGGCTTTTTAAAAGACTCTAATGGGCAAATTGTGCTGACTAAATTGGAATTTAACGGCCTAAGAGAGTTGGCATCTTCAACCGGCGGACGAGCAACCACGCTGTTTCCAGACACTCAAGACACGGACATTTTAACCAACAATGCAACCACAGCGTTTGCTGGCGATAAGCACAGCGACTCGCAACCACAAGAAAACCATGACTACGATCAATGGCAAGACATGGGCTATCTGCTGATTCTTTTAACACTGCCAATTGTTGTATTGCTATTTCGAAAAGGCGCCGTTTATTGTCTGGCTCTGTTTCTATTAGCGCCGATGCCGTTTGATGCAACAGCGGAATCCACAATCAGTTTGGCGCATTTATTCCAGACTCAAAACCAACGTGCGGCTGCGTTAATGCAAAAAGGCAAACACGCTGAAGCAGCCGACACTTTTGAAAACGAAGACTGGTCTGCCGTGGCCAATTATAAAGCGAAGAATTATGAGGCAACCATTACAGACCTTGATAATAAAGCCGACGCAATCAGTTTATACAATAAAGCAAATGCGCAAGCCTTGAATGGCCAATTAGAAGCGGCCATTGAAAGCTACAACGCGGTTTTAACATTAGAACCTGGACACGAAGACGCCGAGCATAATAAGGCTTTCTTAGAGCAATTGATAAAACAGCAAGATCCGCAAAACCAAAACCAAGACTCACAACAAGGCGGAGAACAGAACCAGGAGCAGGGTCAGAACCCGCAAGATCAACAACAAAGCGGTTCTGATTCAAACAACGGACAAGAGTCTGAAAACCAAACACCCTCGTCGGATAATAATCAGCAACAGCAAGAGTCACCCAGTTCAGCTAAACAAGACGACACCAACTCCCTAAGTGAACAAAGCGAACAACAAGCGAATTCGTCTGAGCCGACTGACGACCAACAAGAACAGACAAGCGACAATCAGACTTCACAACCCGAGAACCAAGCAGGCGAAGGCGAAACCCAACAAGAAAGCCTCATTAATGATCAAACGCGCTTGGAAAATGAGCGTCCAGGTGAAAACGACCCTAGTGCCCCTCCCTCTCTTTCAGAACAAACAACCGTGATTGAAAATAATGAACAGAGCTTATCGGATTCGAGCGAACAATGGCTGCGTAGCATAGGCGAAGACCCTTCCGGTTTACTGCGCCGAAAATTCGAATACCAAGCTTGGCAACGGCAGCAACAACAAAAAAACCAACAACGCAATCGCACGTCCAATTCAGCTAAAGAACAGAGGTATTGATGATGCAATTACTATTAGGCCCCTTCTTAACGCCTGCCTTAAGCCTCAGAATGATCACAACGGCAATGATCATGGGGCTTGTCGTGTTGTTAAGCCCCATAAACATGGCTAACGCCGCCTCTCTGCGCAGCCTAGTCAGTCAAAATGAGATAAGCCTAAATGAGACCATTCAATTAGTCGTAGAATTAGATCAACAAGCCGACACTCTAGCTCTGGACATCAAATTACTAGAACCTAACTTTGATGTGCTGGGAATCAGCCCTCAAAACAACAGCTCTGTTACTGTCATTAACGGGCAAACCACACAAAAAGTATCGACAACATGGGTGATCACATTGGCACCAAAACGCGAAGGCCTACTGACCATACCGGCGTTTAACATTGCCGGCGCCCAGAGTTCGCCAATCACCGTAACCGTTAAGCGTGACCATGCGGCAAACAAGCAAGCGAGTTCTCCTCTGTCTGCTTCAGCGTTAGTATCAAAGCGTCAGGTTTACCCTGGTGAACAAGTATTATTGACCGTCATGTTATCCGCCAGCAGTGACGTCAGTAATTTAAACGCATCATCACTGGAAATTCAAAACGCCGATTATGAATTACTAAATCAAGAGAGTTTTAGTAAGGTCAATAATGGCATTGCACGCCAAATTGTTGAATTAAAATACACCGTATTTGCTAAAGACGCAGGAACTCTGAAAATACCTTCTCTCACCTTTACGGGTATTCAAGGCAGCAGCAGAAGCTTTTTTGGGCAACGGGGCAAGCAAGTGGTTGCGAGAACCAAACCATTTGACGTAACCGTATTAGAGAAACCAGACTCCGTTAACGCTTGGTTTCCCGCTGCTCACGTAGAGATACAAGCCACTTGGTCTGGCGACACGTCTCTGCTCACGGTTGGAACCCCCATCACTCGAACTGTAACCATTAAAGCCCAAGGTCAGCGAGCCGAAGCAATCCCCCCCATTAGGGTTACTTCGGGAACCAACTCTAACTACAGCCGCTATGAAGACCAGCCGCAATTAAGCACCGAAAAAACAGCGGAAGGCTTGCTTGGCATTCGTGTTGAATCTGAAGCCATTGTCCCATCAACGCCTGGAAATTTCACCTTACCGGCAGTGATCATCGACTGGTTTAATACCGAGTTAAAAGAATGGCAACAAGCGACTTTACCCGCCCAAACACTGGTGGTCGTGGCTGACGCAGTTCAATTGCCATCAGAACATCAAGCTCAACAAGTCTCCCCCTACCCTTCTTCACAATATCAAAACATCACAAACCAACCCTCGCCCCCACTCTACAATCGGGTGTGGTTGTGGCAAATCGTCAGCTTATTTTTACTGTTATTGTGTCTCTATCAACGTTTCTTCTTAACAAGCAAAGAAAAGCACAGTAATGATATCAGAACGCGGGCACAAACAACTTTGAACGAGGTCAGCGCTTGGAAGCAACTAAAAAGTGATTTTAATTCAGGCAACACAGCGAATGTACGACGAAGTTTGCTTATATGGTCTGGTGAAGCCTTCCAAGATAAAACTCGGTTAACCTTAGACAAAGTCGCTGAAAAAATTGCCGATGAAACTGGTAAATCAGACATATGCCGTGCTTTGGAAAATTTGCAAGCCCATCTGTATAGGGAGCCAGAAAACCTTATTTCAGAGCAACTGAAAGACCTAGAAGATATATTGACAAGTTATCGGTCGTCACATAAGAAAAACCTACTCAAAGACGCCAAGAAAAAAGCAAAAGAAAATGACTTGAAACCGCTTTACCCGCATACGTAGCCAACGTTCCCAAACACAGTAACTGGTGTCTATGTGATGTTGCATTGTGATTAGCATCGACAAACGATCTTATTTTCAAAGCTTTGTTGTAATGAATTTAAACAATAGTTCAATACATTGAGGTTTGTTTATCTTGCGGGTAAGAATACCTAGCAGATAAAAAAAACACCCTGTGGTTTTAAGAGGGTGTTTTTTTATGTCATCTGACGTTCAGTTAATTGGTGATAATAGCGTTGGATTTGTGACCAAGTTCCGTACGCCATGAGCATGATCTTCCTTAAAGATATTGCCTTTACACCACTGTCCTACTGAGTTGATGTCTAACGTGGCCGTCTTCGGGCGCATACTCCAACTGACTTGCAATGGTGATGCTGTTTCATTATAGGCTGGCCCTGTTGTTGAACCTAAATACTCAACCGGCTTTCCCGTTGAAGATGGGATATTCGGAGCTTGTGAGTAACCATTTATCATTTTCACCTCGGCCAACTGATTGAAATCCAAGGCGCTTTCATCGTTTGCCAATACAAATACTTGACCTTCCACTCTAAGACCAGGGTTCATCGTACTTTCGGCTAAGCACGCACCAAGAGTAGGACCCGGAGTAACTTGTGCTGACGAATAAACCCAGTGCACTTCAATTGTGTCACCTACATTTAAGGCAGCACCTTTACCATCGCAGATATTTTGCTTGACGGGTTTGAGCTGATTTTTAGTCAATTTACCATCATAAATAAAGCCTGTATTTTTTCCTTTGCCATCACCATTACCCGCATAAGTAGTAAAGTCCCCTCCTTTGTGTTCGGCATTTTTATGAAAATGTATATTACATAAGTTCATTGTTGTGCGATTAGGTGCAAAGCCGAACGTTCGAAGATTAGTACCATAAGCTTGATCAATGTCTCTGGGCGACTGCGGTCCAAACCCTTTACCTGCCGTATTTATTTGTAAGGCAGCGCGTTGTGCCTTAATTATAGAGTCATTAACATTGTTCGCCATAACTGACGGTATCGTGCAAGCGCTTACAATTGATAATGCTAATAAAGTGTTTTTAGCATTTATGGTCTTTTCAGACAAAGTGCGAATATTTTTCATGATGTAGTTTATATCGTTATAGTTTTATTAATTAACGTCAATTTGTCCCAAAGAACAACGTAAGACTCAGCAATAAGCCTTACGTTGAAGCAAAGAGAACCAGCAACGAATTATAAATTGCGTAAACCTATTGGTTAAATCGAAATAAAAGCCACTTAGATTTTCGCTCTTTAGATTTTCGCTCTAAAGGTTTCTTAAGAGAATTTTAGAGAAGCGCATAATACTACACGTTCCAACAAAACTGACTTTGGTTTACATATCAACGCAGCTTTAACTTTGTTAAAACTGCGCACAATGGTGTGTGGTGACTTCCATCAGTAATAGCCAAACAAATCTCGACAACCTTAAAGCGCCTTGCTTTTTCTTATCAAAACGATGATCAGAAACGCATGTTTGATAATTTCATATCGCATTAAATTCAAACAATGAACTTGTAATAGCGTGTAATAACATGCGCGCATTAAAGGCCCACATAATAGGTCGGTTCAGTTAATGATGACTGAATGTAAGTATTTATCAAAATCAACATTGCTTGTCGAGCCACTGTTCTTAGCGTTGAAGAATACTTATAAAAATGCACTCACCATAAACCTTAGGAATACCCAGTGTTTAAACTATCTATTACTGAAATTAATTGTGTTCACGTGGGCGGTAGCAGTCAAGATGACGATGTCGAAATCTTGGTTCAACCTGATGCTGGCCCACCATCTAAATACCCAGTAATCGGGTCACATTCGATGAACAACGGTCAAGTTTTTAGCCTATCGGACAACCCGCCTATTCCGGTTTTCTATTTCGATCATACCGCGGCAATCAGTGTTTGGGATCGCGATGGTGCGTTTAACACTTTTGATTCCGCTGATTTTTTAGGCTCAGGATACGTTCATCAAGCGGGTTCATTTGAGTTAGACATGAAAGGCAATAATGATGCACACTACAAAATCAGCTGCGTGGTAGAAGAAATCACCACGGCAGCACCGCCACCAAACAACAGTATTCCAACCAACTTATACCAAGCCATTGCCGACGACCTAAAGGATTGGAAAGCAAGCACATCCATAGAACCAACACTGCAAACAGTGGTTGAATGTACAGACCCTGAAGACCTCGAAGATTACCTGAAAGACATTCTATTTTCAGCTGCATTCACGCGAGTTAAAGCCGCGCTGGCAGACGCGACTAAAGTTAAAGCCTTTTCAATCGGCTTGATGGCTCAGGTTGAATTTATTGGCGGCTTAGAAGGTGTATTTGGCATCGCTGTAGACCGATCAGATTTTAACTTGATTGGTACTTCTGGCACACAGCCTTCGGTTGCAATTTTTGGTGGCCCCGCTCTTGTTGAAGGCGTAGACGCAGGTGCTGATGCAAGCTTAGCTGTGGGTGTGTGGTTTGAAGACACCGAGAGTATTCGTGGGCGTTATGTGGGTGCCGAATTAACGGTTGATGAAGATATCGGTTTAACCGGCGCCGCATTCGCCAACCGCGCTGATAAAGACGCATTTACCGAAGACGATGAATCCATCAACTTAGATAAGGTTCGTGAACAGGCAAAAGTGGCATTTTTGGGCATTGATGTTGGGTTTGACGATGGCGGAGAAGGAGTTGAAAGCTATTTCTTTTCAGGCATTATTCCAGGTTCTGCATGCTATCAAACAGGAACATACGATCATATGGTTAACCTAGATCAGTTGCATTGTCATGATGCGCTGTCTATGAGTAGCGGCGAGCATGACAATATCAGCATTCGGTACAAAGTGGACGATGAATCATCTTGGTATATCTACCCAATCTGGAACACCTTCGCAATATCAGAAGATGACTATAGCCGAATGATCGGTTGCGCCATCAAATTCAACACCAAATTTAAAATTAGCCTGCGTATCGCCACCTCACAAGCCAATACGACGATTGAAGAGGTCGACCCGGTACAAACATTCTGGTATCAAGAAGACACAAACGATGACAGCAAAGGTAGCTATTTTAAAGACACAGCCGATGTGGATAAATCATTCCAAGATCATTTCGGAAGCCATCAAGCGGATTACCATCTGCACGCGAAGTTACGATATTAACCTATGTACCTGACATGAATTCACTGTATTAGTTAGTAGGCGACTGCTTGGATAAAAGAATATCTAAGCAGCCGCCATAAACGAACCTAATAGCGATACGCTGAAATCACCTAATCATCGCAGATACCGTCGCCATCGTTATCACTTAAATCCGTTCGTGTTTCCCAGTCTGTGCAAAACAAACCCACCTCATCTTGGTTGATGGTAATTTCATTTCCAGGCCCTTCGATGATTTGCCCTGGTAGACGTACTTCTATCGCGCTTCGGCAAGAAGAGCAGCTCATTTGGGTCAGTCCATCCTCAATCGGTTTTGTATCTGGTGGCGTTGAAGGATTTGCATCGCTTGGAGGTGGCGGTGTTGCGTCCTTACAATGTTTTCTGACTTGGTATCTAACAAACCCAGCCGTTGCAGTCGTGATCAAAGCACCTGTTTGGCTCGCTGTAAGAAATGCAAACCCACCACCAGCTATCGCTCCTCCACCCGCTCCTATTGGCCCACCTTCAGCACCAGCTACCCCTCCAACGGCTGCGCCGGCCGGTACCGCTACTCCGTTAGTAAGGTATGCCGTTGCAACGCCGCCTATTAAAAGTGTTGCAACGCCTGCAGCATCCGCTTGATCAGTGCATGACATCGATGCCCCTTCTTGAGTCATGGGAAAATAAACAGCCGTCTCTTTAGGCTTAGCAAGAATATTATAGTCCCTGTCTTGTATCTCAAATCGATGGCTATAAACTCCTGGAGACCATTTGTGCCAAGTATTTATCCGAGTAACTCTATCCCATTTTGAACCTCTATTTATCGAGCTGTCGATTACCTGTGCAACAACATTTGTTTTCTTTTGAGGTACGTCATTTAAGTGATACTTTGTTCTGTATACGGAATTAACTTGAAAACGTTGAACGTTATCGTTCCCTTGTGGTTCTGGAATAAGTTTGGTGACAATTTTTGTCTCAACCGAGTACCCCCCAAGACAAAACCTACTTGGAATACCGTCACATAAATGATCATTTATGAAGTATTGTTCAGTAACATCACCAGACTTAAATGTCAGAGTCAAGCAAGCTTGAATATCAATTTTATTAGGCACAAATTTTTCAAGAACAGGCTTGCCATTAACAATTCCATATGAGCAATTTGCCCAATCTATTAGATTACGATTACCAGCTATTCTTCTAGCAAGTCTTTTTCTTATTTTTCTTTTATCAAATTTTACAGGTGTACGATTAACTATTGGACGTACCTCAAGGCGCGACATGCCCAACAAATCCTTTGACTTAACTGTCTTGGCTAAAGTTGCTGTCGTAAAACTTAAAATAAACCCACTGAAAATTATTAGATTTATGAATCTCATCATCCTTAAAAAAAACTCCATTATTAACATGAAAACTCAGTATTAAATAAATTTTAGGTTATGTCAAAAAATATTAGCGTTTCTCTTTTCGGTAATAAACAATAGCTGTCGTTAGTTGGTATTTTTGATAGTGTCCAAGATCAGAATCGCTTGTATTAATTCGAAGGTAAGCAATATAGTGGCTAATTTTTTAGTTTGTTTAACATTATTTTCACCTATATTTAATGAAAGAGTTTCATCAATCCACTGTTATGTTTAATTACGCACACTAAGGCCATGCTGCCAGCCATAACTGACATTGTGTTATCAGCAACTGATGCACGAACAATTAACAACTCAACGATAATTCAATCGTTATGGAGTGGGTATGGTCAAATTTTGCGTGTTGAGCTTAATGGCGGCACTCACCCTTCTGTGATCTTGAAACACATTAAATTACCAGACGCAGGCCATCACCCTCGCGGTTGGAATACGAGCTTGTCTCATCAAAGAAAAATACGCTCTTATCAAGTAGAAAGTCACTGGTATCAACATTATGCAACGCAATGCGCAAGCGATTGCGTGGTACCCAATTGTCTTGCTGTAAACTCACAAAAAAATGAAACCGTTTTAGTCTTATCAGACCTCGACAGAGCGGGTTTTGACGTGAGAAAAAGCCGAGTTGAAGCCCAAGATATCTACGCCTGCTTAGACTGGTTAGCCAGCTTTCACGCCACATTTTTAAACACAGAAGCACAGGGGTTGTGGGAGTGTGGCACTTACTGGCATCTTGACACACGCCCAGATGAATTGGCGGCCTTGAATGACGTTGCTCTGCGCAAAGCGGCCCCTCTCATTGATCAAAAACTGCGGCAGTGTCGCCATCAAACGCTAGTGCATGGTGACGCCAAATTGGCTAATTTCTGCTTTCGTCACGATCACTCATCATTAGATTCTTTACAAGCGGTTGCCGCAGTTGATTTCCAATACATTGGGCGCGGCTGCGGCATGAAAGACGTGGCCTATTTTCTAGGCAGCTGCCTGAATGAGAGTGAGTGTGAAACAATGGAAGATGAATTATTAGACGCCTACTTCTCTGTTCTAACTAAACGAATTGCACAGAAAAAAGTCCGCATCAACGCCGTTGAATTAGAGAATGAGTGGCGAGAGCTTTACCCAGTTGCTTGGGCTGACTTCCATCGTTTTATTAAAGGGTGGAGCCCAGAGCATTGGAAAATTAACAGCTACAGTGAAAAACTCACCAACGGCGTTATTAACAACCTACAGCGGTGAGCCAAAAGCCTCCAACGCTTATGACATTAACGTTTTCAACCGAACAACTGCAAGCATTGTGCGACACGGCCGCTCAAGCCGCGCAAGAGGCTGGCCAGTTCATAGAAAAACTTGACCGCCGCAATTTACAACGAATGTTTAAAAACACTGGAAGCAGCAACGCGTCGCAACTCGTGACAGAGGCCGACATTCACAGTGAAAAAATTATTCACCGGCACTTAAAAAAAGTTTCAGCGCCGCTGAACATCGCCTTCATTGGCGAAGAATCATCTTTGAACACGCCCAGCAATGCCCGCGAACGTTTTGAAAAACCGTATTTCTGGTGTGTCGACCCACTTGATGGCACTTTACCCTTTGCCGAGGGCCGTTCTGGCTACGCCGTTTCCATCGCTCTGGTTGAGCAATCCGGAAAACCATTAATTGGCGTTGTATATGACCCCAACCGCCAAGCCTTATATCATGCCATCAAAGGGCAAGGCAGCTATCGAAATTCAACCCCATTCAATCAAGCTCAACACCTTGAAAAAGTACTAACGGTCTACGCAGATACAAGTTATAAAACGCAGCCCCAATATAAATCAATCGCCATTGCCTTAGAAAAATACGCGCAAGCCTTACGGCTGGATGGTGTGAAATTTGTTTATGGCAACGGAGCCGTAAACAATGCCTGCCACGTGCTGAATTCAAGCCAATCCTGCTATCTAAAACCACCTAAAAAAGAAGACGGTGGCGGCAGTATTTGGGATTACGCTGCCACGGCTTGCATTGCTCATGAGGCTGGTGCTTGGGTAAGTAACGTGCATGGCCGCCCCTTAGCACTTAATCGCCGTGACTCCACTTTCATGAATCACGAAGGCGTTATCTTTGCCTCAAATAATCAAGTGGCGGAGGTCTTAATGAACGCACTTGATGTGAGAAACAGTAAGTTGCGTTTTTAAGGATAACTTCAAAGAGAAGCTACGTTATCGTGATCTAATTAATACCCTAAATCAAAATAAATACGCTCTGAACAAGCGTGTCAATCGAAGTCGTTATTAAGGGAGATAGATCGCCACTCTAATCACTGTATTCAAACGCACCAACGTCGTAGAAAGAGTCTCTGGCTTTTCCAGTTAAATCAGAAATGGGTAACAGCGGCAACGGAGCCCCAATATCGATCACCGGTGACGCTTTTGTAAGACCGTAATTTCCAGCATGAGCATCAACAAAGTGCAAACTTTCTGAGCCCACACTGATGAATTGATGACTTTCAGAGAAATTATTAGGTATGGGGCCTTGAGCAAAGCGTTGAAAATTAGCTTGCTGATCAACATACAAATTATTGATTGTGTTTATTTTAATGTCGTTGTAAAGAGCATAAGACACAAAGTAGTGTGCGCTTCTCATTCTAATCACCGTGTTATTATAAACCTCAATCGTTTGATCGGCATCCACTGTGTCTTGAGCATCTCGGGTAATTCCGATCGCTTGTTCGCAATCTTTAAATACGTTGTTGTAAATCCAAAGGGAGACACTGCTGTCATCGTCACTTGGCCCGCCGGCCGCCCAAACACAGTCTGAGGCACCGCGGTCTATATAATTATTATATAAATGACCACTGGTGCCCTGCCCAAGTTGCACGCCTTTAGTGTGACCACGATTATTGAAAGGGTTATACCCCACATTATGGACATAGTTGTTGTAGATATTGGTATTGGCACGCGCGCACCCAACTTGAATGCCATCACCACCGATGTGTGCAACGATATTATCGTGAATTTGGGTGTCCTCTAACGCAAGGCCAGCATCAAACGTTTCTTGATCACAACCAAAGCGCCCCACGTACATGCCTTCAGCCTCTAGTGAATTATGAATGTAGTTGTGATGAATGTGTGTGCCAGTTTGAACAAAAACTCGGTCAGGGTACTCTAAATCGTATTGAACAATGAGGTTGCCCTCGGCGTCCGTCAATGTTTTGGTTACAAAGTGAATCCCGGGGGCACGAGGGCCACGTGGGTTTGATATTTCCATCCATGCTATTTCGATATTACGGCTTAGCTCTCCGATATCCAGCGCTGGCTGGCTATTAGTTTGGAACCCAGCGCCGTATTTTGCTATAAACTGGGCCTCCTCCTTTAATGTGCCCATGATTTTAAAGCCATATAAAGTACCATCATGGCCATTACCTAATAATTTTACATGACGAGACTCACTGACTGGGATCTCGTCTCTGAACACGGCTTGGCCACCGCAGTTAGTGATTGTAATGGGTTCTGCTTCCGTGCCCGCGATTCGGTGAATGATCGTCGATTTGTAATAACCCGGTGCCACACAAACTTTGTCACCGGGCCTAACGACCCTGTTGGGGCTTCCATCCAACGGAGAAAGTGTTCTATCGCTCTTAACAAGTACGCGGTCGGAAAAACTGTCCGGTGTAATTAAGAACGTACAATTCGCCGCCTGAGGGTTAGTTAATTGGCATTGACCATGTCCCTCAGTTGTATGCTTCGGAGGCCACACAAACTGAGCAGGCTGGGGCTGCTGTAAGTTATCGGTTTCATAATTTAATATTGATAAGATGGCATTCAGTGTTTTGGCTGAATCCAACTGGGCCATCGCAAATGCGGGCACAAAAAACAAAGATATTAATGCCGAGTGGAGCGTTAACAACAACATCTGATTCTTTTTCACTGAAATAAGTACTCCCGTGTTGTCGTACAGATGATTTGTCATTGCAATCACTTATTTTTCCCCTATTAATTACCGAAAGCAGAAAAACATGATAATGAAACGGTCAAAATAAATCGAATGATGTCATGAAATATTCAGCTTATTCACTGAAAAGACTGATAAAACTCAGCGCCTCGATCGCTGTTGGCCTCTGAGATAACGTACGCTCGAATCGCTTCAACTGTCTCTTCGTCCAAAATTGTTTCGAAATTAGGCATTCCTCTGTCTTCCAACGCACCACCGCGCACGATCTGCTGCCATGCTTGCCGACTTTTTGTGATTGGCGAGTAACGAAGGTTAGGTATAAGACCCGATGAGTAAGCTTGATCACCATGACAGATAGAGCAACGGTTCGCATAAGCCTTAACACCCATCGCCAACACGTCATCTGAAACCTCTAAGGATTCTGGCACCGCGGGCACGGTCACGTCAGTCTTGGGTAAAGGCGGCAGAGCGTTTGATGCACCTAATTTAAACACCATTACACGCCCCACATTGGCCACACTGCCCGTGGGTAATACGCCTCCGGTTACCAATGCATAAGACCCACCCCAACCTGAGGCAACGGCCACAAACTGCTCACCATCTAATTCATAAGTAATGGGGGCAGCCACAATGCCA
The DNA here is from genome assembly GCA_937974565.1 of uncultured Arenicella sp. GTDB lineage: Bacteria > Pseudomonadota > Gammaproteobacteria > Arenicellales > Arenicellaceae > Arenicella. The sequence continues at coordinate 55,658 of CALJWL010000003.1, forward strand.
GTTTGAGTGAAAAAACGCCACAAACGCTCGCCATTGGTAGCATCGTACGCCGCAAAGTGCGCATCGGCGGTGCCTTGAAACACTAAGCCGCCTGAGGTTGACAACACTCCGCCATTCCACGGGCCATTGTGTTCGAATGTCCATGCGGGTGCCTGTTCGACTGGGTCCCATGCAATAAGGCGCCCTTTTAAAGACGCTTTTAATGCCGCAAATATTGCTTTTTGCGAGGGCAACATGCCTAACGTAAAATCTGTGCCCGTGTTCCACGCTCCTTGTGTGTAACGATATTCAGAATCTTCACCGTATACCCAAGGCGCTTCTTGTGCTGGAATATACACTAAGCCCGTATCAGGGCTGTACGACATTGGGTGCCAGTTGTGCGCACCTAATGGCCCGGGCAATTGGATGTTCGGCTTATTACCGCCGTAATATCGAGCAAACTTATTTTCAACAGGCCGACCCGTGTCTTCATCTATGTGTGAGGCCCAAGTAACGGTGACAAAATTTTTAGCGGATATGAATTCACCGGTCTCTCTATCTAACACGTAAAAGAAACCATTCTTAGGTGCCTGCATGATTACCTTTCGCGATTTCCCGTCAATCTCAAGCTCGGCGAGAATCATATGTTGAGTTGCCGTGTAATCCCACGTTTCGGCCGGCGTGGTTTGATAATGCCATACGTATTCCCCAGTGCTTGCGCGCAACGCAACGATCGAGGATAGAAATAAATTATCACCGCCTTCAGGGCTTCGAATACCGTGATTCCATGGCGAGCCGTTCCCGACTCCGACATAAAGAAGATCCAGTTCTGGATCATACGCCATGGAATCCCATGCAGTACCGCCACCGCCCGCTTGCCAATACTGACCTGTCCAAGTTTTAGCGGCCATCTCCATGGTTTTATTTTCAAACCCATCGGCCGGATTGCCTGGCACCGTATAAAATCGCCACAGTAAATCACCAGACTCCGCCGAATAAGCCGTAATGTAGCCACGCACCCCAAGTTCGGCCCCCCCATTACCAATAATCACTTTGCCATCAACAACCCTTGGCGCGCCCGTGATTGTGTAAGGCTTGGTTTTATCGATGGTATTGATGTCCCAGTTCACTTCACCAGTTTTACTGTTCAGAGAAATTAAACGACCATCGATAGTCGCCGTGAAAACGGATTGCCCCCAGATTGCCACGCCACGATTAACCACATCACAACACCCTTTACCCGCTTGTGCTTTATCCACCTTAGGGTCAAAGCTCCATAATTTGGCGCCTGTGCGGGCATCCAGAGCATGGACGATATTCCAAGTCGAGGTGACGTACATGATTCCATTATGCACGATTGGCGTGGTTTCAATGCCCCGACTGGTGCCCAAATCAAAGGACCATTCCAACCCCAAATCGCTCACCGTTTTACTGCTGATTTCAGATAAAGGCGAATGCCGCTGCTCAGAATAAGTACGGCCGTGAGATCGCCATCCAGAATTGTCGGCCCGAACTATGTCGGCCGTAAACACTCCGGAGTTTGCAATCTCAGGCGCTGATGCTCCCTCATCCGTTGCAGGTTGGCATGCCACTAACATCAGAGCAATAGCAAGCATAATGAAACGCTTAAGAGTCCGGCAGCTTTGCTGCCCACACCCAGCATGTTTAAAAATTTGTATTACGCTCATTTGTTCTCTGATCATTCAATAAACCTCATAGAGCAATGTCTTGCACTTTAACGGACTCAGCTTGTCAAAATTCACAGAGAAACCCGATGTTGAAAACGGTCATATTGAGCGCAGAAGTCGCACAAAAAACTCATGTGTGGACTCAGGCCCGAAAAAACGTTGTGCCTAATCAAAAAATGCACATTGAGGTGAATACAAATCATGGGCGTTTACCCACAACTTCATGACTTATTGACGCTCTTAAATAATAAACAGAAAAAAGCCCGGCAATTCAGGGCTCTAATCTCAAACAAATACTTGCTAAGCTATGATCTCTATCGTTTGCGTATAACCAAACTACCAATAGAATACCCAGCCCCAAACGAACAAATTACGCCGACATCATTCTTTTTTAAATCTTTATGATGCTTGGAAAACGCAATGATTGACCCTGCCGACGCTGTGTTAGCGTATTCGTCCAAAACAATGGGCGCTTCTTCTGCCGTTGCATCACGGCCCAATAACCGCTTACTAATCAGCACGTTCATATTGATGTTTGCCTGATGTAACCACCACCGAGTTAGATCTTGAGGCGTTAAATCGTGCGCATTCAAGTGTTCAGCGATATGCTCGGCCGCCATCGGACAAACCTCTTTGAAGACACTGCGCCCAGCTTGGCGAAACAATTTATCTGGGCCAAAAGGGTCGGCATCAGTGGCGTGTGATACATAACCAAAATTAGAGCGGATATTATTCGAGTATTTCGTGACCGCTTTGATGCCAAGAATGTCATAACTGTGGTCTGATTTGCATGACTTGTCTGATTCAACAATCACTGCCGTTGAAACGTCACCAAAAATAAAGTGCCCATCGCGATCGGTGTAATTCACTTGAGGCGACGTCAACTCTGGATTAATCACAAGCACGACATTAGCCGTGCCTGATTGCACCATTTCATAAGCACGTTGCAAGGCGAATGTGGCCGCCGAACACGCCACTAACATGTCAAAACCAAAGCCTTCTATTCCTAATTGATCTTGAACTTCTATTGCTATTGCCGGATAGGCTCTTTCGGTATAAGCACAACTCACGATTACCGCATCAATATCTTTAGCTTCTTTATTCGCATCCTGCATGGCCAGACGTGCCGCGTTAACAGCAAATTCAGCTTGATGAGACAACTCATTGCTAGCACGTTCGGGTATTTTCGGGCGCATGCGATTAATGTCAAGCGCGCCCTCTTTCACGTAAATATAGCGCTGTTTTATGCCCGAAGCTTTTTGTACGAACTCAGCCGAAGACAACGGCATGGGTGTAATACTCCCTCGTTCAATTTCTTGCTGATTTTCAACGTTGAATCGCTCCGCATAAGCATTATACGAACCAACCAACTCTTCGTTGGTAATTACATGCGGCGGGTTCCAAACGGCTGAGCCGCTGATTACTGCTTGAGTCATAATTGGCACTTTCTGTCTTTTTATAGTTCGCGGGTTTTATGGTTCGTGGGTTTTATGGTTCGTGGGTTTTATGATTTTGTCGTATATAGCGCGTTTAAAGTGCGCAAGCCTGAATGGCCATTACCTGATATAACGCAACGCTATTATCAACTTCACAATTGGGCAGTTTGTCACCAAACGGTTGTCTATACGACATGAATCCCCTGCTTTAACTCAAGAAAACAGCCCTTTAGATTTTAGAAAAAATAATTTCAATAAAGATTAAATATCAATAACTTAAAAACAATAAGAAATGCTCTTTATAACAAAGAACCCAACAACCTCAGCCCACTCAAATGGACTGTTGGTATTTTTATAATGAAATCTTATACACACAACAGCGTAATCCGTAATGGCAATGACTGGCTTTACCACGAGATGTATTTTACATGGCAACACCTGTTATTGCATTCTCTGTCTTGAGTGCAAACTATTAACAATGCCTTGGATAAAACCCTTCGAAAGTAGCATGCGAAAGGCGTGAAACACCTCTGAAAAGCGATAATTCTCATTCTACTTCTTAGATCGACATCAACTAGAATACTTTGCAAACACCATATCATCACATAATCGGGGGCTAACTGGCGCTCACATTGATTACGATAGCATCGTATAACGATACAGTGTTTCTTCGCGCATGTTATCGGTTATATTTAGCTTTGCTTTCAAAATCACCAACCAAACAATGTGGTAACTAAGATGAAATTAGTCATCAATAACAACGAACATGAGGTTGACGTTGCTCCCGACATGCCTCTTTTATGGGTACTAAGGGATGAACTGAACATTAAGGGCCCTAAATTTGGCTGTGGCATTGCCATGTGCGGTGCCTGCACCGTTCACCTTAATGGTCACCCAATACGCTCATGTTCATTCCCAGTCTCAGCCGTTAATGGGAACATCACCACGATTGAAGGCTTAGGATCAGAGAGTTCACTGCATGCCGTGCAAAAAGCGTGGTTGGAACATCAAGTAGCGCAGTGCGGCTATTGTCAATCTGGGCAAATCATGTCTGCTGCGGCCCTTTTAGAGAAAAACCCAAGCCCCAGTGACCAAGACATCGACACCGCCATGTCAGGCAACCTGTGTCGTTGCGGAACTTACCCTAGAATTAAAGCCGCGATTAAAAGCGCAGCAACCTCAATTCATGAAAGTGAACTAGAAATAACACAACACGACTCCGTTGAGGAAGTTTAACTATGGGTAAAGTTGCAAAAATCACGCGTAGAACATTTTTAGTTGGGTCGGTAGCCATTGCCGGTGGGGCCGCATTTGGTTTCTGGAAATACAAACAACCTTATAAAAACCCGTTACTTGCCGATTTACAAGACAACGAAATGGCGTTAACACCGTACGTCATCATAAGCAAGCATGGAATAAAAGTAATCGCCGCTCGTGCGGAGATGGGACAAGGCACTTACACCACATTGGCGGCCATGGTGGCTGAAGAACTTATGGTCGATTTGGCTGATGTAGAGGTAATTCATGGCCCAGCATCGAAAGCGTATTACAATGCTGCTGTCATGGAAGAAGCCGTGCCTTTTGCGCAGGTAAACACGAGCGCATTGGCAAGAAATGTTCGCGAATTTACGAAAGTGCCAGCTAAATTCTTAGGGATGCAAATTACTGGCGGCTCTTCAAGCACCGCCGATGGCTTTGATAAGATGCGCATAGCCGGTGCCACTGCACGCGACACATTAATCGAGGCGGCGGCCATTAAATGGGGCGTTCCAAACAACCAATTACGTGCGCAAGACGGGCACATTGTTGCTGTTAATTCGTCAGAAAGAGAATCCCAAGGCTTGTCAATTAGCTACACCGATTTGAGTGATTTTTTGGCCGATGTTGAATTAAAACACGAACCAAAGCTCACACCGCAGTCGCAATGGCGAATTTTAGGAAAATCACAATTCAGGGTGGATATGTTAGGTAAGGTTACCGGCACCGCCGAATTCGGCGTTGATGTTGAGTTACCCAATATGTTGCATGCCACCGTTAGAATGAACCCATCATTGGGCGGTTCCATTCGCAGTTTTGATGCCGCTCAAGCCGAGCAAGAGCGCGGAGTAAAGTCAATATTTCAACTCGATAACGGCATAGCCGTTGTCGCAACCAATACTTGGTATGCTTTTAACGCGATTAAAAAGGTTAAGGTGGATTGGTCTGACAATCAGATTCCTAAAACTAACCAAAAGCTAGTCGAATTAGTCCAAGCCAGTTTTTCCGACGAACACCAAGATAGCCGCTTTAGAGATGAAGGCGATTGTGAAGGCGTGTGTAACGACTCTTCTGAAACCGTGTCAGCCGAGTATCAAGTGCCCTACCTCGCTCACGCGGCAATGGAGCCTTTAAACGCAACGGCCTTATTGAAAGAAGGTCAACTGACAATCTGGGCCGGTAACCAATGGCCGACGCTGGCTAGAAGTAAAGCGGCTGAGATCAGTGGTTTGGATGAGAAAAATATTCAGATTCACACACTGATGATGGGCGGCGGCTTTGGTCGACGACTTGAGCCCGTGTATATTGAGCAAGCGATAAAAATTGCACAACGGTTTGAGGGGCAACCCGTCAAACTCACATGGACTCGTGAAGAAGACACCATGCACGATCATTACCGCCCCATGGCGATCGCACGCTTTCAAGCCGTGATGGGGGAGAAATCCCCCATAGCAATCGATTTAAAAACAGCGAGCCCGTCTGTTAGCGCCTCGCAAATGGGGGAACGCGCAGGCATACCAGCAATGGGGCCTGACCTGGCAATTGCCCAATCAGCATGGGACCAACCTTATGCGGTTCCTAACTACAGAGTCACCGGTTATCGCACTCCGGCCAGTGTACCCGTGAGTTCATGGCGCTCAGTGGGGGCCTCACAGAACGGTTTTTTCCATGAAAGCATGCTAGATGAGTTGGCCGTTTCTCGGAATGTAGACCCTTTGCAAATGCGACTCGACATGATCAGTCATATGCCGAGCAGAAAAGTGCTTGAGGCCGTCGGCGAGTTATCTAACTGGGGTAGTCAACTGCCAGAAGGTCATGGTCGTGGCATAGCTTATTGTCTTTCATTTGGCGTGCCCGTTGCCGAGGTAATTGAAGTCGCAAACACCAACAACGGTATTAAGATACTCAATGCTTATGCGGCTGTGGATGTCGGCACGGCCATGGACCCGCGTAACATTGAGGCCCAAGTGTTTGGCGGTTTGAATTTCGGGCTGGCGGCCGCCATGATGGGGGAAATCACCTTCGAGCGCGGTATAGCACAGCAATCAAACTTTCATAATTACAACTCGATACGCATGAACCAAAGCCCTGACTTTAAAATTAGAATACTGGAGAATGGTGATAAGGTTAAGGGGATCGGTGAGCCCGCCACCCCGCCCGCTGCGCCGGCTTTGGCAAACGCCATTTTTAATGCCACTGGTAAACGAATAAGAGAATTGCCGATGAATAAGCACGTGAACTTTGTATAGGGCTTACTGGGGTTTAAGAAAACCCGCATCAATAGCCGATAAAAAAATCATTTTATGTTTATATTCAATCAGTTGCTATTGGGTTCTATAGTAATACCTATCACTGTTTTGGTGCAGATAATTTTCATACAAATCGCCATCAAGCAATTACGAAAATTTGAAAAGGCCGAGCAAAAACTCAACACTATTAAGGTCTCTGGACTGCTTTCACTTTCGGCTCTTTGGTTATTGGCCGCACTGAGCATCGCAATCTGGATATGGGCGGGTTTCTTTCTGCTCATCGGCTGCTCAACGCTTGAACAATCCTTGTATTTTTCGATGGTGGCTTTCACAACTCTCGGCTTTGGCGATCTCACTCTACCGCAAGAATGGCGCCTTCTGTCGGGCATGATTGCCGCCAATGGGTTGGTATTGTTTGGTTTAAATACCGCTTTTTTAATTGAAGTTTTACACAGAACCTTAGTTAAAAAATAGAACTAAACACAAACAACAAAAAGGCTCAACGAGAACACCCCCGTTGAGCCTTTTCCATACTTTAACTCAATACCATATTATTCAGCACTAGGCTTGCAATGCAAGTTAAGTGCTAAACATTAAAGTGTGTCTGTAAATAATAACCAGTTTATGGTTTACGAAATAATAAGGTAAACCTATCTGTATTGCCTGTTACTGACTTGCGGCCCACTTCGAAACGCAATTCGTCATCCGCACGGTAGTGCAAATCACTGAATCCATCAAATTCGAAACCGATATCGAGAAGTTCTTTGATGATCTCAACTGGGTCTGCACGGCGACGATTTTCTAATGTGTGCGGTTCCATATGGCGACGAGTATGATCCACCACGCCGTACACACCGCCCTTCTTCAACGAATTAAATACCTGCTGGTTAATAATCTTTCGACTTGGTGCATCAAAGTTGTGCATATTTCTGAATGTCAGTGCAACATCAAAGTCTTTCTCACCAAATTTAAAGTCGCTGATCGAATTTGTACCTGGCAATTCGCCTTTATCAAATTCAGCACCAGTATCAAGCACCTTGACCTTATCAAAACCGTCCACTTTGCCAATCAATTGATCGTTAACCCGCCCTGTCCCGAGCGCAACATAAAGGTCGCCTTGTTCTCTAAGAACCGGGGCTAGAATTTTTGTATACCAGCCTCGCCCTGGAAACAATTCAAGTACCTTCATTTCTTGCGTGACACCAAAAAACTCAAGTGTTTTCAATGGCTTTCGATTCCTATCTCGTTCTTTTTCTTTATCGCTTCTCGCATCAGACGCAAGTGCTGCATCAACGGCCACTTTTAAAGAAGAGCCTTTTTCAGCGTCTTGTGCAAAAACCATTTGGCTCGCGGTTAAGGCTAAGGCTAAGGCAATAATTTTTTTCATAATAATATTGATCTCAAAGTTCATTCAGTTGATTGTATATTGGGGAAGGCTTTTAATACTTCACGCGTTAGATCCCAACGACTAAAGCCTTGCTTTCCGTAGTCTAAACCACGTCTAACGATGACAAGGTCGTGAGAAGGCACAACAATGACAAATTGCCCGCGGTTACCAGCCGTAGAATAAGCCGTTTTCGGCACTCCGATTATATTATCGGGGACCAACCACCACTGTGCGCCATAGTCATGATTACGTACAGCAGAAGCCGGAGCTGGCGTGGTACTAAACTCAATCCAATCAGGTGAGATTAATTGCTCACCGCGCCACCTCCCAGCTTGCTGATACAACAAGCCAAACCTGGCCAAATCACGGGCATTGGTATAGACCTGACTGCTTAAAATAAAATCACCAAATCGATCCACACTCATCAAAGTATTATGCATACCAATTTTATGCAGCAACTCACGATACCCAAATTGATGGTAGTCGTCACCCAACGCATTACGCATGGCGTGGACGGCCAGCAAAGTATCGTAGTTTTCATAATCCCAAAATGCACCAGGGTCACGCACCATCCCTCGGCGTCTCGCTCCTACAGATGAGCTTGCGCCCGCCCAGTAAGAAAGCCCAGAGCCGGTTGCATACTCCATACCAAAACTGTCAACCGGATACAATCCACTGGACATGTGCAACAAATTCCGAAGTGTGATTTTATCGCGCGGATCTTTTTTATCGGCAAGCAACTTTGGCAACCACTCAATATCCAAAGGTTGATCTAAAGCCAGCTTGCCAGTCTCCACCAGCATTCCAATAAGACTCGCGGCAATACTTTTTGCTGTAGACCACGTTCGTGTTTTAGTTTGTACAGTAATGCCCTGAGCATAGCGTTCATGGATAAGCTTGCCTTTATGAACCACTAATAAGCTTAATGTATCCTGCTCGGGAGTGGGCCTGTCAAACGCCCAGTCTGATGCAGACTGTAACAACTCAACATCAATTTGTGAATCTAAGGTCTCTTCAATTATTTTGTCGCCTTGAGGCCAAGGGGTTTCAGACATTGGCCGATCTGGCTCTGCCAAAGACAAACGCGGCAGTCTTTCAATGTCTTCCAGTGATTGGTTTGGCGCCATCACCACGCAACCGACCCCTTCTCGAAACGCGGCGGTGATTTTTGTGCCATCTTTTCCGCCACCCACTGACACTGACTGTGTTTCATTACGCACTTTATAATTGCCGCCCTTAACCCCTCCGACCGGATTGTTAAGATAAGCCAACTCTTGTTCAAACACCTGTGCCAGTGTTCGGTTTGATGTAAAAAGCCCATTACACATTAATACGGCCTGCACACCGTTGCGAATCATCCCGCGATTTGCGGAAAAATAATCGAATTCGGCACGTTCAGTGGCCAACGACTGAGACTGAACACTTGCTGATTGAACACCGCATAAAAGCATTAAAAAACATGCAGCAGTGTGCGCGTTTTTAATACCCACTATTGTAAACCGGCCGTTTGTTTGGCTTCATAAGTAATCCGGTAAATGACGCCAGCGTGATCATCAGAGACCAATAAAGAGCCATCAGGCAGTTGGAGCAAATCAGTTGGTCGACCCCAATACCCTTTATCGGTTAACCAGCCCTGAGCAAAAATGGTGTGCCCTTTTGCTGTGTTACCGTCAAGTTCAACAAAGCTAATGTAATAACCCGCTGGCTCCGAGCGATTCCATGAGCCGTGATGGGGAATTAAAATATTATTCTTATAACTCGGCGGAAACATTTGACCAGTGTAAAACTTCATCCCTAATGGTGCCGTATGCGGTGGCAACTCTAAAGCGGCATCAGTAAATTCAATGTCCGGCGCTTCAAACACATAGTCTCGATGCCCTTTTCCATACTCATAAGGAAAACCAAAATGTTGGCCTTCAACACTAACGCGATTCAACTCTTCTGGGGGCATGTCATCAGACCATAAGTCTCGGCCATTCTCTGTAAACCAAAGTTCTTTTGTTTCAGGGTGCCAATCAAAGCCAACTGAGTTACGAACACCGCGCGCTACAGTGCGCTTATCACTTCCATCGGGCTTAATGCTGGTAATCACCGAATACTGTTCGTCAGCCTCGCATATATTGCATGGAGCGCCCACCGGCAGATAAATACGACCATCAGGGCCAAATCCCATGTATTTCCAACCGTGATGAATATCAGAAGGGTAAGAGTCATTCACGACTGTAGGCTCGGGCAGCTTTTCTTCGGGGAGCGTCTTGATAACACTTTCAATATTATCGTAGCGTAACAAGCGATTGGGTTCGGCCACATAAAGAGCCCCTTCACGTACGGCAACGCCATTGGGCATAAACAAATCATCAACCAACTCAATCACTTTATCGGATTTAAAGTCACCGTCATTATCAACCACCGCATAAACACTGCCAAGCCGCTTAGCACTCTCTCGACGGCCACGCGTGCCAACATAAAGTGTGCCCTCGTCACTTAATGCCATAGATCGGGCTCCGGGCACATTGTCAGCGTAAACAGAAATTTTAAAGCCGTCAGGAAGTTGAATTTGACTCAAATACTCAGGTTTAAAACCGCCTTCTAATGAAGTGGTTACGGCCACCACAGGGCTTTGCTGTGGCACGGCTTTCAATGACTCAGCATTAGAAACAAAAGAACAGGCAAGCAACCCTAACAAACTTAAGGCACGTTTACTTAAGAATAAATTGACGTATATCATTTGGAAAATCAAGTAATGGTTAACAATGTTTAGGGGTAAAATTACTATCTAAATCAATAAGTTAAAATAGCTTAACTATCATAACTTGCAAGCAGTATAGACCACAAGATGCTGAAGAAACGTTAAGGGTCGCAAAGAATTAGCCTAAAGCCTTGAAATGACACAAACACAAGAGTTGATCAACCGTTGATGTAAGGCTTTAAACAGATAAAGTTGGAAGGCCACAATTAAGCTAGAAAAGTAAACCCCAAAGCAAGCGATTAGGTAACAGAGCGTTATAAAATATGATTTAGAATGGCCATGCGAACCTTTTCATCGGCAAACAAATTCAAGTGATGTAACGATGTGTCTCGCGGTTGATAAAGTTGAGGTGAACCCCGGTGGTTGTTTGCCAAAGCACTCAATAACGGCGTGACGCCATCGTTATCTTGACGTCCAAAAATAGCCACATCAAGTACAGCGTCATCAAGTCGCCGCAGTATTTCCCCATTGGGCTCAAAGTTAGCGCCCACTAATAACTGTTTATCGGTCAAATTTCTAAGTTTAGAGAGCCTCTCGATAAATGAACTACCTGGTTGTTGATCCTCTAAACCATCAAACCGACTAATCAAAGACACCACGCGACTCATGCCACTTAAAAACGCAGCGAGTTGAGGTGTTCCCGCCATGGTAATGGCTGCAAGGTTACTGACTCTATTGATCAACGTGGCAATGTGTTCACCGTCGGCCATAGGCGTACCCTCGTGGGTTCCAGCGACCAACGCCATTCGAGTTTTTTCACTAAACGCTTTACGGGCCACTAAACAACCTCGGCTATGGGCAATGATAGCCAATTGATCTTCCATGCTTTTGAACCCTAATTCATTCAATCGTTTTATCAAATCATTGGCATTTTTGGTGACACTGCTGCGGATAGTACTCATGTTATAAGCAAGCACGTATTCACCAAACCCAGCATTTACTAAACTCTGCAAAAAGTCACCGCTATCCAACAAACCATCAAACGCGTTTTCGGCCGAGCTAAAAGTGCCATGCACTAACAATACGGTATTTTTTTGTGCCGCCACGGCCCGATCAATTTTTTCAGTTCTTTCTTGCCATACAAACGTTCCTTCGACAATGCGACCAACGATTAACCCTTTCCGATCTGACAACGCTTGATCCGTGGCCGTTCGATATAACCTAACAAACAATTTTCGAGTAGCAGAAACAAAACCTCGGCTGCCCCGCGCTTCACTGAGTGATTGGGAAACGGTTAACTTTGAAGTAGAGCCGAAGCCCCTTGATGCACCCGCTTTCTCTAATTCTGGCGTCATCCAACGTAAAATTTCTTCTTCGGTTTCCGTGTCTTTTTCAATTAACAGTAATGCGCCGGTACTGTCACCATCCAGCATTTCCAGAGAGATCGACGGTGAGATTTGCGAACGATTATTAGTAGCGACTGGACTAAGCTCGTATTCTACGATTTGGTCACCACCAAACACTTTCTTTTCCTTGAGCGTAAAACCACACCCTTGTGCGTAAACTAACGCTCGCTGGCTATCTTCACCTTCTAAAATATGACTGGAATAAGTGCTGGACTCACCCGCTGCAATAAATTTGCGCTCGGACAATGACACTTCAACGGGAAACACGCAACGTAATTGCCGTTTAAGAAAGTCAGATGCCATCTCACTTTCATGCACTAATGCGCATATCTGCGACAGCGACGTTTCCTGATCATAGCCAATCAGGCTTGGGTCAAGGTGACATAACTGCGCCAATTCAGTGCGCATCATTTGCTGAATTAGCTCTTGTTTGGTTTCTTCAGAGCGCGGGTTATCAGAGCGGCTTCCTCTGCTTTTGTGATCGCCACTACGACTACCGACATTAAACAGGACTTCAAAAACATCATCGCTGATAAACCATCCCAAGCGATCGCGTTTCTGTGGTTTTAGCTCTCTCGCAAGTTCCGCTGGTTCTAACTTCAATGCCTCTTGGGCCTTCAACATACCAGTTCCAAACACCGAATCAAATTTTTGATTTCCAGTTCTTTTAGCCGACCTGAAAAGAGCTTGCCTGGTAATCTCTACACGCATTTCAGGTTCATATTCGGCTAATTGATTACGATACTTATACAGATACATCGCCGCCGCTGCGGCTACTTGAGGCGTAGCCGATGAGGTACCACCGCCAGAGGCGTTAAATAAATCACCATCGAAATCGCCAGCCCATTGCACATTAGGTGTGTAGGCCGCAATGTTTGTCTTGCTTACCGATTTAGGCCCAAAGCAAGTCTGCATCGTCTCTCTTCCCACATCTCTGGATTGCCAATCTCGGTTCTCATCGCACAAGTAAGGAGTTTCATCCAATGTGGCCCCCGTAACACCAATCACGCGGTTAAATCTGGCGGGATAGAGTGTGCTTTTAGGAAGCAACCTTTTACCGCTCTCAGCCCAACAGTTACCCGCGGCGCTAACAACGACAACCCCAGCCTCATAGGCTTGATTAATCGCCTTAAGCATGGAACGTGATGGGGCGCCCGCCATCGACATAGTTACCACACTCGCGCCGGATTTGATTGCATGCCTGATGGCTTTAGCAAACTTAGCTCCAGACAACAATACGACATGTTCCGATATCTTTACCGTCATCACTCGAGCGTAAGGAAAAGCACCGTAATAACCTTTAAACTTTGTCTTGGTCTGATCTAAATCAACGTGGTTACCAGCAAGAATGGAAATAGTGCCATGCCCATGCCCTTGGTTTTCTATCAGTGCCGCCTTTTTGTCTATATCCGTTGCATCCTTTCGGTTACCAAAGCGAGTAAAGGAAAGTGATTTTTCAGCATCAAAATGTAATGGCAAGGTTGGATGCTCAGGCAACACGCCCGTGTCTATATGACAAATTAACGGCATTTGCGCTATTTGCTTTTCAGTCAGTTCCAGCGGCAACGAAGATCTAATTTCATCAAAAGCTGGCCGAAGCTGGCTGTATTTTTCATCTAAATGCCAAATAAATGGCTTATCAAGCTTGCCTAGGTATTTGTTTGCTTCTGGGTTTGGGTAAGTCGAAAGGTATGTATTGTCGTTAGACCTCAGCTGCTTAATTTTCTCTGGTTGATATATATCGCTGATAATATCCGGCTCAATAAACTCTATGCGGTCTGCGTCTTTGGCCGACATAGCTATTTGGTAAGCTGCATCCCAACCTGATTGCCCTGCGCTCACTGTGTGCTGTAGCTCTTTATCCAATACTCTGAGTGGTTTACCGTCAAAATCACGCGCATCGCTCTCAAGCTCAAGCGTTTGACTGCCTCGTTTGTCGACAATAAGAAAAGTGGCACCACGAGTGTCTTTAGCTGACTCGTCATTATTGTTTACCTTGGCGCCACCACTCAGGGTTGAGTCAACGTTGGACGACAACCCTGTAGGCACGTTAACTTCACCCCCAACTAATCGAAAAACACCGTCTGAAAACACATTAAAGTTACTGCCAAGTAATTCAACTTTTGGGTTCTGCGACCCGCTTAATGGCTCGGTTACTTCCGCTAGCAGTGTCTTCAAATCGTAGCGCCGTTTAAACCTTCTGAAAATGTCTTCAATTCTGGTGGTAAAGGCCCCTCTGCCATTGAACTCTTGAGCTAACTCGGTTTCTTTACACGCGTACATAGCCAAAACCGCCGCGTTGACTTGCGCCCTACTCTGCCGGTTCAAATCACGTTGAATGTTCTGATAATAGGTTTTTCGGGAATTAAGAACTTTATTGGCCGTCGCCATTGGCAATTCACGGCTATTAGCCGGAATGCCTCGGCTTTGAGCCTGCACCTTAACGCCTCTTAAGTTAGATTCCGAGTGACAGCAATCGGCCACCCAAACCACCCTTACGCCCTCAGAAAAATGGGTGATTAAATCGTATATTTCATCGTCAATAAGCAGACCGTCATACGTGACCAGCACCTCATCAATCGGCTCATCATCATCGGCATTTTCGGTAGTATCGTGTACATAACTGCCGTGACCAGCGTAACTCATTAATACCAGATCACCCGGTTTTGCCGTGTTTGCCAACGTTTGTATTTCAGATTTAATTCGCTGGCGGGTTGCATCAGCGTTGTGCAAACTATTTACCGTATAACCCAGTCCTGAGCTGATAGCCGCCATCGCCTTGGCATCATTAACGCAACCACTTAATGGCCGAAAGTCGTCATAAACCGTTGGGTCCGCTATATCCACACCGATATGAAGCGCATAACCTTTTTTGCCTGTTGTGTTGTTTCGTTGATCCACGGTAAAACCTCCTGTGCTGTTAGTGGGGTCGTTATTAAAGCGCTTATAATGCGTGTTGATAAGTTGTAGTTGATGTTGGACTCGCTGCATATGATGCAAGTCAGAGGCTGAGTGAGACAGAGCCGTTAGGTTCGCAGCGACACGACTGCTCTGCCGTGCTAAAGACACCGCTTTGTTGGCGTTTAAGAGGCCGTAACCAAAATTCTTACTGACACCGTGTTGGTTATAATCCGATGGCGCGCCGATTTTTTCACAAGCTTGAGCCAGTAATTCTTTAAGCTGATCCAGGCGCAATTCTGGACGAAGTTCTAACACTAAAGCCGCAACGCCAGCCACGCCTGGTGCCGATGCAGAGGTGCCTCCAAACTTAGAAAAGTAATCACCCGCACTGTACCCATGCGCCCCAAGGCGGTCAGCCACGGTTACCCCGTAGACTGTTTTATAGCCTTGATCGGTGCGTTCGATTTCGCTACTAGGAAACACACAAAACAACGGTTCACCGCTGTCTGAGTAGCGAGATAAACGGTCTTCTTTATTGGTTGAACCAATCGCAATCACATTAGGGTTTGAGGCATATGAGTCCAGAGCCACCGGCTCATGACCATTGCCCGCGGCAAAAACAACCAAACACCCTTTACCACCTCGACCATTTAAGGCCGCATGTTCAAGTGCCAACCGTGTGTGTAATGGTAACGGTAAAGAAGGAAAATCATCGTAAGGGTCATCAATATCGCCATCGCTAGGTCCCCAACTGCAGGAGATAACGTCGGCACCTTGTGACACAGCCCAGTGTATGGCTTCAGCTTCCAACACCGACCCCAACCCTTTCGTTCTTACTGCTATGAGGCTCGCTTGTGGGGCAACTCCATAGGCTCGTTGGTCTCCAGACACCGCCACACTGGCGCAAGCCGTTCCATGAATTTCAGAGCCGTGTTGATGGCTTGCATCATCGCCAGAACGGCTAAGCATGTCTCGAGAGGCAATGATTTTTCCATGCGAACCAAATGCTGGGTGATCAGCCGCGATACCATCATCGATCACGCATACATTCACACCTTTGCCTTTGGCGTACTGCCAAGCTTGAGTTAACTCAACACGATCATGCACCCAAGTTTGATCGACTGTTACCGTCGACAGTGCATCAGCATGATAATCGTCTTCATCTCGTGCTAATGACTTTCTATTAACCACCAATTCCGGCTGGCAAAATAACACGTCTTTTTTAGCCGCTATTTCAGTGGCCCAATCAAAGGCATCAAACCCAAAGCTCTCTTGCTGCTCTACAAAGTATGTGTTTTTCGAAAACCCCAAAGCACGCTTTAACCTGAGCCCCCATTGTTGCAATGAATCTTTACAATGGGCATCGGTGCAATGTTGGTCAAAACGAATAAACAGATTGCCTGTGTACAATTGATACTGCTGACTCTGCTCATCACGCCAGACTGAACCAATGAAACTTAGCCTTGAATCGGATAATTTTCGGACCTTCTCCTTAATCTGATCCACACTCAAACTGTGACTTACCAAGTTTGGATCACTTGGCAGTTTGTACACCCAAACGTTTGCTTCTGGGTAATGATCCACAATGTGTTCTTTAGAACAGACTGAGTCTGGTAAACACACCGAAAGAATTTCAAATGGATGCGTGCCGGTGGCCGTTCTAACCACGTAAAGAGTGGCACTGGGAACCAGATAGACGGTTTTATCCCCTATCTGATAAGACTTTTTCGACAACGACTGCGCGCTACCTTGAACCATACAACCTTCTTTCAGTGTTCATACTTGCATCCCTTCAACCGGCTTCTTACAGCCAATTGTTTAAAAACAACCTTTGAGCAAAGACATTGAAACAATCTCTCGAACAGCCTAAGCAAACCTTAATTAAGTTAACGTCTCTGAGACTCCATCGTCACTTTGACTGCCAATACAAAAATTAAACCTATTTGAGGTCTCTTTCGAGATTAAAACCTTATTTATTAACCACATTCACGGCAAAGACCTGTAACTAACGCGCTTCCCAGCGCAACGTTGTTGCCTTTTTAAGAGTAGCCCAGAGAATTACACTTGTCTATTTAAATCACAAATTTCGCGCCACGCCTAAGCGTTCACTTTGTTCTTGCACATAATGAAGACAGTCTTTCCAATCATCACTAAAGTGTTTTTGAATCGCATTCAGGTCATGTTGCTGCAATAAGGATTCATCATCTAACCAACGGTTAGGTGCAAAGCGTGCGGCTTTCATAAATAAGCCAGACACTCGTATAAGCATTCTCTCTTTAACCGACTTCAATGTACTGTAGTCTCCAATAGAGGCGCCGTCTAACCTTGCTTTATCTTGTTCAGGTGTCAAAAATTTCTGAGAAAATTGTCTACGCAATCGCAACTGCTTATCGCTGTATGATTTATGTACAGCCGATTGGCTGAGCTTGGACCGGTCTATTTGACACCCTAGGCCAGCACACAACGTATCCAAGTAAAAGTCTGGATCAGACTTGTAGTCTTCAAAGATCAACACTAGAGGCTTACGCCCTGTTGTGTACTCTATATGTTGAATTAAACGCATATAGGTAAAATCTTCAAGCTTACGAACACCTAAATCATCAACAGGATCAAGAAATTGTGGAAATCGAAAGGTGTGGCCATTCTTGACGTAAAGACGATAAGTGGACGCCGCCAGCGCATCATGCCTTCTTAATGAGATCACAATTTGGCTGTCAAATATTTCATGAACTCGATCACAACGATCGAAGATGTATTCGCCGGCCTCTCTACTCATTAAAATTTTATCGGCTTTAAAACGCTTTTTTTCGCTCTCTCGGACACGGAAATTGTTGCGTGGAATGTACTGAATCCCTATAAGCGCAGGAAAGATTATTTTCTGTAAAAAGGTCGATGCGGCTCTGGCGTAACCAACATGAAAAAAAGTTTGGGGCATAAAATAAGCGCTACAAAAGGCTTTCTAATCTTTGTCTTGTGTAATTATACGTTCGACCTCACTAAAGCGTAAGCGGTTTAAGCAGACTTGATCAGTCAGAACTTAAAATGAACTCTCTTTAACTGACGTCAACAATTTTAAGGGTCGGCTTGATAAAGCTTCTTCACGTTGATGTAAATCGTAAAAACGCAGGATATCCGTAAAAGTTTGAATGCGATCCACGTAACTTGCGGCCTGAACCCCTTTATCAAATGGCGTTCCATAAAGCGTCGGCAAAACTTCACTGATTGTGGACCATTTAGTGTGTTTAAGCCCTGCCGCCTTGGCCTTTTTATAAGCCGCTATCACATGGCGATAGCCAACATTGTAGGCACCCACAGCAAACCATGTTCGCTCAGGTTCTTGAATCTCTTTAGGCAACCTAGCCCTTAATCGTTTTAAATACCTGGCTGCGCCATCAATACTTTGAGTCATGTCCATTCGATCATCCACGCCCAGAAAGGTTGCGGTTTCCGTGGTCAATTGCATAATGCCTCTGACGCCAGTGGGTGAACGCGCGCTGTTCGACCAACGCGACTCTTGATATGCCAAAGCGGCGAGTAATTGCCAATCGATATTGCCTTTTCTGGCGGCACGGCGAAACTTGTATTCGAACTTAGGCAATGCCGTATCAATCTTTCTATGGATCGCTAAAGTATCATAAGTTGACAATCGTGACGGAGCGGTAAAATATTCGTTTGCCAATTTTTTGACCAAACCGTTCTTATTTGCTTTTTCTAAAAAGCCATTAATGCTTTTCAATAGACCTTCATCGTATCGTTTAGGCAGCACCCAAACGACACCCAACTTTTCTGGCAATATGAAACTTCGATTAAGATTAGGCAGGTAATGTTTCGCATTCAAAGCGCGGTAATTCGTACTCAATACAAACCGCTCGGCACCAAGGTCTACCGCACTTAATAGCTGATACTCTGATCTGTGGTCATCCATCAAATTTAATTCAGACAACTCATCAATTTGATAATAACGAGACGACGCTAACACGCCTTGTTCTGCTAATTCCTCGACGCTTTTAGGGGCGCTTGTTCCACGTTTGTAAAGCACCGTGGTTTTTGCCCAAAACCACGGCTGCGTGGGCTGAGTCACCCGCTTAACGTAGTTTGACTCAATGATTCCCCCCACCGCGATATCTCCAAATCCACCTTCAAGCAGTGTAAACAGCTCAGCGTATGGAACCACATCCAATGTTAATCGAACACCGAGAGATTCCGCATACTGAGCCAATAGTTCATATTCAAAACCGTAATGCTGGCGATTAAACACATATTGCGAGTCTGGTTCATCGGCAATTAACACTCGCAATTGCCCAGTTGCAACCACTTGATCCAAACTTTGGCTTTGGGGCCTCAAAAAATACTGAATGCAAGCAAATAACACCAGCCCGAGAATCAACACGGCTTCAATGTTTTTGCCACAAAATTGCAATAAAGCTCGAACCAATCGCACTGTTTTTTTGAATTGTCGCAATACGCTCATGAGTGCAGAATAGCGATTACCAAGAATGCGATCAATAAGGAATTGAATACAAGCAAAAACTGGTTTATCCTGCGCGCCTTAATACAATAAGACACAACACGGATGACCAAATACGCGGTTGTGTTCTATTGTATAGAAAAACGGAGAGGTGGCAGAGTGGTCGAATGCGCACGCCTGGAAAGTGTGTATACGTTAATAGCGTATCGAGGGTTCGAATCCCTCTCTCTCCGCCATTATTTAGAGGTTGTATTTAAGTTAACTAATGCAGTACGTTAAGGTGTAGAAATTAAGGCCAATAGAGCGTGTTGACTTAATTACTACCATGAAAATAAAGTTTTGCTTACCAAACTCAACTTATTATCAATTGCTATTAGACATGAAAATGGACTACTGTTCTGATTCCCCACGACCTACCAAACAGGATAACTCATCAAAGTGATGATGGAATTTCGTTGCCACACAACTTTATGGATAACAAACTCGGTAACGAAAAATACTGAGAACAAAAATACTGAGAACTACGAATCGCTGACCATAGCTTGGCTTGAGCAAACATAGCGCCTTTAAACAGGCTCGTTGAAAACGCGACCGAGCCGCAGACGTTTGTTTTGACCTTGTTAAGAGGTTTTATATTAAACTTCTTGGAATTGTTCATAAGCTTCTCCTTCTAGTTCACCACAATCAGATATTAAATTACCATCTCCGTCATAAATTTTATAAACTTTTTGAACGTATCCTATACTCGCAGACCCATCTAGTCCAAGTAATAGAGAATAAAAAACATCAGTTAAAAGTTGATCGGCCACTTTATCAAAGCAAGCTTTTTGTTCTTTAGAAAGATTCATTTCTTGAATATAAGCAGATACCGCAGACTCATCTTTTGCTTCAATAAAGCTCTGCAAAAAGTAGTCTTTCTCAAGCTTCCACAGTTTTACAAATTCATTGGCATTCATTGCTTTTCTTCTTAACGCCGCTAACACGGGCGTGGTTTACTGCGCCCGAGCGCAGCGTAAGTGTTTTGCCTTCTTATTTTATATAACCTCGTAATACACATAACTTCTTCAACACGAGATAATTTGGAGCGCAGCGAAAAATGATTCCGTGTGATTGCGCTTGTTATACATTTTTTAACGAAATATCATACAAGTTACTGTTGCGGTTGCTAACAATTTCCCTTTCTCACTTTTCAATTTAGCCTCTGAAATGCCAAGTGATTTGGAAATATTTATTACTGTTCCTTCGGCAATCAATCGTTCATTTTTAGGAACAGGCCTTACCATTTTTATATTCAAATCAATAGTTCCATAACCCTCACCAGCATCAAGCATACTGTGAATAGCGCAACCTGTTACAGAATCAAGAACTGTTGCAGCAAACCCACCATGAACACCCCCCATAGGATTGAGATGCTTTTCATTAGCCATTGCTTTGAAACTAACCTTTCCCTTTTCCACTTTTATTACTTCCATTGGCAAAGTATCGCACATTGATGGAATAGGTAGATCTTTACTAACCATTGCCTGCAATATTTCCAACCCTGAAAACGTTTCAATATTCATTTGTACTACTCACCTTTATATATAACGAGTTTGAAGAATAACTAGTACTTTATAGAAAGACACGGTAAGACTACACAAACTACAAAACTAATTGGATATGCAATAACTGACATAACCATAAACCGGTTAAAGCTCAGGCCAATTTTCGCTGTACTTTTTAGCTGAAAATATTCTTTTATACTCTTCATTCTATTTCGAATGAACAACCATAAACTAAGTTTAACAAGATATATAGGCAGAATTAAAAAATTAGCTATAAGCAGGCTTTCAGCTGAATTATGTCGTGAGCAATATTCACGCATACTTGAAAATAAGGCTACAAACAGAGCTGAGAAATTACCAAGCGTAACAATCAACGTAAGCAAAGCTAGCAAAACGAACGGAACACATAGTAATAAAATTTTGGGGGCGACTTTCAATTTCTATAAAACGCCCATAAAACGGGGGCGCGTTTTTGCGCGTCCGAATGAACGCAGTGAGTGTGAAGTGTTTTGCCTTGTTATATGCCTTGCCATTTGATTAACTCTTTTCTTATTGGCCAACAATGCTCTTCAATATCGTCGTTATTTACTAAACGATAATTGAGCTCTTCAGCATGAAGAGCATTATCTTCGAATAGTATTTCAAATGCTCTGCTCTGAAGGTTATGGGCAATGTTATGTTCAGCAATATAATCATTTAAACATTCCAAAAAATAACAACCTAAAACTACTTTTTCCGCATCGGTTGTTTGTTTGTCTTTATAGATATGAATATAGCTTTCGAGTTCTTCTATTCTACAAGAAGTATATTCAAAGTCTTGATCGCCCACATCAATTCGAGAAGACTCGTCTATACCGAGTTTTCTCAAGATCGACCGTCCAGCCTGTATATTAGGGTATTTTAGATCAGAGTCTGACATCTAGTTCATATAGACAAAATGACTCCCTAAGGCGGTATTAACCCCCGAACTTCGTGGGCTAGCTACGCCAGGGCCATAATATAGATTCAACAATAAGCTATATGCGGGAGTTAACACCATGTCTAAACATACCATAATTTTTATTGGGCT
>CALJWL010000004.1 GCA_937974565.1 uncultured Arenicella sp.
AACAGATGGTGAGGCTGATTCAAACAAATTTATTTGCTAAACGTAGCTTAGTAGACTTATTTAGGCCGCCACCCTCCCCGAAGATAAGAAGCCCTCAAATGAGTTTACTCGTATGAAAATCACTAAGTGGGACAGCAATGGGCTTAAGCCCCTTTAGTCTTTAATTTCAAGTTTGGGCTTATTCTGTCCCTCTACACTTCGACCTATCTTTCTGTGCTGTAAGATCAGCCAATCGGTAAAGTCCTCAAAACTCTCCAGAGCCATTTCTACAGGGAATTGTAGAACGATCTGACCTTCTTCAATATTAAATATATCTTGTTTCATATCTTGATCACCTGAACTTTTCAGAGCATCACTATGGCTAGTTTCTTTGAACATGTTGCCAGTAAGTTTGGTGACATCGTTCTTGAGTTTTTCCTCAAATTGGCTATTCCCGCCTTCATGCTCATTTTCATCTGCGATAGTTTCTGCGCTTCCGTCAACGTAATTTAGTGCATCTCTGTAGACTTTGATTATATCAGAAACTGCATTTGGGTTGTAACCTTGTTGCTTTAGATAAAAATCAAGACTTCCATCAGATACTTGGGAATTAGGGTATTTATCAAAAAGCTCCCTCAATATTTTAGGCCTTAAAGCTGCTTTAGATAATATCTTATTTCTATCAGAAGGGTCGTCTCTTGTATCGTACACATAATTCAAAGCATCCGGTGTTAGAGAAACCATTCTATTGGCACCAGTACCCTCATCGTTCAATAAGCCGTATGCTTTCAACGATGCTATTACTGTTAATCCTCCGCTACTTTTTTCACCATACCCCCAGTGAGTGACAGCGACTTTTACAGGCGCGGCATTTATTGTTTCTGCATCATAGAACTGGTTTATGCGTTTTACAGCATCACTAATTTTCAGTGCTGGGTAAGCTGGGCTTCTGTGTCGTTTTGCCATAATAATAGTCCAATCATTGAAATTTCATCAATCATATCATTTTATCTTAGATAAAAACAAGATATATGGTTGCGATTATATCAGAATGGAGTTATATTTCGCTTGTGCCGCTTCTTGTGGCAATAAAAAACCTCGAATCGATTGCAGTCGAAACGAGGTTTGGACACTTAAATGGTGAATGGTGTTCACAATTTGAAGCGGCATATAGCAAGTGCAATTGTACCATAGTCCTTCATTTTGGCCAATCGGCAAACTCACCCAACATAAATTAAGGAGAACCATTATGGTTTGTTCTTGGCCTATGCCTGTACGCGTTAGAGCGTACACTCGGGTGAGATTTGGTCGCTTAGAGTACGTTTGTACTCACTGCCGCTCTCGTTAATTAAAAAGCCCTTAACGATGCACTAGATCGTTAAGGGCCATAACTGCCTTTATCGGGGCAATCGATTGTGAGCGTTTGACTCACAAAGGAGGATGTCAGCGGTGTATAACTATTCCCGCTTATTATCGGTAGGGCGCTAACCAGCGCCCGTTACCTCTTTATTATATACATTCATGATCGCAACACCATCATCATAGTTGGGTTGCGCTCGTTTTCCTGTTCTGAGTTTAGTTAGATTACTTCTATTTATACCTGTCAGCTCTTCCATTTTGTAATCGTTGAACCCAGCGTCTTTTAAATCGCTCAGTATTTTTGAAAAATCTGTCTTTGCATCATTCATAGCCCGAAGTCTATACATGCCATTATCGAACCACAATACTTTTAGGTACAAAAATCCCTTTTTCTTCATTTGCTCTATTGAAAATAGAGACAATAGTACCTATTATAATTCTCATGAAGACAACCAAAGGCCAAAATTATCTACTTTCAGCGCAGGCACGAAGCCTGTCGTTGATGCAGATTATGCGCCTTTCGGATGATGAAGCCTTTGAACTATTTAAAGAGGCTCGATGGTCTGAGTCTGGGGTGATGCGGTATGTCCTGATTGCGGAAGCATAAGCCACTACTGGATTAAAACGCGCAAGCAATGGCGCTGTAAGGATTGCAAACACTCATACTCAGTAACTAGCGACACTATCTTCGCTAACCATAAAATGCCTCTTAGGAACTATCTGGCTGCGATTGCGATTTATTCAAACGCCGCAAAAGGTATCTCAACACTTCAACTATCACGCGACCTAGACTGTCAGTATAAGACGGCTTTCGTGTTGGCTCACAAATTGCGTGAATCATTGGTCGATATGAAGGGTGAGAACTTTAACGGTGAAGTTGAGATTGACGGCTGCTATGTAAACAAGCATGTACGCCCCTCAAACCGAGTTGAAAATCGTGTTGATCGTCGCTTGGCTTCTAACCGTAATCCTAATCGCCGAACGGTTATGGTTATTCGTCAACGTGGCGCAAAGGGCGAAGGTGCTTCTAAGACTCGTGTATTCGTTACTAAGAGCGAAAACAGCAAAGCGAATATGTATATTGCTCTAACTAATATTGACCGCACTACAACCATTTACGCCGATCAGCACGTATCGTATGACCAACTTCACAGTACTTTACTCATGAAACGTGTCAATCACGAAAAATACTACAGTGCCCCTGATGGCTCTAATACCAATCAAGCCGAGTCGTTCTTTGCTCGTTTTCGTAGAATGCAGTACGGCCAAATGCACCGCATGGGTAACTTGTACATGGATAGATACGCCAATGAAGCCGCCTATCGTGAAAACACTCGACGCATCAGCAATGGCCACACCTTCTCTGACATTGTTAAGCGCTGCGCTAAATCAGAAGTATCAAGAGATTTTGCGGGTTACTGGCAAGGCAATAAGCGCCTAAAAGAAAATCTAGCGATTTAGTATCAATTGCCAGACTATCTCTAATCCATTTCTCTCGACTTCTTCAATAACCCCACTCTTTTGCAATCGCTTTAAGATCACAAACAAGCTGGCTCTAAGCGCTTTCACGTCGATTGCCTCACGATCAAAACCCTTTCTACTAATCACTTCATCAAGTAGGTCGCCAGTGGATATAGGGCGTGCCACCTCCCTGAAAACATCCATTAGTAAAGTATTACCCTCTCTTGGTTCAAAGAATGAGTTTTTACCGTTTGTCTTACGCTTCTTGATCTTGGTTAGATCATAGTCAGGCTGGAAAACTTTAATAGCAGCATCCATAGACGCCATATCCGCCCTTATTTGCTTGATCTGGTTTTGGTGGTAATCTATTTGTCCTGCTAGTTCACCGCGTTTAGTTACTAGCGCAGACATTACATGTGATTCTGCCATTGCTCTAATCCGTTCGTTGAAAGGCAGATATTTTAAATTCAGATCAACGGATTAGCTTTGTGCAACTGCTACATAATTCCGAACATAATCGTGATCTTGTGGCTACGCTAGAGTGTCGGTTACTGGGCGCTTACAAACCATCACTCTATTATGCAGTCGCTTGCGTTATTGCTCACTGTGTTATGAGGAACTAGGACTAATCAAAGGCATCTCGTTAGTGAACCTAACAACCACCCTAAAACAAACATTAATTAAGCCCTCCTCTATGTGAGTTCAAATTAGCACCAGCTGGCAAGACAACTTGAAAAGTGTTCTAAATATACGCCAGCTTAACGAAGTTCTGAGATTTTTGGACCGGTTCTGACTCGATCGGCAGGCCATGCAATGTTTAGCGCGACGTTACTCGCTCACTTCGAATACAGGCCTTACCACTCGTAGGCGACGAGGTCACAGTGAACTTTACGTCTTTTACTTATATAAACTGGACATCAGTGCGATGTTGGTCGCGCATGCGTGAGTTAAACAGTGGAACGATTGGGTTTCACTCACCACTGATACCTATAATGTGATTATCAACTCGTTAATGGCCGATTGTTATTTTGAATGTGTGTTCACTGTTGATTTGGAAACCACGGTTCTCGACCATTAAGCACACCAGACTCTTGCACCATATCAGCCACGGACGACTCTTGTTTATACGCCATGATATGCACACCACTCACGCCTTCCATTTCTTTAATTTTCTGCATCAATTCAACGCAGATTTTTTGGCCTTCGGCTTTTTGATTTACCGTGCCTTCTAAGCGTTTGATCAGAGCTTCAGGAATATGCACGCCGGGCACGTTATTTTTTAACCATCGTGCGGTGCTGGCCGATGCCAAAGTACCCACGCCAGGTAAAATAAACGCGCGCTCGGTTAGCCCCATATCCACGGCACGTTTCATCATGTCTCGCAGCACTGGCATGTCAAAACAGTATTGTGTTTGAATGAATTCGGCACCCGCATCAATTTTTTTCTTTAGTTGTAATACTCGGCTTGCTACGGGTGGCACGAAAGGATTGACAGTCGATCCAGGAAAAATGGCAGGCGGAGAATCTATTTTTCGGCCGCTTAGAAAGTGAGATTTATCTCTCAACGTTTTAATCGTAGAAAGCAAGGAAACACTGTCTAAATCAAACACCGGCTTTGCTTGAGGGTGATCGCCAGCCGAAACATCGTCGCCTGACAGTGCCAACACATTACAAATACCGATTGCTGCCGCACCCAGAATATCACCCTGAATAGCAATTCGATTTTTATCTCGGCAAGAGATTTGCATGATAGGTGAGTAACCTACTCGGGTAAGCAACGCGCACACAGCCATGCTCGACATATGACAATTAGCACCCGAGCCATCAGTTGCATTAATGGCATCTACCACACCGTCAAATAGCATTGCTCGGTGATAAACTTCATCTGGATCAGCTGAGTCTGGAGGTGCGATTTCGCTGGTCACCACAAAATGTCCAGCTCTCAGCACACGCTCAAGACGACCTTGAGAAATATGGCCTTCGAGTGTTGGTAACGGGCTACCCGGATTATCGACATATGGGTGCCGCTCTACGACACTCATGATGCTTTCTCCACGGTTAACTGTTCCTTTGCTTGCACTTCTCGTTGCTTCAAGATGTTCAACCAAGCACTGCTGCCTTGCACTGATTTATCCGTTGCAAACTGTAAGTCATTAATTTTGTTTCCGTTTTTCATGCGTTCAGCGCCTTCCCATGCTTGCACCCACACGCACACCATTTCAGGCTTGACCTCACATTGACCGTTCTCTCGCACACCACCGCAAGGGCCGTTGCGGATGGTTTTAGGGCAATTCATTGGGCAAGTCATACCGGTGCTGGACAACACGCAGTTGCCACACATTTTACAATCGAATAAAAACCCTTTGCTGGCTTTTTCCATGCGAGTCATTAGGCCGTCCAATCGACCGCCGGAAATGTTACTTACTATTCTCATGATGTTAAGAATAATAGGTTCCGAAAAAGCATAGAAACGCTCGTATAAGCGAGAATAGCGTGTGGCAAACAGTCTGGCTTTATACATTGTTTATAACCTTAATGGGTATGTTAATGATTTGGGCTGCGCACACCACCTCATTTATAACCACTGAGGATTCAATCGGTCACAGAAATCCATCATGTTCAGTGGTTATGTGCGATTTTATTATTGTAAACTCACAGGCATTGTTTGGTAAACAACTCGGCTTATTCTCACTCAACAACTTAGCAAGACATCAATAGCATATCTTGCTTACATCCACAAAGGCACAAAAAAGCACAACAAACGTTACGCTCCTGTTCGACCGCTTTTCTTTCGGCTGCCTCGAAATTTTACTTTATCTTTGCTTTTACGAGACGGCCTGGCTGATGTGTCGTGGTAAGGATTATCCGATGTTTTAAAACTGAGTTTTACCTTAGTCCCTAACATACCGAAGGCCTTTTCATAGGTGTTCGATAAATAACGTTGGTAAGTCTGTGGCAACTTATCCAGTTGGTTACCATGAATAATGACGTGCGGCGGGTTCATGCCACCTTGGTGTGCGAACTTCAGCTTGATCCGAAAATTGCCCACCATTGGTGGGTTGCGGCGCTCTTCTGCTTCCTTTAAAATTTGATTAATCCGGCCGGTGCCCATGTCGGTCATGGCACTGTCATAAAGCTTGTCAACCAACGGCATAATCACATTGATACCTTTACCGTATTTGGCGGAAATAAACTCGATGGGGATGTTGCCCATATGACCAAATTTACGATCAATCTGCGCTTTGACTTGATCTCGATCGTATTGGCTCATGCCATCCCACTTATTAACCAAAATCATTAACGAGCGCCCACTGTTAAACACGAGGTTGATCAGGCGATTGTCTTGATCAACAATGCCGTCTCTGGCATCAAGTACAATAGCCACCACTTGCGCTAATTCAACCGCGCGCAGTGTTTTCATCACCGAAAAACGTTCAACTCGATCATCGATACGTGACTTTTTGCGCATACCTGCAGTGTCAATCAGCACGTATTCTTTTTCGTTAAATTCAAAAGGCACGTGAATGCTGTCGCGGGTTGTGCCTGGCATGTCATAGACGACCACCCGCTCTTCACCAACCAAGCTGTTTAACAGCGTTGATTTACCCACATTGGGACGTCCTACTATTGCTAGACGTGCAACACCGGCTGGAATTTCATACGAATTCTCTTCTCGTTGACGGCCTTCTGTTTCGCTCAGCACTCGGTTTAACAGCTTCTGTATACCATCACCATTCTTACCCGAAACAACGATGGGCTCATCTAAGCCTAGTTGGTAAAAATCTGCACCAACGATGCCTTTGTCTAGCCCTTCGGCTTTATTAACAGCCAAGTAGACTTGAATGCGTTCATTTAAACGCAATTGCTTAGCGATCTCGAAATCAACCGGTGTGGCTCCATCACGACCGTCAACAATAAAGATCACAGCGTCACTGTCATCTAGAGCTTGGTCTACCTGCTCTTTCATCAGCAGGTGGATACCATCGTCGTCGCTTTCAATGCCGCCAGTGTCGACCACCCAATACGGTTTTTTCCCAACACGCCCTACGCCCACCATTCGGTCGCGAGTAACACCAGGGCGATCATCAACAATGGCATCTCGGCTGCGTGTCAGTCGGTTATAAAGCGTGGATTTACCAACATTAGGCCTACCCACAATCGAGATAATTGGTTTAGGTGTTTCTTCCTTGGGGGGTTGCTCCGCTAGAAGGCGGTCTTCTGCACTAAGTTCATCGTAAGCAAACGTCTGATTGTGTGTTGAATTTGAATCTTTTGGGTCTTGCACAATAAATACCTGTAAAAATAACCGTGCTAATCGAGATCAGGGCTTATTAAGCCCCTTTGCTGCGAAGGAAGGTCAAGGAATCTACCGATGGTCAATGCCCTCGCCTATTTAATCTTTTGATTTATGGTAATAATACGTAACATCAATTGATGTGCTAAAACTCACATAATCGTTGTACACAATGCCAGGGCTTTCACCTTACTCACTAATGGAAACAGATTGAACCGCGCCACTTGCATCCATAAAATAAACCTTACCGTTATCGACCACAGGCTGACCGACAATTGTTTTAGCTCCTAGACCATGTTTACCGATCAAAGCTCCATTAGACTTTCTAATCACGTAAAGGCTGCCATCACCATCGGAGACAACTAGATAAGGGCCCACAGAGGCTGGGGCACTGGTGCTAAAAAGGCGCAAGCCTTCTTGCGACCACCTGATCTCACCACTGCTGCGATCAATTTGATGCACCACTCCATTACGATCACTGATGTACAAATTAGCCGCATCGAATGCCATGGCGTTAAACGAGGACACTTCAGCACTCCAATCAATACGTTGGCTCTGAATATTTAAGGCATGAGTAACTTGGCGGTAAGAAGTAACATAGAGGTATTCGCCCACCAATAAAGGATCCGTATCCACATCAGCCAAGCGGTCTATTTCGTTAGTGCCACGAGCAAAAGAAATTGGGAAGTCCCACAATGCGCGACCGGTCTTGGCTTCTAAAGCAGCCATATTACCGTCTGAAAAACCAGTAAAAACAACACCTTGAGTTACAACAGGACGAGATTCACCACGCAAACTAAGACGAGGTAATTGCCGACTAATGGTCCAAAGAACGGTACCGTCAAACGTGTCTATGCCATAGACTTTACCATCCCCAGAACGTGCAACAACCACGTCGTTACCCACAACAGGGCTGGCTAAAATTTCGCTGTCTAATTGAGCCGTCCATGACGTGCTACCGTCGGACTGCTTAAAGGCATGTATAGTACCGTTGCCCGTACCAACTAACACCAAGCCGCTGCCAACACCAACGCCAGCTGTAATGTTATCTTTTTCGATTTTTGCGCGCCATAGGCGCTCTCCTGTGCTGGCGACGATTTTTTCAACCCGGCCTTTAATTGATGCAACGTAAATATGATCACCAAAAAGAGCAGGAGACAGCACCGCATCACCACGCCCAATCTTGTCGCCCACATTCGCCTTCCAGTGGCGTTTTAACTTAGTTACGGTACTTACTTTTGGCTTTTTGGCCTTTTCCTCTTCACCGAAAAAATCAGTTTTGCTGGTCTTACTGCAAGCAACCAAAGCCAAAAGTACAAAACAGGCAAGTAATGAACGCATTATTTTCATAGTTTTATTCGCTCTTTCAGAATTTCTGGATCAGAGTTAGTGGTACTCATTTGGCCATATTAAATGAAAGCTTAAATTAAGCTGTCTTCAAGGCTGAGGAGGTTTCATCAAGTTTAAGGCTGTCTTCTCATCAAACCTTAAGCTATCTGTTTATTCAGATCACGTGTCTGAGCCAGCTTCTTCAGCGGTTTCTGGCATTGACTCTTCTGGCACAAGTTGACCTTCTGGTTCAGGTAAACGGTCTAGTTTAATGTTTAAAACTTGGACATACGTATCTTGTTGGCCTTCTAGCGCATCAATCGCCGCTTGAAAGTGATTTCTTGCCACAATAGCCTCACCTTGACGCAACGCAATGTCGCCCAGTACTTCTTGATAGTGTGATTCAAAGCCTTGAGTAGGAGTATGGCTGGCCAGTTTTTTTGCTTCATCTAACTCACCTAAAGCCAGCTTAATTTTAGCCTGTCGAACACGAGCCGTGTGAACCAACCCAGCTTCAGGCGCATTATCAATAACCCATTGCAATTCATTGAACGCACTGGGCAAATCATTCACAGACAATTGTCTTGCTTTAAGCAACACGGCCTTCGCTGCGTATGATGTACTGGCATGCTCTTCTTTTAAACTCGACACTTGGCTATCGATGTCAGACAGCTCAGAATCATTGATTTCGCTGGCGGCTTGTTGAAATAAAGAAGAAGCGGTTTCAGCATCAAGTTGTTTATTATCTTTATACTGGTTATAACCAACTACCGCCGCTAAGCCCAGCGCAATACCAATTGCAAGAGCTGGCAGGTTATCTTTAAACCATTGGCGCGCGCGCTCATCTTGCTCTTCTGGGGACAGGAAAATATCATCAGCCATGTTTTAAACTCTAAATCGTTAACTTTTGAGGCGCCGGCCATTACTAAACATTACTTGGCAGGCCTTATTGTGTATTTTTATTGACGGTGAATTATAGCGAATCCAGCAGATTAGTCACGACATTGAGAGCATCGTTTTGCGCTAACGTTTGTTGTTGAGCATTAGGCAAACGCCCAGCCACCTCTCGTCGAAGCACTTTCACGCTTACTTCGTTACTCTCAGCCTCACTTTCGCCAATGATAAGCCCTAAGGTAGCACCACTTTTATCGGCCCGCTTAAATTGATTTTTCATGCTTCCAGTGCCCATATGACACTGGACACGGATGCCGTTTTTGGTTAATGCTTGCTGTAATATAAGCGCCTGTAAACGTGCTTGATCACCCACCGACACAAGAAACACATCAGCGGCGTTCTGATGGCTGACACTCTTAGCGCCTTGCTCTTGCAACATTTCAATAAGACGTTCCAAACCCATACCAAAACCAAACGCAGGCGTGGTTTGTCCGCCCATTTGTGCGACCATGTTGTCATAACGACCACCGCCACACACCGTTGATTGTGCGCCGTAGCCATGATTAATCCATTCAAACACAGTGTCGTTGTAGTAGTCTAAGCCGCGTACCAGTTTGGGGTTTATTTCAAATTCAATCTCCAGTGCTGTCAGATACGCTTGAAGTTGTTCGAAATGTTGCCGTGACTGTTCCGATAAAAATTCATGAATGTCCGGAGCCTTTTTAAGCAGCTCTTGAACTCGCTGGTTTTTTGAATCTAAAATACGCAGAGGGTTGGTGGTTAAACGCCGCTGACTGTCTTCATCTAACTCTTTTTCGTATTTTCTTAGATATTCAACAAGAGCGTGGCGGTAACGAGTACGTGATTCACTGTCACCCAGACTGTTTATGTAAAGCTTGGTATTCTCTAACCCCAAAGTGTTGAAGAGTTGGTCAACCATACCCAATACTTCGGCTTCAATGTCCGCCGTTGGCCAGCCATAACATTCAACACCAACTTGATAAAATTGGCGGTAGCGGCCCTTTTGTGGGCGTTCGTGGCGAAACATTGGCCCTACATACCAGAGTCGTTGTTGTTGATTATAAAACAAACCATGTTCGATGCCTGCGCGTACGCAGCTTGCAGTCCCCTCTGGGCGAAGAGTTAAACTGTCACCGTTACGGTCATCAAAGGTATACATTTCTTTAGAAACGATGTCTGTTTCTGCACCGATAGAGCGTGCGAACAGATGGGTACTCTCGAGCATGGGTGTGCGAATCTGCTGGTAGTTACGCCTCGAAAACACTTCAGCACACAGCGACTCTACCTTTAGCCATATAGCGCTATCGCTCGGCAGAATATCTTTCATGCCTTTAACAGCTTGAATTTGACCTTGTTTACTCATTGGAAACGATGAATTTAGATTTAGGGACAATACTAAGAGCCGCCGGTTAAATCACAAGATTAGTCTCTAACATCTCAACCTTGTGATTTATTCAATAAGCTGCAAATTATTGAGTCGGGGTTCCTACGGTGAACTTAGCGTATACTCCTTCGGTATGCTGACCTAAGTCATAAGGCTGCCCATTTAATGTCATTTGCACGCCTTTGGCATTACCAATAAGCACAACCAACGCCCCGGGTGCTGAAACATTTAAAGTCCGACCAGCAGGGTAACTTTGATAGGCAAGCCTGTTTTGTTGTTCATCACGAATATCAACCCAAGATGTTTCAGTAAAACTGAGTTCCACCTGAGTTTCATTGGAATTAGCCACTTCTTCAAAACCAACTTCGGCAACCGGAGCAACCTCATCACCAACCACTGATTCAATTTGCGGACTCAAATCAGGTTTAGGGGCAACAGCACTAATGCCCTGTTCATCTATCTCAAGTTCGAGTTCAGTATCAATGGCGTCAACAATACCACCTTCGATCACAACAAATTCAGAGTTACTCGAGCCACCATCGTTCTGCCCCGCCTGTTTACCTAAAAAGCCATCGAAAGTTCCAGAATACCAAAAGAAAGCCAACAGTCCACTTAAAACCAAAAAGACAATCACTCGGGCTGGACTAAACAGACTAGGCTCGGCGGTATCGGCATCGCCAAGGCCTCTGGGCATGTCATCAAGGTTGGCGGACTTTTGCCAGTTTTTATTCAAATAGTGACTTAATACTTCTTCGGCATTTAAACCCAGCAAGTTTGCATACGCACGAATATAACCACGCACGTAAGTGGGTTCTGGTAAACCTTCACTTTGATCAAGTTCTATTGTACGAATCTGACTGAGAGATAAATTGAGTTCATCGGACACCTCTTCAATCGTTTTCTTTTGTTTCTTACGCTCAGCCGCTAACACAGCGCCACTACCAAGGGTTGGCACCTGTTCTTGTTCTTCAATACTATTACTTCTATCTTCCATTTGAGAGGTCTCTAATAACCCTACCCTATTTATAGTTTAAGAAATAGCCAATTAGCTCACAGAGAAGTTAATTAGCTCGATCAATACTGCGCAACGATTCAGCTTGCTTTGAACCAGGAAAATCCTCTAGCAATTTTTTACGATACGCTTCTGCTACATCGTTGGCACGCAAGCTTGATTCTATTTGATACGCTAATAGCAACGCGTCAGGTTGCGGTTTAGTAATGGCCATATAACGTTCGATATACGCTCTGGCGCTTAAATTTTGACCGTTCTTTTTTTTAAACATAGCCAACCTAAAAAGAGCGGGCCTAAGTTTGGCGTTATAGGTCAATGCTTTTTTTAAAAAAGCTTCGGCTCTTGTGTCGTTAATTCGATCTAAGCATTCGCCGGCTCTCATGTAACTTAACTCGGCTCTTTTGAACAAGGGGTTGGATGCCGCAATTTCAAAATACTCCACGGATCGCCGTTCTTTGCCTGTTTGGCAAAGCAACATTCCAAAATCATGAGCGGCCGAAGAGTTCTCTGGGTCGCTTTTTACTGAACGTTCCAGATAATACTCAGCGTCTTTGACGTTGTTGAGCTGAATCATCAAAAGCCCCATCACATAATTACTGTCCGAATGGTTTGGCGATAATCTCAACGCTTTTTCTAACTCGAGTTGGGCAGTCGCAAGTTGCTTTTGCCCCATATACTCACGAGCTAGGCGAGTGTGTAACATGGCCCTATCGGATTTTGGCGTCTTTTTCGCCGCATCAATATTGGGTTTTGAAGAATTGCTTGCGCAGCCAGAAAGGCTCAGACAAACGACAACTAAGAGACTGTATTTTTTAAGTTTTTCTAACACTATCAACGGCACAATTTGAGTGACATGGCCGTTCATTGTATTTTTTCAACAAGGCTTTGTCTAAATTTTTCGGCACGACGAGTTTTATCCATCACATCGCCAGCTAATTGACCGCACGCAGCATCAATGTCGTCGCCGCGCGTTTTACGTACAGTTACAATCACGCCTTTATGGTGAAGTATGTCGCGAAAACGATTAATTCTTGAATTCGAAGAACGCTTATATTCGATTCCGTCAAAGGGGTTGAACGGAATTAAGTTTACCTTTCCTGGCACCGTTTTCATCAATGCGGCCAGCTGATGCGCGTGTTCCAACTCATCATTAACTCCTTCGAGCATCACATATTCAAAGGTAATGCGGGCTCGCTGTGAGTCAGCCACATAGCGATTACAAGCATCGAGCAGCATCTGAATATTATACTTACGATTAAGGGGCACCAATACGTTACGCAAATCATCGTTTGGCGCGTGGAGGCTGACCGCTAAACTGACTGGGCACGCTTGCTTAAGTTCGTCGATTTTAGGCACCACGCCAGCGGTACTCAATGTGATGCGTCGTTTAGACAGGCCGAAACAGAAGTCATCTTGCATGATACGCATGGCCGAGACAACATGATTAAAGTTCATCAATGGCTCGCCCATACCCATCATCACAACATTGCTAACAATGCGCTTATCGGTCTGATACTGCTCGGCTAACAAATGTTTCGCGATCCAAACCTGACCAATGATTTCAGCGGTAGTGAGGTCACGATTGTAGCCTTGTTTACCGGTTGCGCAAAACGAACAATTTAATGTGCAACCCACCTGCGAAGAGACGCACAAGGTACCTCTGCTTTCCTCTGGAATGAACACCATTTCAATGGCACTCTTGCCGGGCACCTGAAGCAACCATTTACGAGTGCCATCTTCAGATAAGTTGTCTGAGATAATCTCAGGCACGGATATATGCGCGTCTTCAGTCAAATTTGCTCGCAGTGTTTTACTGAGATTGGTCATCTGAGTAAAGTCGCTCACCCCAAGTTGATGAATCCATTTCATTACCTGAGAAGCGCGGAATGATTTTTCACCGATGGAAGCAAAATAAGCCTCCATCGCCTCACGATCCAAACCCATAAGATTGGTTTTGGTAGTTACGCCATTTGAACTCACACCTGAAACACTGGTGCCATCGGATGAGGTTGGCGCGCCCACTTCAATCTCAATATTTTTTAGATCGCTCATTATCAATTGCACACTTATAAAGCCGCATTTACCTTATCGAGTGCGCGGGCAAACACCGTCTTCACCAAAGAAAAATTCAATTTCTTGAGCTGCTGTCTCAGGTGCATCTGAACCATGACAAGCGTTTTCATCAATGCTTGTGGCAAAATCAGCACGGATAGTGCTCGCAGCCGCTTCAGCTGGGTTCGTTGCACCCATAACATCGCGATGCGTCGAAATTGCATTTTCACCTTCCAACACTTGCACAATCACAGGACCAGAAGTCATGAATGACACTAGGTCGGCGTAAAAAGGACGCTCTTTATGTACAGCGTAAAACTCACCCGCTTGTTCGTCGCTCAAATGCATCATACGCGCAGCAACGATATTAAGGCCCGCTTTTTCAAAGCGTGAGTAAATTTCACCGATAACATTTTTAGCTACTGCATCAGGTTTGATGATTGAAAGGGTACGTTCAACAGCCATTTTAGACTCCAAAATATAGATTTAAGTTCAATGTGTTTGAGCCGAGGAACCTCAAATGATTACGGTGTTCACATATCGTAAGCCACCAACCTCGCGGGCGCATATTCTAACGGCCTTAGAGGTCAAATACTAATTTCTTGATAAAAAAAACAACGTTAGAGACAGAGCGGTGCGGTTTAATCACCCGTATCGCTAAAACAACGTCAACATTAAAGGTCAACGATCAATTATGAATCAAACCGACTAAACAGTCATCTTCGATGCCAACGTACTGCACTCGCGCCCACACTCCCACCGTCACTTCGTGTGAAGGCACAAAACACGGCAAGTAATCTTCGGCACGACAAAGCGAATAACCATCTCTTTTAGCGCTCTTTTCTGGTAATACCCAAGCCACTTTTCCAATTCGCTGCTCTCGCAATCGTTGCTGTATTGGCCGTGCGGACTCTCGTAACCGTGCATTACGTTTTTTGCGCTCTGAAATTGGCACTTGCTTGGCCGCTGGAATGTTTGCCGCTGGCGTTCCAGCTCGCTCCGAATAAGAAAACGTATGCGGAAAGGCCACATCAATATCCTGGATCATTTGTAAGGTGTCTAAAAACTGCTCTTCGGTCTCAGTTGGAAAGCCCACCATGACATCAGCACTGATCACTAACTCAGGCATCGCATTTCGAAGTATTTGAATACGCTCGCGTACCTGATCGGCCGTATAACGACGTTTCATTCTTTTTAAGATCAGGTTATTGCCGCTTTGTAAGGATAAATGCATATGAGGGCAAATACGTGGTTCTTTGGCCCATAATTCGATTAATTTATCGGTAATATGATAGGGGTCAATTGAACTCAATCTAATTCGAAAGGGGTTGCCCTCTTCATGTTCCAAACTTAACAATTCAGACAATAAATCAGCAAGATCAAAGTGTTGATCAGCCAACGTTAGGTCGTCGCCATAAGAACCAAGGTCAACACCGCAAATAACAATTTCTGGATAACCGTTAAGCACTAAGCGTTGTACTTGACGTTTAATCAAGCTAGGGGCCAACGACCGACTGGGCCCTCGAGCAACATGGATAATGCAGAACGTACAACCTTGATCACAGCCTTGTTGAATTTGCACAAAGGCGCGGGTTTGCGCTTCGTACCCCGCCAACAATTGATCCGGGAGGCTAACATGTTGATCCAAATCACCAACCATCACTTGGGGCAAATCGCCCTGCTCTAGCTTGGGCAACAAACGATGCAAGTCCAGCTTACGATCATTGCCCAGCACTAAGTCAACTCCTGGAATATTCGCACAAGCATCGGGATCCATTTGCGCATAACACCCAGTCACCACAACAAGAGCTTCGGGGTTACGCTTAATAACTTTGCGCACCTCTTGCCTTGCTTGACGGTCAGCCTCTCTGGTTACAGTGCAAGTATTAATAAGGTAAAGGTCGGCTTGGTCCGTGTTTGGCACCAGTTTCCAATCGTTGGTCTTTAGGGTTTCACCGATCAACTCAGATTCGTAAGAGTTAACTTTACAACCAAGGGTGGTGATGCCGACCCGCTTTGCGTGTTCACTAACAACTTTACTTTCAATCGCTTCAGTTGGCCATTCAGGGGGGCTCTTTGTAGACACAGACGAAAGCCCTCTATTGATATGTTCCAAGCGAACTTCAATCGCATTTTGCTCTGATTTAGACACGAAGGGCTTCTCTGATACGAATCACAAGTTTGGTCGTTTAATAAAAAAGGGGGCAGACTAAAGGCTGAAACATCAAATGCCAGCAACTAACAACTTATCATAATCGCTAGTTGGTAATCTGAATACGCAACCGACGCGGAGTGTGCCACAGCATTGAAATAATGCGCTACAGATTCACACTAAAAACCCACAAAAAGACGATTATATAAAGAAAAAGCGGCCTAAAGCCGCTTTTTCTTTTGAGATTATAACAACGCTTATTTTATTAGGTATCGAATACCAGCGCTGAGCATTTTATTATCGGGCAACGAGTCTAAAGTTTCAGAATCACTGTCGAAGAAACGACCTTCTACAAACCATTGCACATTACTTTTACCGATATCGCCCCCTACTAAACCATAGATAGAAGCATCTCTAAAATCGCTGTCATCCACGTTCCAAGCACCAATACCGCCCCCAATAAATGTACGCTCACTGACCTTATGTTCAACACCAAAATCGATCGCAACGTTATTCTCAGGGTATTCATTACCGTTATTAATACCGTTACGGTCATACACAGAAAGAACGCCAGACAAGGCTGTTTTTGCGCTCAATTTTTTCAATAAGCCAGCTTTCAAACCAATAATGCCTGAAGAATCACGCAATTCCATTTGCCACGCGGTCTCTAAACGAGGGCGTGTTTCGGTGCCAACAAACGCACCCAAAAAAGGAACCAAACCTAATGGGGCTGCCGCTTTCTTAGGGGCTTTTTCAGCCACTGGGGCTACTGAAGACGGAGCAACAGCCACTGGTGTTGCTGGCTTAGGAGCGCATTCGCCAGTCTGATCTTCACTGACTGAAATCAAACTGATATTACAACAAGCCTTAGGAATCGCCATTTCATAGACGCGGCAATCGCTTTTCACATCTAAAGAAAAGCCTTCAAAAGGTTGTTTTCCCGCCCATTCACGATATGGAAGTGCAACGTATTCACCGTTTTTCTTAGACCCCATCCAAGCTAGCTTGGTGCCTGCTGGGTAGGCTGTCTCAATGGCATCACCCGCCGCAACGGCTGCCAACACGGCATCTGCACTGCCTGACCAACCTGAATCAGCCAAAATCGTACGGATAATACCCGGGTTTCCCGCAAAATAAGCCTGCAATTGTGCTTCGGTTTCAACTCCGCCAACACAGACAGATTGTGATGTGCCAAGACGAGTTATCTTTTTGTAGTTTTGCGCACTGGTGACGGCACTTGTCGATAAAGTAACCACGGCAGCCAATGCTAACGAAAATGATTTCAAGGTTGTACGTTTTCCAAAAAACGTTTGACCAGATTCACTAACTCTTGACTCACCAGCTGCCGCTTGATTGAGTTCCAAATTAGACAATGCTTTGTTAAAAATCACGACAAAAACCCTCTGTTTCAATTTGATTTATAGGCAAATTCGGCTCAAAGTGATCCGAACTCTGTATTCCTTATTCTATGCTTTTTATTGATTGATAGCACAGACTTATCAATAAAAATCATTAATAAATTCGACACGTTTAACAGTTTGACACATTCACCCATGCGAAATACCAGACTCAACAAACGTGAGCAACGCCTTATTATTTTACTATCGCCTCACAAGAAGGCCTAAAATTTACGCCTGAACAGCAAAACTTTCGCCACAACCGCATTCATCGGTGGCTTTAGGGTTGGAGAATTTAAAAGTTTGATTTAAACCTTCAGACACATAATCAATTTGTGTGCCTTTAAGCACGGCTAAGCTTTTTTGATCAACAAACACTTTGACACCAAATTGCTCGAAGACTTGGTCATCATGACCACGCTCATTAGCAAAGTCCAGCACATAAGAATAGCCAGAACACCCCGATTCTTTAGCCGCAAAACGCAGAGCAAGTGCGCTATTTTTAGCAATTTGGTCTTGGATTCGGTCCGCTGCAGATTTTGTTAATGTGATCATTTTTACTTCCGCTTAATGCTTATGTGGGTCTAGTATGTAGGTCTAGGTTTGGCTCTCAACAATACGAATATTACCATTGACTACTGAGTCTACGGTAATAAGAGCCTTTTAAAATTCTAAATTAATGTTAGCACTGTACTAAATGTTCTCTATCGCCGGCTTCTCAACTGGCGCCAATTCAATGCAATCTGTTTTTATCGGCGGCGGCGATAGTTCTGACGTATCAAAACCAGCTTCACCTAATTTAGCAACCAAGTCTCTGTTGTACTTATCAAGCGCTTGTAATTGTTGACACAGACCGTGAATGGCCATCGCCACCGGGTCATCTGCTGAAGGCTGATGTCCATAGGCATCAAAATCGCCATTCGCTCTTTTGTACTCGACAGACCCTACCACATGAGCCGGAATACCCACCACGGTATTAGCCTCTTCAACGGATTTAACAACCACAGAATTAGAGCCAATACGCGCATTATTACCTATTTCGATTGGCCCCAATATTTTAGCACCCGCACCGACAACAACACCATTACCTAAAGTAGGGTGACGCTTACCACCATCCCAACTTGTGCCTCCGAGCGTAACACCATGATAGAGAGTGCAATCATCCCCTATTTTGGCCGTCTCACCGATAACGACTCCCATGCCATGGTCGATAAATAATCGCCGCCCAATTTTTGCGCCTGGATGAATCTCAATGCCAGTAAACCAGCGCGCGAGTGCGGAAATAAAACGAGCCAGCCACTTTAAACCCAGATTCCAACACTGATGCGATAAGCGGTGAAACATAACGGCATGCACGCCGGGGTAAGTGGTTAGTATCTCTAATACGTGACGCGCGGCTGGGTCACGAGCAAACACGGTTCGAATGTCTTCTATATAACGTTTAAACATGGCCTTAATCTAATTCAATTTTTAACTAGCTCTTAGTTAACTTTATTGCTCGTGTATCTTTTTTTCAGTGGCTGATAATATACCACGCAGTATTTGAATTTCTTCCACG
The DNA here is from genome assembly GCA_937974565.1 of uncultured Arenicella sp. Taxonomy (GTDB): domain Bacteria; phylum Pseudomonadota; class Gammaproteobacteria; order Arenicellales; family Arenicellaceae; genus Arenicella. The sequence continues at coordinate 18,893 of CALJWL010000004.1, forward strand.
GTAAGTTCGGCTTTGTTGTACAACCTAGTCAGTTTGCGCATTAGAATCGTTGGCGGCTTAGTATTGATAAAGTCTAGTGCCTCTAATGTGGATTGCAAGTGTTGTATGTAACCTTCTTTCTGCTTATTCGTTGCTAATACTTGCCGCTGTTCAAGCCCGGTCATCATTGCGGTGTTACTTGCTGCGCCTTCATCAACACAATCAATCTTAACCAAAGCCTGCATTCTGAGTTCATAGGCCATGATTTGCACTGCGCTGGCAAGATTTAATGAGCTGTATTGAGGGTTGGCGTCGATTCGTATTTGCATCTGACACAAATCCAGTTCTTCATTAGTCAAACCGCTGCTCTCACGGCCGAATAAAAGAGCCACGCATGAGTTAGAAGTCGAGTTTATGTGGGCGAAAACGCCTTTTGCCACTGTGTGAGGATTTTGAGTCGGCCAGCTGACTTCACGATCGCGCACTGATGTGCCTAACACCAACGTACAATCCTCAATGGCTTCTTTAACCGTTGTTACCACGCGGGCAGTCTCTAGCACGCTTTCGGCTCCAGCTGCGAGTTTAGAGGCCTCGTAATGGGGGAACTTTTTAGGGTTAACTAATACCAAAGAAGACAAACCCATCGTCTTCATCGCCCGAGCCACCGACCCGATATTACCAGGGTGAGTGGGCTCAACCAGCACAATATTAATGCCTGATAAGGCGTGTTCATGAGTTTCTACGTTTTGCACAATACCACTCGGCTTTTATTGAATATTCACGGGTCATTTAAATACTGGGCCTTTTCTTAGGCTTCGTCTTATACCGTGCAATTTTAACCGACTATTGAAGCAGATTCTTATGCTTTAGTGCCGACTAGAACTTTTATTCTATCTGGCGCGCCGTTACACTACGGCTTTGCTTTTTTACAATTTGTTTCTGGGACATCTAAATGGATTCCAACCTTCTTTCTGGTGCGGTCAACGTAGCCACTGCGGCGGCCCGTGAGGCCGGCAAACTTATTTCACAAAACATCACTCAGTTAGATCGAGTAAAGGTGACCGTGAAATCACAAACTCAAAGTCGTCAGGAGCTTGTTTCAGAAATAGACTTGCTTGCCGAGCAAACCATCATTAACGAACTCAAAACAAGCTACCCTGATCATAATATCATTAGTGAAGAGTCTGGTAATCATGGCAAAGAAAGCGACTATTGCTGGATTATTGACCCGCTCGACGGCACCCATAATTTTATTCATGGACACCCGCATTGTTGTGTCTCCATCGCCCTGGCTTTTCAAGGTGAGGCCGTGGTTGCGGTAGTGTATGACGCATTACGTAATGAGCTGTTCTCGGCTCGTAAAGGTGGTGGCGCTCAACTTGAAGGAAGGCGCATTCGCGTATCACAGAATAGCCGTTTAAAAGACAGCTTATTGTGTACTGGCTTTCCGTATCGAAGTGGCGGTAATTTAAAAAAATGGATGAAGACCTTTGCCGCCCTAATGCCTCGCGCTCAGAGCATCCACAGGACCGGTTCATCAGTACTCGATTTAGCGTATGTGGCTTGTGGCCGTTACGACGGTTTTTGGGAATTTGGCCTCAGTGAGTGGGATATTGCCGCCGGCGCTTTGCTGGTCAAAGAAGCCGGGGGGCTTATTACAGACGAAAATGGCAATGTTGATGTTTCAAAATCAGGCAACATCATTGCTGGGTCGCCTAAGGTCCATGAAAAAATTTACCACATGGTATCCAACGTAATAGAAAATTAAAATTCGATAGCCCGTATGTTAGTCATTACTATTTAGGCGGTATTAAAAGCAGAATGAAATAAAAATTACTCTGATAAGCCGCATTTTTAATCGTTTTCGTATCTGCACCAAATTCAAACACAGTCTTTCAATTAACAAACGTGACCAACACCAGTACTCATCATACTCCGATGATGCAACAATATTTACGCATCAAAGCCGATTACCCTGACACGCTGGTACTCTATCGTATGGGCGACTTCTATGAAGTCTTTTATCGCGACGCCGAATTAGCGTCGCAATTGTTAGACATCACTCTAACTCAGCGTGGCAAATCAGGTGGCGAGCCCATACCCATGGCTGGCGTCCCCTTTCACAGTGTGGATCAATACCTAGCGAAGCTGGTAAAACTGGGGCGATCGGTGGCAATCGCTGAGCAAATCGGTGACCCAGCCACCAGCAAAGGGCCGGTGGAGCGCAAAGTAGTCAGAGTGGTTACGCCAGGCACACTGGTGGAAGACAGCTTGCTGGATGAGCGACGCGATAACATTCTGGCGGCGGTATATGCACGCAATGGCATTTATGGCATCGCAACACTGGAGCTTTCTTTAGGCCATTTTCAAGCGCAACAGCTAAATGACTTAGAACAAGTCAACTCTGAGCTACAACGCTTACAACCCGCCGAATTACTGATTCCCGATAATTCAAACGAAGACGACCTAAACGCATTTATTACGGGCACTAAAAACGCCACTGAACCCAAAGTCGTGCCCAACTGGTATTTCGACTTTGACGTTGCACACGAATTGTTATGTAAACAATTTAGCACCAAAGACTTAGTCGCGTTCGGCTGCCAAGATTTTCCCATCGCTGTAAGCAGTGCCGGCGCCCTGCTCCAATACGCCAAAGACATGCAGTACGATGCGATGCCGCACATTAACGACTTTGGCATCACACAGAAAAGCGATTTTTTGATCATAGACGCCGCAAGCCGTCAAAACTTGGAAATCGAAACCAATTTATCCGGTGGCAAAGAGTTCACCTTAATTTCTTTGATGGATAAATGCTCAAACCCAATGGGGGCCCGCCTACTAAGGCGTTGGTTGCACGGGCCAATCACCAATCAGACGGCCATTGAAGAACGGCAACAGGCGGTTCAGGACTGCATTAACCGGGTCGACACTCACGAATTGCAAAAGCTATTGCGCCAGTGCGGTGATGTGGAGCGAGTTCTGACTCGCATCGCGCTACAAACAGCAAGACCCAGGGATTTAGTAAAACTTAGGCAAACATTGCATTGTCTGCCTGCCATCACACACCAAACGACAGTGGCTAAAGCGAGCCTAATAACGCAAGCAAGCGGTAAATTAGGCCCCTTCGAAAACGCCAGAGAGTTGCTTGATAAAGCCATACTGGAGGAACCAGCAGCGGTTATTCGCGACGGGGGGGTTATTAACCCCAGTTTTGATGAGACGTTTCAGGAGCTTCACACCCTAAGTAAAAATACCGGTGAGTTTTTAATACGGCTTGAACAGCGAGAACGAGAAGATACCGGCATCAACACTCTCAAGGTTAAATACAATCGTGTTCATGGCTTTTACATCGAAGTGAGTAAAGCGCAAGGGGAATCGGTTCCAGAACATTACATCCGCCGCCAGACACTGAAAAACGCCGAACGTTACATAACCGAAGAATTAAAAGAATACGAAGATAAGGTGCTAAGTGCGCGTGAGAAAGCACTTGCACGTGAAAAGCATTTATACCAGCAGGTCATCGATCTGCTGCAACCCGATCTGGCCGCAATGCAAGCCATGGCACAATCGCTGGCACTTATCGACGTCATTGCAAACTTCGCAGAACGTGCCACTACGCTCAACTTCGTAAAGCCGACCATGAGCAAACAGGTAGGAATGAGCATTATTCAAGGGCGCCACCCAGTGGTAGAAGCAAACCAGTCTGCCCCGTTTATCGCCAACGACCTTATTTTCGATAACGCAACACGCATGCACGTCATTACTGGTCCTAACATGGGCGGTAAAAGCACATACATGCGGCAAAATGCTTTAATTGCATTATTGGCGCATACGGGAAGTTTTGTGCCGGCTGACGCAGCTAAGATTGGCCCCATCGACAGAATTTTCACCCGAATTGGCGCGGCAGACGACTTAGCTGGAGGGCGCTCCACCTTTATGGTAGAAATGACCGAGATGGCTAACATCTTACGCAATGCCTCACCCAACAGTTTAGTGTTGGTCGATGAAATCGGCCGTGGCACCAGCACCTACGATGGATTATCCCTTGCATGGGCTTGCGCCGTTGATCTGGCTCGCCGACTGAAAGCTTTCAGCCTGTTTGCTACTCATTATTTTGAAATAACAGAATTAGCTGAACAACTCAAATCCGTGAATAACATTCATTTAGATGCCGTGGAACACGGGCAAGATATTGTATTTATGTACCACGTAAAAGACGGGCCAGCGAATCAAAGTTATGGGGTGCAAGTGGCTCGGCTTGCCGGGCTGCCGTCACCGGTACTCGATGCCGCCCTTACGAAGTTAAATGAATTGGAATCAGGGCAATCAATTGCCACAGTAGACAATCACCCGCAACAAGCCATTAACTTTCAGCCCGCATCAAACTCAATGGAATCCGATTTGAAACAGCCTCACCCTCTGGAAACTCAACTCCGAGAATTGGATATCGATAACATGAACCCACGGGAAGCTCTCAACGCGCTCTATGACCTAAAAGAACAGATATAAGAAAATAACTCCAAATACTAACCAGGCGAGCAGTCGCCATTGATTTGCTATTTTTGAACGCATAGAATACGCGCTGTTTGCTTATTTACGGTCAAAGCCGAATCAAAAGAAATGGGCTTAAACCAATTTAAGACAGTAAAAAGAAAGAATCGGAGAACTTAATGACCTACGTAGTTAAAGAAGAATGCATCAAGTGTAAATACACCGATTGCGTTGAAGTGTGCCCTGTTGATTGCTTCCATGAAGGTCCAAACTTTCTTGTAATTGACCCAGAAGAATGCATTGATTGCAGCCTGTGTGAACCAGAATGCCCAGTTGGCGCCATCGTGGCGGACGATGATCTTGAAGAAAAAGATGAGCATTATCTGGAGCTAAACGAGGAACTTTCCGCCATTTGGCCTGTAATCACAGAGAAAAAGCCCGCGCTTGAAGACGCCGATGAGTGGGCTGAAAAAGAAGGCAAGCTCGAACTTTTAGAGCGGTAAAGGTCAACGGTTAAGGTATTAAATCATTGGCACGGATCATTCATTAAAATACAACACCCATTGGGCGCCATGGTAGGCGCCCATTACTATTTGCAAAACACAAAGGCGTTGCCTTGAATGAAAGGAAGATTATGTGAAACTCAATTTTGCGTACAGATTTTCCCGTTCCCCCGTAAACCACCGAGCGCAACGAACACCAATGATATTTGAACTCAGGTTTAGGTATCCCTCCCCTTTTTCTGGTCTCCATTATAGAAAACCCCCGCACGCAGCGAGGGTTTTATTGATTGCATAAAGAGGCAGACTTTCACCCCTTCATTTTTATAACGACTGATTTAGCCTATTCGTTATCACGGTTTACTAAGGCCATTTATTACTCGTTACTTGCAGCAGCAACGGACACACCCATTCTTTGCAGGAGTTGAGTGCTTGGCATATAACCGGGAGCGCGAGTACCGTCATCCATGATGATTGTAGGTGTACCATTCACACCAAACTGACGGCCCAGTGAGTAAGTTTCAGAAATGGGGTTATCGCAGGTGGCATTAGCAACGGTTCGGCCAGATTTGGCATCGGTTAACGCCTGTTGAGGGTTATCATTACACCACACCGATACGTATTTATCGTAGCTTTCCGAACCAACGCCAGCCCTTGGAAATGCTAAGTATCGAACTTGAACACCCGCTTTATTTAACTCTGGCACTTCTTGATGCAACTTTCGGCAATACCCACAATCAATATCAGTAAATACCGTGATATAACGGTCAGCTTCTTTAGGTCCAAATACAATCATCTTGTCTTTGTAGCCGTCTATGTACTTAGCTTGAGCCACATCACCTAGGTTTTCTTTGGTTTCAGTGTTATACAAATCACCAATCAAAACGTAATCACCACTTACGTGTGCGTAAGCAAAGTTACCTTGAACTGCTAAACGATATACGTCTTTGGCATCGGTAGCGACAATTTCGGCTGTTTCGGCTGGCGGGATCATCTTCGAGAGTTCAGCACGAACTTTCTCAATTTCCGCTTTTTGTTTATCACTGTCAGCGGCTAAAGCAAGGCTATTTAAGAGCAATGTACTAGCAAACGCAAAAGGGACTGCCAGTGAAACAAATATTTTCATGAGTTGTTACCTAAATTTATAGAACTTAATATATGTATTTTATGGATTTTTTGAGAGTTAACCTGTTAAGGAGAACCTCTGAATTTAATCAAATCAGTCTTATTGAGGCCTTGACTTGACCCAAACAAAACATTACCGAACTAGATGAGTCATTCTAACTCAATGAGCAATAACGCAAAGCAGGTTAGGTGAAGATTCAATTGGATGACTGTTAGAACTCAAATAAAGTACACTCGACCACATCATAAATCGCCTTACGCATTTGATGTTGTAAGGCACACTGTTTTACGGTCCGCTATCACACAAGCCGTTCACCAGACTAATCTCTAAAATTATTAAATTGTAAAGGAATGCCGGCATCTGAACCTCGTAAGTACGCGATCACCGCTTGTAAATCATCGCGTTTTTTTCCGGTGACTCTCAATTGTTCACCTTGAATGGCTGTTTGTACTTTCAATTTTTGGTCTTTAATTTGTTTAACTAACTTACGACCTAAATCACTATTGATGCCTTCTTTTAGCTCGATTATTTGCTTGGATTTCTCCATGCCTATTTCTTGAATTTCATGGTAATGCAAACAGCTTAAATCAATACCCCGACCGGCCAATTTAGTACAAAGCACGTCAACCGCTTGTTTTACTTGAAATTCGTTATCGGCAAACACAGTCAGTGTATTGTTATTTAATTCCACTCTGGCATCGGTACCTTTAAAGTCAAAGCGTGTGCTCAACTCCTTATTGGTTTGATGCAACGCGTTGGTTAACTCAGGCTTATCGATCTCAGAAACTACGTCGAATGATGGCATGATCAGGTCAGTTTAATAATTAATTTCCAGTTACTTTATCAATTTAACATATTTATGGCCCAGCTCATGTAAATTTACCACTGCGCACGAAGATAACATCGAAAACAAGTTAATCAGTATGTCGGTTTAGATGGCATTTAAACTTTTGCTATTGTCGATGTTTATTATAGTGACACCCGCTTCATTAACACGACCTTAACAGCTAAAAGCTTGGCCAAATCAATTAATTTCATTGATCTTTCTTAGTTTGCTAGATTCAATTACACTTCTGACTGGACTTAGTTGTCCATGACCGCTGCGACCCTGTTTTAATCACAACTAACTACAACGTTGAAAATAACCACTGACGCTAGGCCAATGCCAATAACTAAACGCACACTCTTTGTCACCCTGATCGTCGCTGTTTGGCTATTTTCTGTGCCAACAGCCGTATTCGCAGCCGTGTATGTGTATGTCGGACCTGATGGTTCCACGCTGATTACAGACAAACGCATCAAAAAGAAAGGCTACGCATTAAAACGAAGTTATAAAACAAAGCCTTACCGCTCGGGTGGCCGCAACGCGCCCTACTTTGCAAAGCCCATTCGCTCTCAGTACGACGCGTTAATTGTCAACACGGCACTCAAGTACGGCCTTGAACCCTCTTTTATCAAAGCCATTATTCACGTTGAGTCAGCCTTTGATCATCTTGCCATATCCAAAGCAGGTGCAATGGGGTTAATGCAATTAATGCCGGCAACAGCAGCAAGTTACCAACTCACTACCAATACATTTAGGCCTGAGAGAAATATCGATGCGGGCGTTCGACACATGAAAGACCTAATGGACAGGTACAATCGCAACAAAAAGCTTTCTCTGGCGGCCTACAATGCTGGCGCTGGCGCTGTTAGCAAATACAACGGCATACCGCCTTACAAGGAGACACAAAACTATGTGGTTAAGGTGATGAAGCTTTATAAGCTTTATAAAAAGGAAATTTGAGGCTGGTGTCGCCCACACCTGATGTAAGCGCCAACCCTTAATCTACCCTAAAGCCCTTGCCCTTCAGACTCCAGTCTGGCGCCATTCATTTGCTGTTTCATCGTATGCACAGCCTCATAAAAGCCAGTCATGGCCGCTCTAGCGACGATAGAGTGACCGATATTCAAACACACCAATTCAGGTATGGCGGCAATAGGGGCAACGTTCTGATAATGCAAACCGTGCCCTGCATTGACTTGCAAACCCAAGCGGTGAGCATGCCTTGCTCCAATCTTGATTCTATCTAATTCGGCACGCAGAGCTTGGCCCTGCGCTTCAGCGTAGGTGCCAGTGTGCAATTCAACAATATCAGCGCCAACTTTCTTACTTGCATCAATCTGAGCTTGGTCAGGATCGATAAATAATGATACACGGATGCCTTTGGCTTTCAGTTCGGCAATGTAGTCACGAAGGTGAGCTATCTGATCGATAATATTAAGCCCCCCTTCGGTGGTCAACTCCTCACGTTTTTCGGGAACCAAACAACATTCATGAGGCCCGACACGTTTGGCTATCTCTAACATCTGTGCAGTCGCCGCCATCTCTAAATTCATTGGCAAGGCCACATTGTCTCGAATGTTATCAACGTCGTAATCTTGAATGTGCCGACGGTCTTCGCGCAAATGAACCGTGACACCATCCGCGCCAGCCTGTCGCGCAATATCCGCGGCTTGGGTAGGGTCTGGGTAAGAGACACCTCGCGCTTGGCGCAACGTGGCAATGTGGTCAACATTAACTCCTAATTCAATGGTGTGATGGTCGATCATGAAATAAGACGGCTCAACGTAAGATGGGTTACCAAGTTAATTATCACTCATAATATCACTTAGCGTGGAAAAAACAGGTCGCGGCTCACGATCTTTTTACGCCCTAAGGTTTGCTGTAATATTTCTCGCATCAAACGCTTCCCTTGACTGGCTATTTCTTCGTCACCCACAACGTCGCCTACCCCATGAAGCGACTTTATAACCATACCTAAAACCGCGCCGGTGAGAGGGCTATTGACGGCCACAAAGCCTTCACTTGGGTGAAATTGGTAATAGGCTTCGTCCCGAATCAATGTTTTACCATCCGCCTCCATTAAAAAGTCTATTTCATAACCGGTTTCTTTCATTAGGCACTGCTCAAAATTTCTGAGCGTTTCAGCAACCGTTGCTTTCAGCCTGATATCGTTTGAGTTTACGCCTCTCTGACTCGCCAGTTTAATCATGGTTTCATGATACTCGTCAAACAAACTTGGATGTGGGTCATAGCGATGCAGTAAATTCACCAAAAGTTCGTTGCAATAAAAGCCGCAAACCAGAGCATCCCCTCTGAGTTGATGGTTAAGCAAATCAAAATCGGATGAATTTACTTCAGCGGCGGTCATCGTTGGTACCTCACCTTTGCCAGTCCAACTCAAGATTACCGGTTGAAACGGTTGCAAAGCACCTTTGAGCCTGGATTTGAGTCGGCGAGCGCCCTTAGCCATCAGAGCCATTCTGCCAAAATCACGGCTGAATATCTCAACCACCCAAGACGTTTCGCTGTAGGGGCGATTCAGTAGAATATAAGCGGCTTGGTTAAAGACTTTCAATGATTGATATTCTTTGTATATTACGATCTATTTTTGGAGTCTAAGCCTGCTAGCATACAAATGCTTCTGATAAAGCTCGCTTACTGTGCTATGCAACCACAAAGAGCGTGACCTGATGGGTTGAATGAATAAATCCCAACAAGGCAAAACAAAAAGTGGACTCGGCCCTAAAAGGTTCCGTGAAGATAATCTCATTAATGTTATTGGCCACTCACTAACGCTCAAACGAATCAGCCAACACGAATGCTTAAATCAACTCAAACACCTTCATCATACCCTAGGCTATAAAGATCACGGGCATTGTCCGACCACCCCGAACGAACTTTAACAAAAAGTTCAAGAAACACCTTTCTCTCCAATAGCGTCTCGCAGTTAAGTCTGGCTGACGTTCCTATTGCCTTAAGAGCGTCGCCTTTCTTACCAATAACCATGGCTTTATGCGAATCTTTTTCGACCCAGATGTCAGCGTTTATTTGGGCTTTATCGTCAAGCATATCAAATTGAGTAACCTCCACGGCTGTTGCGTACGGAAGTTCATCACCTAGGCGCCTAAAGAGCTGCTCACGCACCAATTCTGACACCAGAAAACGAAAACTACGGTCGGTAATTTGGTCCTCATTAAACCCAGGCTCAGCTTCTGGTAAATGTTGTGTAATAACATCCATTAAACGTTCAATATTACCGCCCTGCATTCGACCAAGCGCACAAATTGGCACAATATCAGCAAAATCAGCCAACTGGCTTGATTCCGCTATTAACGGTAATACATCGTTTATCGATTTAACTTTGTCGATTTTATTGATTACCAAAATGACCGGGGCACTGACTTCTTTCAATGCCGTTAAAACCAACTGGTCGCCTTCAGTCCAACCAGTTGCTGAAATCATCATGCAAACAGCGTCCACGCCATCAATACTGGAAATTGCGGTCTTATTAATAACTCTATTAATCGTTTTACGATTCGACCTTTTGGTTACCGCGTGAATGCCTGGAGTATCAACAAACACAACCTGTTTCTCATCGTCAGTATGTATACCAAGAATGCGGTGCCTAGTGGTCTGTGGGCGATGTGAAGTAATACTGATCTTTTGACCAATGATTTGGTTCATCAACGTGGATTTACCCGCATTGGGCTTTCCAACGATGGTGACAAAACCGAATTTATACGACATATTGGATTCTCAGTTTTACTTTAGATTAAATCTAAGGAGTGAATGAAAGCTAGGAGCTTTAGTTTAGAGCTGCGATTCGATTGCAACGCAACCTTGTCGGTACGTATGTTAGCCAGATGACTTACGATGTTGGTTAACGCGATCTATATAACGATCAAGAACCAGTTCAGCCGCCGCTTGCTCTGCGGCTCTGCGAGAGCGAGCGGTTGATTGCTCTACTATTTGTAACTGGCTAAGACTGCACTCGACGGTAAACTCTTGATCATGTTGCGCACCAGAAGTTTCGACAATATTATAAATGGGCAACTCAAAGCCGCGCTTTTGCATGGCTTCTTGAAGGCGGCTCTTAGGGTCTTTATACGTTGAGTTCGACGAAATGCCCTCAAAGTGCGACTTGAAATTTTGGTGGATAAAATCATGAGCCACATTAAAACCAGCGTCAATGTACAGCGCGCCAATAATACTCTCTACCGTATCGGCCAGAATAGAATCGCGATTAAACCCACCGCTCTTCAATTCGCCTTCACCCAATATTAAATGATCAGACAGTTTAAGTTCACGCGCCACTAGAGCCAACGTTTCTTTACGCACCAAACTGGAACGCATGCGACTTAGCTTTCCTTCAGCTAACTCTGAGTAGTTATGGTATAGCCAATCAGCAACAACAAAGCCTAAAATACTGTCACCCAAAAATTCAAGCCTCTCATAGTTTTTTGCTCCCCGACTACGATGAGTCAGCGCAAGTGACAGCAAAGTGGCATCAGAAAATTTATGCCCGAGCTTGGTTTGCAATTGATCGAGACTGTTCAAAATTCAGAATCTTGTTGAATCTGCACCCTTACCTTAAGGATCACAACGGCCCGTTAAGTCGCACTCAACCTTAGGGTTAAAACGAGCAATGAGTACCAAATTAGCAACGAGAGGCACCTCACGCACATAATTCGCCTCAAGCACGAATTTGTTTCTCGTTCGTGACATTTTAACGTCGTTTTTGTAATCAAGAACCTCATGATTACTGTCGATGTAGAGTTGCTTGTTCATTTCACCAATGACATGCCTTCGCGTAACCTTGCGCAAGTCTTGGCCTTCGACACTTTGCACCATGGCCGTTCTTACTGCGCCGTTTGTGCTGTAAATAGGAATTAATTGCATGCCAAGATACGCCAAAACAAACAACACAGACAGCACAAACATCAAACTCCATACTGTCCAACCTTGCTGATGGTGAATACTTTTAAACTGTTTCATATTATTTCTTTGTGTTCTCATACTATTTTCTCTTAACGATTAGTCTAAACCACACGTCTGGAACGACAGGTTTAATTAGACGATTAAAACTCATTGGCGATGTCAGCATTTTCAGATTGATTAACACCACTTTAACCTTCAGCGGACACCTCAAGTGCCTCAATTTCTTCACCTATACGAGAAAAGTCAACGCCGTCACCATCAAAGTTTATGTGCATCCAGATGAAAAACGCTCGACCAACCAAATTCTCATTCGGCACGAAAGTGAAATCGCCGCTGCGACTATCGGCGCTGTTATCTCGATTATCACCCATCACAAAATAATGCCCTTCGGGCACTACCCAACTGCGCGAAGAGGCACTAGCATAGCTGCCACCTAAGTTAAGTATCGGAAACTTAACGCGAGACCCGTCGCTGCGCTCGATAGTTTGAGTGAATTTATAATGCTCGTAATCCTTGCCATAGGCCTTATAACGACCATCCGCTGTTTTACTCACAAGTTTATCGTTAACGTACAGATTTTTACTCGCAAAATCGTAACGAACCACATCCCCGGGCAAACCAATCATTCTCTTTATATAGTTTTGAGATGGGTTTGGCGGGTAACGAAATACAACTATATCACCGCGATCTGGGTTGCCTGTATCTAAAATTTTATTATGCAGGATCGGCAGCCTAACACCGTAGCTAAATTTGTTGACCAGAATGAAGTCACCAATTTCAAGGTTCGAGAGCATTGACCCAGAAGGAATTCTAAACGGCTCAGCAATAAACCCCCTGAGTAAAAACACCAGTAACAAAACCGGAAAAAACGAGCGTGCGTAATCGAGAGGAACTGGCTCTACAGCACCTTTGGCCAGCTCTGGCTTAACGAATCGATAGTAAGCCATCACCACCAAACACAAACAAATTATAGAGAACAGCACGATTTCAAATATTTTCATCAGTCATCCGTTGTTTTAAGTACCGCCAAAAAAGCTTCTTGCGGAATTTCTACCGAGCCAATTTGCTTCATGCGTTTCTTACCTTCTTTTTGTTTTTCTAAAAGCTTACGTTTACGAGAGGCATCACCACCGTAACATTTTGCCGTGACGTTTTTTCGTAACGCTTTCACCGTTTCTCGAGCAATCACTTTAGAACCAATTGCAGCTTGAATAGCCACATCAAACATTTGCCGAGGTATTAGCTCACGCATGCGCTTTACCAACTCTCTACCTCGATAAATTGATTGCTCACGATGCACCAATATCGCCAAGGGATCAACAGGATCGCCATTGATTAACACATCCACTTTAACCATGTCCGACGCCCGATACTCTTTAATTTCATAATCCAGCGAGGCGTAACCTCGACTGACAGACTTTAATCTGTCAAAAAAATCCATCACGACTTCATTTAACGGCAACTCAAAATTGAGCATCACTTGCCGACCCAAGTATTGAATGTTTTTTTGGATACCACGTTTCTCGATGCATAAGGTCATAACCGCACCAATATATTCTTCGGGCATTAACATGTTTGCTTCAATAATGGGTTCGCGAATTTCTTCGATTTTTGATAGATCAGGCAAGGCGGATGGGTTATCAACCTCGACCAGTTCACCATTTTTCAGTACCACATCATAAACCACCGTTGGCGCCGTGGTGATGAGGTCCATATCATATTCACGCTCAAGCCGCTCTTGAATAATTTCCATGTGCAGCATACCGAGAAAACCACACCGAAACCCCAACCCTAACGCATCTGACACTTCAGGGTCATAAATTAACGAGGCGTCATTTAAACTTAATTTTCCGAGCGCGTCACGAAACGAATCGTAATCGGCTGAGTTAATTGGGTAAAGACCGGCAAAAACTCGAGGTTGAACTTCTTGAAAGCCTGGCAACGGTTCAGAAACGCCTTGTTTAGCATGGGTGATGGTGTCACCCACTTTAGCCCCCGAGATGTCCTTAACACCCGAAATCAGATAACCAACCTCACCTATCCTTAATTCATCTTTTTGCACACGCTTGGGAGTAAAAATGCCAAGGTCTTCAACTTGATACTCAACCCCTGACGACATCATCTTAATACGTTCGCGCTTCTTTATAGAGCCTGAAATGATTCGTATCAGCGCCACAGTGCCAAGATAATTATCAAACCATGAGTCCATAATAAGGGCAGACATTGGGGCATCAGGGTCGCCTTTCGGTGCGGGCAACTCGGCGACGATCTGCTCAAGCAAATCTTCGATTCCAAGGCCATTTTTAGCGCTTACGTGCAGCGCACCTGAGCAATCGATGCCCACAACATCTTCAATTTCTTCGCTGACTCGATCCACATCGGCCGCAGGCAAATCAATCTTGTTTAACACCGGTAGAACTTCCAGACCTAGATCTACTGCGGTATAACAATTCGCCACCGTTTGCGCTTCCACCCCTTGCGACGCATCAACCACCAACAGCGCACCCTCGCATGCCGTTAACGAACGCGAGACTTCGTAGGAAAAATCCACGTGACCGGGCGTGTCAATCATATTCAATTGATACGTTTGTCCGTCGACCTTTGATTTATAACTCAGCGCAACACTTTGTGCTTTAATAGTGATGCCACGTTCACGCTCAATGTCCATAGAATCAAGTACTTGGTCTTCCATTTCACGATCGCTCAAGCCGCCACAGTGCGAGATAAAACGATCGGCAATGGTAGACTTACCATGGTCAATATGAGCAATAATAGAAAAGTTTCTAATTTTATTAATGTCGTGCGACATGCCGAATATTACCTGCTCGCTCAGCGCCCCAAATTTGCTCGCCCAACGTTATTATGAGTTCATAAAATAAACGAGTACACCATGCAACGGATAACCGTCACTCACGCACTCGCGATAGCGCATTTTAACAAACCATCTATGCAAACACACTCACTATATTCAGCACTAGGGCCATCATTCAATATTTGACAAATTTTCACGCCTAACATAGGGAGCCTGTTGCGCTATACTCTCACAAAATCAAGAAAAACCTCTTTTTATACCCTTCTGATATGAACAAAAATCACAGCGATGTACTGATTATTGGCGGCGGAGTCGCAGGGCTCAGTTTGGCCCTTAGGCTAGCCGAGGAGGACCTTTCCATTACTCTTTTATCAAAGGGTGAGTTAACCGAAGGTTCAAGTCTATATGCCCAAGGAGGTATTGCGGCCGTATTGGACAATGACGATAATTTTGAGAACCACATCAACGACACTCACGTTGCCGGTGCAGGCTTATGCAAAAAAGACGCGGTTAGGAAGGTTGTTGAAGGGGCACCCAACGCCATTAATTGGTTAATTAATAAGGGCGTAAAATTCACCGTCGAAGAAGGGCCAGAATACGATGGCGTGGATGGCAATTACCATCTAACTCGAGAAGGCGGGCATTCTCATAGGCGAGTCATTCACGCTAAAGACGCCACAGGGCGTGAAGTTGAAACCACCCTTGAGTCTCACGTTCGAAAACAAAGCAATGTGACAATACTTGAAAACCACATTGCCATTGATTTAATTACCTCCCAGAAACTAAAGCGCTCTCATGGTTCTAAATGTTATGGGGCCTATGCGTTGGATATTAATAATAATCAGGTTAATACCTTTTCGGCGCGAGCGGTAATTTTATCAACCGGTGGCGCTTCCAAAGCCTACCTTTACACAACCAATCCAGACACCTCAACCGGTGACGGTATCGCCATGGCATGGCGCGCGGGTTGTCGAATAGCCAACATGGAGTTTGTGCAATTCCACCCAACGTGTTTATATCACCCGTACGCGAAAGGGTCTCTTATTTCAGAAGCCGTCAGAGGTGAAGGCGGCCTATTGCGACTGCCAAACGGTGATCGCTTTATGCCCCAGCATCACAAGCAGGAGGAACTGGCCCCCAGAGACATTGTTGCCAGGGCGATCGACTACGAAATGAAAAAAGGCGGCTTCGACTCGGTCTTCCTGGATATCAGCCATAAAGATAAAGATTTCATATTGGATCACTTCCCAAACATCGCTGAAAGCTGCCAAAGTTATGGTTATGACATGACCACACAACCAATACCGGTGGTTCCAGCGGCGCATTACACCTGTGGCGGCATTATGACTGATCTTGAGGGGCGCACCGATTTGAAACGACTGTATGCCGTTGGCGAAAGCAGCTGCACAGGTTTGCATGGTGCTAACCGCTTAGCCAGTAACTCTCTGCTCGAATGCTTGGTAATCGCCGAGTCGGCCGCCACGGATATCGCCAAGCGCATGAAGAAGCCTGAAAAAGAACCTTTTCCCGATCTACCTGAATGGGATGAAAGTAAAGTCTCTGACCCCGATGAGCAAATTGTGGTATCTCACAACTGGGATGAGACACGCCGCTTCATGTGGGATTATGTCGGCATTGTTAGGACTAAAAAAAGGTTAGAGCGTGCGCAACATCGGGTTAAACTATTGCAAGAAGAAATCGTAGAATACTACGGTAACTTCCGAGTCAACAGCGACTTAATTGAACTAAGAAACCTCGCCACCATCGCCGAACTAACTATTGAATGCGCAATGACGCGCAAAGAAAGTCGAGGATTACACTATACATTGGATTACCCAGAAATTAGTGATTACGCCAGAGATACGATCTTAACGCCCAATAACTTTGTTGGCCATGAGCCTATCCGTGAATGGAAGTAAATCAAATTTTTTACGGCGTACAAGGCTAAGCGGTGTGTGTTTGATAAAAAGGGCCGCGCAAAGCTAATGAAAAATTCGCCTTTTTATTGGTATGACTTAAGTCACTCTAAAAGCGCTTTTGAGTTAGCCAGAGCAATACGGCATATGGCATAAAAAAATTTAATTTAATTTTCACAAACCATAACTTATAATTATAGCGCATGTTATTCAGTTAGTTAGAAATAATAAATTTAACTTTCAACGACAAGTAAACGCATTAACACAGTCATTTAACTCGCAAATTTAATCAACCCGCACCCCGGTAGAACTCATTATGCAAGACCCATTATCCCGCATAGATTTAAACTTACTAGTCGCCTATCAGGTCTTGATGCAAGAAAAAAACGTAACTCGAGCCGCGGAACGTCTATTTGTTACTCAGCCAGCAATGAGCAAAACACTAAATAGGCTTAGAATTTTGATGGAAGACGATTTATTTGTCCGCTCTTCTCACGGCCTGACACCAACCCCGAAAACATTAGAACTTGAAGCACCAGTGAATCACATTCTCGGTCAATTGACTGAGTTGATGGTAGCAAACCAAGAGTTTGACCCCGCTAATACCGCCGCCACGATATCACTTGCAACGTTGGGAACTTCAGCCAGTGTTGGCATGCCAATTTTCATCGACAAAATTCGTCAACAGGCACCTAAAGTCATGCTATTGAGTCAGAATATTGATGATAAATGGGAAGATCGGTTACGCAGCGGAAACCTGGATTTCGCCATCGTTGCAAAAAACAAATTCAGCCCCGACTTCGTTACTCACAAATTAATGAGCATCAAGCCAGTGCTTTACATGCGTAAAGACCATCCATTAGCCGAAGTTGAACACATCACCTTAGAACAACGTCGAAAGTATCAACATATGGCGGTGTATTTTCCCAATTTCGAGACGACGCGTGAAGAAGTTCAAAAGTTGTTCGCGTCTTTCGGAATTCTATCGAATGTTCCCTTTTTGACCACCAATCTTATGGTTTGCTTGGAGACTCTTAGAAAAACCGACATGTTGATGATTGCATCGGATCGACTTATTGATGCCTCAATCGTGGCTGAGAATTTTATCTGTAAACCACTGGAGGATTTAATCAACCTTCGAATTGATGCTTTATCATTGGTTCAACACGTGAGAACAAAAAATTCACCACTGCACAAACACTTAACTGAAATGATTGTCGAAAGCTTTATAGAAGCCGACTCTGCAAGCTCAATCACTTAGGATGAACCACGGTACGAAAAAGCCGCTTTCAGTTGTTCCGAATGCGGCTTTTTGTTGAACCTAATTTATTAAGATCAAACCAAGGGCCATTGGTGCTAAATTATTTTCCAGATTACTTGCTCACAAGCTTTCGCTTTCTATGTCACCAAGTCATCAAAGAATGATTTAATTTTATCTGACCAAGAACTGTTCTGAGGGTTATGTTTGCTTCCACCTTCAAGAATGATTTCATCAAGTTCTTGCAGCAACTCTTTTTGGCGTTTAGTTAGATTGATCGGCGTTTCAACGTTAACCTCGCAATATAAATCACCAACAAACCCTGCATTACGAACATTTTTTACGCCTTTGCCACGCAAACGAAACATTTTTCCCGACTGAGTACCCGCTGGAATTTTGAGCTTGGCTCGCCCTTCCAAAGTTGGAACTTCAAGTTCTCCACCCAATGCCAATGTTGTATAGCTGATTGGCACATTGCAATGCAGGTCAACACCTTCTCGGGTGAATATGGGGTGGTCTTTTAAAGAAACAGAAACGTATAAGTCACCATTAACGCTACCACTGCCGGCATTCTCACCTTCACCGGAAAGGCGAATTTGATCACCTTCATCAACGCCCGCCGGAATTTTGACGGATAACTTCTTATTCTCTCTAGTACGACCTTGCCCATGACAATCACCACAAGGGTCTGTAATGATAGTGCCGCTACCGTGGCATTGTGGGCAAGCCTGTTGCACTGAGAAAAAACCTTGCTGAATACGAACTTGTCCTTGACCATGGCAAGTACCACATTGGGATGGAGAACTTCCGGGCTTTGCACCAGAACCATCACAAGTTTTGCACATTGACATACGCGGCACAGTGATATTCACTTCGGTGCCATTCACGGCATCTTCCAAGCTCAAATCTAAGTTATAGCGCAAATCGGCACCACGGCGTTGTCGTTGACGGCCACCGCCACCGCCTCCGCCGCCACCAAAAATATCACCGAACATATCCCCAAAAATATCACCAAATCCGCCCGCGCCGCCATTAAAGCCGCCGGCACCACCACGCCCAGCACTACCGCCTTCAAAGGCCGCGTGACCAAACTGATCATACGTTGCCCGCTTTTCGGCGTCGGACAGCACTTCGTAGGCTTCTTTAGCTTCTTTAAACTTTACTTCAGCTTCTTCGCTGTCGGGGTTGCGATCAGGATGGTACTTCATCGCCAATCGTCGGTACGCTTTTTTCAACTCTGCTTCTGTTACAGACTTGCCAACGCCCAAAACCTCGTAATAATCACGTTTTGCCATAATTAATTAACTCTCTTTATTAAAAAGCCCGCACTCAAACACAAGCGCAGGCTTTCTAATTACAAGCAATCGCTTGTATTAAGCTTTGTTTTCGTCGTCTTTAACTTCTTCAAACTCAGCATCAACCACATTATCGTCTGGTGCCGCTTGCTCATCAGCCGAGCCTTCAGCGCCACCGGTTTGAGCGTACATTTGCTCGGCAAGTTTATGGCTGGCTTGCATCAAAGTCTCAACCTTAGCGCTAATCGCATCAGCATCATCACTTTTGGTGGCTTCTTCCACCTCGGTTATGGCGGCCTCGATGTTAGTTTTCTCAGTGGCGTCTAGGTTGTCACCCGCTTCTTCCATCGATTTTTTAACACCCATTATCATGGCTTCGGCGTTATTTCGCGCTTCAACCAATGCTCTCGCTTTAGCGTCTTCTTCGGCATGGGCTTCCGCATCGGCAACCATGGCCTGAATTTCATCATCACTCAAACCTGAACTTGATTTGATGACAATTTTGTTCTCTTTGCCAGTGGCCTTATCTTTTGCTGAAACATGCATAATGCCGTTAGCATCAATATCGAAAGTCACTTCTATTTGCGGCACGCCGCGCCCTGCTGGTGGAATGTCCGTTAAGTCAAATCGACCTAAAGATTTGTTACCAGCTGCCATTTCTCGCTCGCCTTGCAGAACATGAATCGTCACGGCATTTTGATTGTCTTCAGCGGTAGAAAACACTTGGCTGGCTTTGGTTGGGATCGTGGTATTTTTATCAATCAGAGCTGTACGAACCCCCCCCATTGTTTCAATGCCCAGTGTTAACGGAGTTACATCAAGCAGTAATACGTCTTTAACATCACCGCCTAATACACCACCTTGAATCGCTGCTCCCATTGCAACTGCTTCATCTGGGTTGACGTCTCGGCGTGCTTCTTTACCAAAGAAGTCTTGTACCGCTTCTTGTACTTTCGGCATACGGGTTTGACCGCCCACCAAAATAACATCATCAATTTCAGCTGCCGAAAGACCGGCGTCTTTCAATGCCACTCGACACGGTTCAATCGTACGCTTAACTAAATCTTCAACTAATGATTCAAGTTTGGCGCGTGAAAGCTTGAGGACTAAGTGCTTAGGGCCTGTGGCATCCGCTGTGATATACGGTAAGTTAACTTCAGTCTGCGAACTGGACGACAACTCGATTTTGGCTTTCTCAGCGGCTTCTTTAAGACGCTGCATCGCTAAGGGGTCACCTTTTAAATCGATGTTTTGATCTTTATTAAACTCAGACGCCAGATAATCGATAATACGATTATCAAAATCTTCACCGCCTAGGAACGTATCACCATTGGTAGACAGTACTTCAAATTGGTGTTCGCCATCAATTTCAGCGATTTCAATGATTGATACATCAAACGTACCACCACCGAGGTCATAGACGGCGATCTTACGGTCACCGGTTTTTTGATCCATACCATAAGCAAGAGCGGCCGCTGTTGGCTCATTGATGATTCTCTTGACTTCTAAGCCAGCAATCTTGCCCGCGTCTTTTGTTGCTTGACGCTGAGAGTCATTAAAGTAGGCCGGAACGGTAACCACCGCTTCAGTCACTTCTTCACCAAGGAATTCCTCGGCTGTTTTTTTCATTTTCTGTAGCACGCGCGCTGATATTTCCGGCGCCGCCATTTGCTTGCCGTTAGCCTCAACCCACGCATCGCCGTTTTTGGCTTTAACAATGTTGTATGGCATCAAATCCACATCACGTTGCACGACTTCTTCGTCGAACTTACGCCCAATAAGGCGCTTAACCGCGTAAAGCGTATTCGCTGGGTTAGTAACCGATTGGCGTTTAGCTGGCTGGCCAACCAAGACCTCACCATCATCAACAAATGCTACGTAAGATGGGGTTGTGCGATCGCCTTCGCTGTTTTCAATAACACGCGGCTTATCGCCGTCCATCACGGCAACACAAGAGTTTGTTGTACCTAGGTCAATTCCAATAATTTTGCCCATTGTTGTTTACCTCAAATAAAATCTTTAATATGCCCTTGTAACTAAGGGTCTGTATTCATATTTCAATAACCAAACACCCGATTTATAGTACAAATTTACAATATCAAGTGTAGCTGTGCAGTTAATGAAGGCTTTTGAGGGCCGCAACCCCCTCTTTATGTATTTTCTAAACAATATCGCGTTTGATGGCCATTACTTAACCACGACCACCATTGCTGGCCTAAGCAAGCGACCATGCAGCTCAAAACCCGACTGTATCACCGTTAATATGTGGCCTGATTCAATGTCTTGCGAGTCAACCATGCTCATGGCTTGATGCAAATTGGGGTCAAGCTTATCGCCAACTTCGGGCGATATTTCCTTAACAGAAAATTTGGCAAATGCAGAGTCAAGTTGATTAAGCGTGAGCTTTGAGCCTTCATAGATACTTTTGACGGTCTCATCTGCGTCTTCGGCAAGCTCATTATTAGTAGCCAACTTGAGGCTGTCGTAAACATTCAGCATCTCTTTAGCAAAGCCTTCGACTGCAAATTTTCGAGAGTTTGCTACTTCTTTTTCAGACCGACGGCGAACGTTATCTTCTTCAGCCTTTGCTCGTAAAAATGCGTCCTTGAGTTTGGCTATCTCGTGTTGAGCTAATTCAAGCTCACTAAGTTCATCACTTTCAACAAAGTCTTCCGCACCAACATCGGCAGGGTCCGCATCGCTCTTTGCGTTCTGCGCGTTTATCATTGTCTCATCCTGATTAGTCTCAATGACTTCTTCAGCTTCTGGGTTTTGATTTTTCTTATCTACGTCGCTCATTTCTGTATTTTTTTAATCTAAATGTCGTTAAAACTGGCGATTAATGGATGCGGGAATTATGGGGATACAATCAATGAGTTCAAGGGATTAGAGTGAAAATTACTAAGAAAATTCTTACTAAATACGATAACTGTTACTTTTCATGCGCCAACTTTATTTACCAACGCGGGCGTGATGGCACGCATTTGCCATTTGTACAATGGCCAACAAGCTCGAATGAAAATGACAATAACGCAAACCCGTCTCTCAACGCCTCGTATACCCAGGGCAAGAAACTGAATTAATTTTGTTTTTTCGGTTTTTGGGTGATGCGCCGTATTGATAGTATAGGCAAACTCGGGGGCGTGTTTAGCTAAATTAAGCCACATCAATGCGCAACTTTAACGAATATTGTTGCGTTCTCTTATTCAGCAACTCACAATTCAATGCTTTTTCCAAAGCCCTTACACTAGTCCTTACACTCGTGCGCTAACGGCCAATTATGTCATGCAAAAATTATCGGCGACATGCCCAACGTATTGAATGGAACCGTGAAAACCATGCGTAAGAAAAGCGCTAAATTATCCAATCAAGATTAACTGTATTTAGATAGACATTATAAAGGTTAGCTAATTGGCTAGACGACTTTCACTCAAAACTCCAAACTTCACCGTTAAACAGGCCAACAAAGTAATAAGCGTGGCTGACCGTGGACAACGTCTTTATGACCCTCGCGAATAAGAAATTAAACACGAGGATATCAATGATATGAATGCCGATTACTGACGTTACTCGTTAAGCATGCGTTTAAACCATCGAGCGCTACTTTTTGGAGTTCGTTTAAGCGTCTTAAAGTCCACATGATGCAGACCAAAGCGCTTATCATAGCCAGATGCCCACTCAAAGTTGTCCATAAAAGACCACGCAAAATACCCTTTAAGATTCACGCCTAGCTCAATCGCCTTAGCGCACTCTTCAAGGTAAGACTCATAAAAATCAACCCTGCTTTGATCGTTAATTTGACCAGATGTATCAATTGGGTCATCGTAAGCACAGCCATTTTCTGTAATATAAATCTCAGGATTCGAATATCGATTGGCAATCCATTGCAGCATCTTTCGACACCCCCATGGCACTACCGCCCATTGCATGTCAGTCACGCTCCACGTTGGATCAACTGAAAGGTCGATTTTTTGATCTTCGTTTAATCCGCCATTCCCGTAGACCTGTTGCTCAACAGGCTCGTCACCTGCTTCGGCAGCGTACATGGTTGTGTAATGATTGAGTCCAAAAAAGTCAGACGAACCCTGTATTAAAACGCGGTCCTCGTCACTGATAACGGGCAGTCTGTCCCCCACCCCGGCCTTCATGGTCTCGGGGTAATCGCCCAAATAAATAGGATCCGCGAACCAACCCAGAAAGAATTCAAGAGCGCGCTGCGCGGCCTGTTTATCCAGATCACTATCCGTTAAGGGTTCGCGCCAATCGCAATTATTGGTAATCCCAATCTGACCACCCTGTTCTTTTTGATAGTGTTTGCGATAAATATCAACAGCCTGTGCATGCGCCAACAATAGATGATGAGCAGCCAAATATGGTTCTGAGTTTGATGTGTGGCCTGGTGCAAATACACCTTGACCATAGCCAAGAATAGACACCACCCATGCTTCATTTATTGTAATCCAACGGCGCACTCGACCGCCAAAGTGTTCAAAACAAACCCGAGCGTAATCGGCGAAACGATCACACACCTGACGATTTAACCACCCCTGTTCTGTACGTTCTAAGTGATCAGGTAAATCCCAATGATACAGCGTAACCCATGGCTCGATATTATATTCAGCGCAAGCATCGATCACTCTGTTATAAAAGTCGATGCCAGCCTGATTTAGCGTTGATGGCGTTCCATCCGTCATTATTCTTGACCACGAAATGGAGAATCGGTATGCGTCAACACCCATTTCCGCCATCAAAGCGATGTCTTCCTCCACTCGATTGTAGTGATCACAGGCGATATCGCCATTGTCACCATTGTGTATACGCCCGGGTTCATGACTAAACGTGTCCCAGATTGAGGGCCCACGCCCCCTTTCACTGGCGCCACCTTCAATTTGATAGGCCGAGGTTGCTGTACCCCAGACAAAATCACTGGGGAATCGTTGTTTCAAACTCATGTCATTCCTCACACTTTACTAGGAAGCTTATCAAACCACGTTTTTTTCAATATAAGCGCAGTTGTAATGGCTATACCTAAAGTCACGAAGATCGGCAGTGTCTGCTGCAAAACCAGATAAATTGGAAGGATGACAAGCGATGTTTGCCAAATAATACCAACAAAGACATTAAACGCATCACGTTTAAAATTATTGTTAGCCCGAAAGCTTGGGTCTTCGGCCATGACCTTTTCTTTAATTGGCCCCCAAAAGCCCCACGGACGGACGTTCTTATAAAACGTTTTTAACACTTCTTCGTCAACAGGCTTGGTTAGTAAGGTGCCGGCTATACAGCCAATAATTGAAATGAGTAACATGAATGGGAATGTCACATACAAATCAAACATACCATCAACATTAAACATGTCGCCAAACATTTGTCTGAACGTTAACGCAGGAATAAGTCCACCAACCATACCCCAAAAGAAACCGGCGCCGTTGAATCGCCACCAATACCACTTAAGCACGTTTGCGGCCACATAACTGCCGTATAGTCCTGAGACGATCCATTGCAGAATGCTATTTACATCTTTGGCGTAAAAACCCATGACAATACTAATGCTTACCATCAGCACACCGGCCAACAAGTTAACTCGAAATATCGTTTTGCTGCCCGCCGTTGGGTTGACGTGTTTCAAGTAAATATCATTGACCAGATAAGCTTGGGTCGCATTCAGTGTGCCAGCAAACGTTGACATAAAGGCGGCCAATAGGCCCGCTAACAACAACCCCAGAATTCCACTTGGAATAAACTCATTAATGGCCGATGGCAATATCTGCTCAAAATCAATTTGGCCGTTTACCAATAAGTCCAGCTTATCAAAGTTAAGTACCGCCAATACCGCAAAACCCGCAATCATAAAATAGCGTAACGGCATCAAAATCATACTCACTGAGCCACTCATTAATGCCGCTTCTCGTGGTGACTTAGTTGAGAGAATTTTTTGCATGTCGTAGGTGGGCGCCGGGCCGGCCAAACTGACTAATATGCCCTTGAACACCATCATCATAAAAAGCGCCGAGAATAGACCAAAGCCATCGCTCTCGACCCTTTGGTTCACCGCAGGGATTATCGTTGACCAATCTATCGGGGCTTCTCGAAAACCAAAGAATGGCGTCATCCAGCCATCAGGAACCACCATGGTGCTTTCATTTAAAGCCGATATGGCAATGAAGCCAATCACTATGGCCGCAATGGCCATCAATAGAAACTGTATTACATCGGCCCAGACAATACTCATCATACCGCCTAGTAACGAATAGAACACCGCGAAGCACGTTAACACGATACCGTAAAAATGCGGCACGTATTCCGGTGAGATATCAAACGGAACGTAAGCCGAAACCGATTCCCACGGAATAAATATTTCAACGAATTTACCTACCCCAATGAACCCGTAAGCTAGATAACCTAAACCTAGAAAAATAGCAAAGATGACGATAATCGTATGAGACATTCCAGCACTGGCGCCATGACCAAAACGTGTGCCTATCCACTCGGCCCCAGTAGAAACGTTTGAACGGCGCAGCCACATAGATAAAAACATCATTAAAAATACTTGATTAAAAACCGGCCATAGCCAAGGAATCCAAGCACTCTTCAGACCATAAACAAACAACAATGTGACCAGCCACATGGTGCCAGAGATATCGAACATCCCAGAAGCATTTGATAGGCCGAGCATATACCAAGGTAAATTGTTGCCTCCCAGCATATAATCATTTTTCGAGCGTTCAGCACGCTTTTTGAGCAGCAAACCGATAAACACGGTCGCCAACAAGTAAGCCAAGATGATAGACACATCCAGCAGTGATAGCTTCATTGGGTATCTCCTTCAAACAGTTACACGACTGTGGAGTGTCATGCTTTATTATTTTTTTACGCGGTTTGTTATAGTTTTTATTTCACCATGCTTATGATACCTGTCACGGGTTGAAAATAACAACCTAGGTTGAATAAATAACGTAAGGAAGTACTAACCTGCATCTGCAGTGAAATGTGTTTACTATTAACGGCAAACACAGATACATATAATCATTGTCTTCATGCAAAAAAAATGCCTCGCTTGAGCGAGGCATATTAAATCGTTTTCTTAATTGAATGCCGCCAGTTAAGCGAACAACATGGGTATACAAGGCATTCAACATAAATTAGTTCGCGACTAAATATCCCAATAAATGGCTTTTTCAAGCTGTCTGTCAGCAACCTGCAGTGCTTTATTGGTGCGGCTCATAATAATCAAGTTGCCACCTCTGACTGGTTTGATACGCGCAACATAACCCTTATATGAAGCATCCAACAAATCGTCAACTCGATCACCTTTGATATAGGCGAAGGTGACTTGACCATTAGAGGTTTCTAAACTTGCGTGTAAACCGCGATATTGGCCCATCGGGCATATTCTAGAAAACTGCAAATTTTCTAGAAACTTGAGTTGCATTTCACCATCGTAGTTAGCCAAATGCGTGTTCGCTGATTCATTGGCTTTTTGCGCATCCCATACTGGGGTTAATGGCTGTTCATTCATATGCTCAGCAACACCAGCCAGTAAAGCTTGATAGTCTTCGTCAATCAAACTCGCTGAACCAAAATAGTTACTGGCGAAAAATCCAGACACAAATAAGGCAGCGGCAAAACTGGCGGCCATCGCGTAACGCCGCAAACCACTGTTTTTACGTGCGCTCTCCTGCGCTTCTTCTTCTAATATTTGGTTAAGTTCAAGCCTTGCCATTAAGCTTGCGGGCATTTGTACATCTATGCTTTTTGATAGATCTGCGTCCATCTGCATAACACCAGCAATATATTGTCGGCAATCGGGGCACTCTTTACCGTGTATTATAAAGCTTGGTTGAGAACTGTTGGGGTCTGATAAGGCCAGTCTTCTAAAATCTAAGCAGTTCATTTCTATGTTTTCTTCATTTGTGTACATTTAAATTAGGCAAGCTAATACTAGTCAAACAGAACTAATTGCCCACCACACCCAACTGAGGCATTGTTTCATGCCCTAATATTTGTCGCATTTTTTTACGAGCTCTGAATAAACGAGTCATTACCGCGCTTGAACTAATATCCAAAATTGACGCTATTTCGTCACACGAAAAACCGCCCAGTACTTGCATCTCTAGAGGCTCTCTATAATCTTTAGGCAATTTAATTAACGCATTACGCAAAGCGAAAGCTTCTGGACGATCGTCATAACCCATATTATTAGTATCGGCAATTGTATCCATTTGTTCTACGTCTTTATAATCAAATTGTTTACGCTCAAATTGACGTGCATGCTCACGACGAAAAATAGTGAACAACCACCCCTTTGCCGCTTTTGCTTCGCGTAAACTGTCCAAAGACTTCCAGGCACGCAAAAAAGCCTCTTGCATTACGTCTTCCGCCATGTTTTTGTCTTTACAAAGCCACAGCGCATACTTATACAAATCTTGCGAGTGCGCTTCTATCAATAATGCGTATTTTCGTTTTTTATCCATCATGCTGTAATTGACCTGTTCTTGGTCAATCTCATTGCCAGAATTAGACATTTTTCTACTCTTTTTCTAAAAAAGTTAATACTTGTTCAAGCACGGCCTCTTTTTGATCTATATGCAGCCAATGCCCAGCTTGTTCTACCGTCTTTATTTGTGCCGCGGGAAACCGTTCTGTGATGTTGTCATGGTAACGCTCATTCACATAATCTGAATCGCCACCTTTCACAAACAAGCAACCTTTGGGATACACGGCTCCCTGTAGTTGAGAGTGTGGGAAACCGGATATTAAAGAGAGGTTATCAAACAACACATCAACATTAAGTCGCCATTCATAATTTCCCGCACTACCAGCTAGGCTCAACATGATAAATAGACGGGTGCTTTTTTCTGTAATTTGGGTCGACAAAGCTTGATCAACGGCTGACCTAGACCCCAATCCTTTCAAATCTAGAGACTTCAGTGCTTCAAGTATCGGTGCGTGGCTATGCTCATATTTAACAGGAGCAATATCAAGCACAATCAATTGGTCGAGCTTCGAAGCGTGTGTTAATGCAAACACCATCGCTGTCTTGCCCCCCATGCTGTGTCCACATAGAGTAACCTTATCAAGCTTCAATTCTTCTAAAAGAACAAGCAAGTCATCGACTAAATCAAAATAAGAGTTATTTTTTGCATGAGGAGACTGACCATGATTGCGTTGATCTATCACGATCACTCTGCGTCGTTCAGCAAGTTTTTTGGCAAAACCACGCCAGTTTGCCGTGGAGCCAAATAGCCCAGGAATGATTAGCACTGGTGATGAATTCCGATGCTCTTGAGTGTAATTAGGATCGGCTAAATCGAAATAGGTTTGATGGTAAAGTTTCATGACTTGATTCTATCAAACTCAGCGATAAAAACGTCCGCTTATCACTCAAATCGGATACAATTCGCCCCATGTTAGAGTTGATTCTTCTCGTAGTTACCGGTGTCGCCACGGGTTTTTTAAACGTAATGGCAGGCGGCGGCTCCATGCTGTCAGTGCCTATTATGATTTTCTTAGGCGTACCCGGTACTGTGGCCAATGGCACGAACCGAATTGCCATCATGCCGCAAAACATTTCTGCCGTATGGGCATTCTATCGCAAAGGATTTTCAAATTTTAAGCTTAGCTTGAGTTTGGGGGCTTGCACCATTCCTGGCACTTTAATTGGTGCCCACCTCGCCTCCAGAGTACCAAATGAGCAATTTAACTCACTGCTCGCACTCATCATGGTAGTGGTGTTGATTGTGATGTCACTACCTCAACCTAAGACCATAGAAGTACACCAAAGCCCGAGTAAATCACGCCTTATCATAGGCCATGCAGCCATGGTTTTGATTGGCTTTTGGGGCGGGTTTATACACATTGGGGTCGGTTTTTTGTTAATGCCAGCGCTTAACCGCGTCATGCAACTTGATTTAATCACCACCAACGCGCATAAAGTATTTATTGTTATGTGTTACACAGCCGTTGCCTTGTTAGTGTTCGCTAATGAATTAGAACTTATTTGGAAATACGGCATAGCCTTAGGCGTGGGCACTTGGATTGGCGCTTGGATCGCGGCCAACATGCAAATTAAAAAAGGAATTGGACCTATTAAAGCCACGTTGAACGTGGTAATCGTCGCTTTTATTATCAAACTGTTATTTTTCTAAATAGCCATTTTGCCCATAACTAGCCATAAAAGGCCCGTATCAATGATGACATCGCTGCGACCAATAATGGACTTTGTAAGAGTAAACTTAATGTTCAATCACTAAAGGCATTTTAAAAAGTCGATGACTTCCCTACTCAATTCACAACTCGAATTTGATCGTGACCATATATGGCACCCCTACACCAGTGCGACCGAACCGTTACCCACGCAACTGGTAACCAGAGCTGAAGGAGTATGCCTAACGTTGGACAACAACAAGACACTGATTGACGGAATGGCCTCATGGTGGTGCGCAATTCATGGCTACAACCACCCCACCTTAAATTCCGCCGCTGAATCTCAAATACGGGACATGTCACACGTTATGTTCGGCGGGCTAACTCATACTCCAGCTATCGAATTATGTAAAAAACTGATTTCGATCACGCCCAACAACCTTCAACATGTATTTTTGGCTGATTCTGGGTCCATCAGTGTGGAGGTCGCCATGAAAATGGCAATTCAGTATTGGCAAGCTAGTAACGCGTCCAGCAAAACTAAGATGCTCTCACTGAGAGGTGGGTATCACGGAGATACCTTTGCGGCCATGTCGGTTTGTGACCCTGAAACGGGCATGCATCACTTATTTAATAATTCAGTCAATAAACAGGTTTTCACTGAACGTCCCAAGGCTAGATTTGACTCAAAATTTGATCCGTCGTCGCTGACTAAACTTGAGGCGTCTTTTGACGAAAACCATAAGACTTTGGCGGCTATTATTCTCGAACCGATTGTGCAAGGAGCTGGTGGCATGTGGTTTTATCACCCCGAGTATTTAAAACGGGTTCGTGAATTATGCGATCACTACAACGTTTTACTTATTGCCGATGAAATAGCCACAGGCTTCGGCCGAACAGGAAAAATGTTTGCTTGTGAATGGGCTGAAATTGAACCGGACATTTTGTGTCTGGGCAAGGCACTCACGGGCGGCTATCTGAGTTTGGCCGCCACACTGACCACACCGAAAATAGCGCATGGTATTTCTCAAAATGGCGGGGTTTTTATGCATGGCCCAACGTTTATGGGTAACCCACTGGCCTGTGCGATTGCCGATGCCAGTGTGGAATTACTTTTATCCTCGCCTTGGGAAACCAAATTACTACATTTAGAACAAAAAATGACGAGGCTTCTAAGGCCAGCAAAAGATATAAGCTCAGTCGTGGACGTGCGAGTTTTAGGCGGAATAGGCGTAATAGAAATGTCTGAGCTAATTAGTGTGCCGCAAGCGCAAGCTTTCTTCGTTGAGAAAGGGGTGTGGATTCGCCCTTTTGGTAAATTGATCTACATCATGCCACCCTACATCATTAATGACCAAGAACTGTCAGTGCTTTGCTCAGCCATGTGTGAATACGCCGAGCTAATTGACGCACGTAAATCGGTTTAATTTGACCGTGAATGGAACGCTCTGCCCTAGGTAATATCAATAAAATCAGGCGTTTCTGAAGTAATCAACTTGCGTATCTAAACCGAGTACGTCACGTCTAATCAAATCCATGGCGATTGCCGTGGTTGTTTTTTGAAACGCTCGCCTTGACATCGGCAGAAAAAATTTTCGAGTTTTAAGGCCATTCTTTCTCCCCCAGGCCATCCAAACCGTGCCCACCGGTTTGTTGGCGGCCCCTCCGGTCGGGCCTGCAATACCGGATACCGCCATGGCCATATCCGCGTTTGTAAGCCGTATTGCACCGGCAGCCATCTCCAAGACCACCTGCTCACTGACCGCCCCATGCTCTTGTAACGTCTCTGACGACACCCCTAAAATCGAAGATTTCATCTGGTTTGAGTAAACAACAAACCCACCATTAAAAACAGCTGAAGAGCCCGCTTCGCTGGTAATTTCGGCGGCAATGGCTCCGCCAGTACAAGATTCCGCTGTGGTAACCACCAACTCATTCAATAACAGTGTTTGATTTAACGCTTGCGTAAGCCGAGTATTATCGTCGCCAATAATGAAGTCACCCAATAAAACCCGAAGCTTTTCGGCCCAACGCAAGTTAAGTGAATCGTTTTCTTCACCGTAACTGCTTAGCTTTACTTCTATCACGGGGAGCTGAACTCGAAACCCAAGATCAATCTCCTTAGGCCAATCTGGAAATTGTTTATTGATAATGTCTTGCAAACCAGACTCAGTCATACCAAAAAGTCGCATACGAGTTACCTTGCTTTTCACGACAATATCAAAATGAGATTGCAACAAAGGCAAAACTTGTTGCTCCACCATTTTTTTAAACTCGCTAGGCACACCCGGGGTACATATCACTAAACATTCTTTGTATAAACAATGAAACCCCACTGCTGACCCAATAGGATTATCCACCACTTCACACGTTTCAGGCAGGTCAGTTTGCTTAAGGTTTGGTTCGGTGAGTTTAAAATCGTGAGATGAGGCCCAGTTTTCTAAATGACTCATCGCATCAGGGTGTCGCCTCAATGGCGAGCCCGTCGCTTTAGACAGCGCTAACGCGGTTAGATCATCAACCGTAGGTCCCAAGCCCCCATTAATGATCAATACCTCAGAAACAGCGCACAGTTCTTCAATCGACTGAACCAGTAAGTTTAAATCGTCACCCACCACTTTTTTGATATACGGTGTTACCCCGATGTCTTTTAAAGACTGAGCGATGTAAGCTGAGTTAGAGTCTACAGTATCACCACTCATTAACTCGTTTCCGGTTAAAAGTAAGGATATTTTCATAATTCTAACGCTCGCTAATTTATTTGAATAACCTGAAAATAAAAAGACGGCTAATCGTCTAGTAAAAACGAAATAATTGGGGAAAGTATGACTTCTCTCTCTTCGTCTATTATCTGAACAACGGGGATGAGATTCTTAAGTTGTTGTTCAAACCAAGCTTCGGCAATCAACAAATAACCTTGATCATTGGGATGCAAACGAACTAACTGCGAACCAAATTGCTCTTGATCTAACACTGCATTGAATGAACCAGGGAAGTTCACAAAGTTTGCAAAGTGATCTACGTACGGGGCGTTCCTCATGCTAGCCACAGAGCGAATCTGTGCATTAAGTGATTGAATGCTTGAAGGCCCCGAAGAAGGCCTGTCGTCTCTTGGGGTAACCGCCCCGATTATCGGTGTAAAACCAACGAAAGAACTTCGTGCAGTGGAAATCATCGCGTCTATATTCTCGGCCGTAGTTTGCGACGATATGCCGAAATTTAAATCATTTGTTCCGTACATTATCAGCACGATATAGTTATTTCCGGCCAACTGGGATTTTGTGTCAAGTAAGCTATTCAAAAGACGCCTAGATCCAAAACCAGTGCTGCTGCCACCTATTCCCCAATTAGCAACAATGGCATTCCTAACCTCATTATTTCCATTATAGATTGGAGCAGATAACTCTTCCGTTGGGCAATTCACATCACTCAACCTCTCAGGTTCATTCGTCAGTAGGCCACTAAGATAAACCGATGGACATCCATCATGACTTGTCGAACCCGCCGGAATGGGTCGATTGGTTAAATTCAAATTCTCGCCAACAGTAATACTGTCACCAAACAACGCAATAACAGTACGTTCGCTCTCAGGCAAACTTTCCCCTAGAGTGTTAGACGTGCCAACAAACAAACAAACAATAAACAACAAACTAAAACGTAACATTAACTTAACGATCATTTACTCTGAAATTTTTATTTAGAAAATTACCCGGAATATGCACAATATGAAGCGCATTGGTGGGCAAAAAATTGGGAGCTACTATATCTGAAATTGATTTATCTAACACCCAAGCATCATTACTTTCTTGAGCATCGATTTTTGTTGGTTGATTAGTAGTCGAAATCACCTTTTCCGAAGTTTGGTAACCATTAAGGATGGCACTAAAGCTTTTCCAACGCAGAACAATGTTCCCATTTTTATTTAAAGACGTCGATGCGCCATAATCAGGAACCGAATTTTTAGCATGCGCACGCTTAGCAACAGACCATGAACTGCCATTAAACACACTTTGATAAATATCGTCATTATCATTTTGATGGGCTGACCAAAAAGCCCATAATTGGCCTTGTGTATCTTCAATTACACTCGGCCCAAGATTTTCAATGCCAATATCCGAAAGTAAATGCATTTCACCCCAACTGTCTTCTGTTTTCACTAGATAGTTAATAACCGTTCTACTGGTTTGTAACTCACTCCATACCACAACCTTGTTAGAGTTATTGGATGAGTATACCGACGGTGTGGTGAGCGGAAATTTCGACGAGTATATTTTTTTACCGGCACTCCAAACACCGTCATGCAGTGAGCTGTATAAAATAGAGTAAACACGTTTTGTCTTATTACCTGCTTCACTGGCTACCCACACAACTTCGGCTTCTGGAAGTGTTTTTTCGGCTCCTAAGGTAACCACACTGTGGGGCAAACATCCGATTATAAAGCCAACTAAACAAACAATTTTTATTGAACGCATATTCTAATTTCAGAAAGTTTCAGACTAAAACGCGGCGTCTAAAGCGCAGTCAGTAATGAACGAGCGGCATTACGCATGCGTGTGCGTTCCCAAACCAAACGAAAGCGTCCGCCCCCTTTTTGCTGCCATAAAACGGCTGACCTAAGTGCGGCAAGCAATAAGGCCCTAATTTGTGGTGGCACATACTCTTTTTGTAAATGATGCTCTTCGCCTTGAACGATCACTTGCGGCTGCATGCTTGAAACATACTTTTGATAGACCGCCGAACAGGCGGCCGCCATGTCTTCTTCGGGAAACGCACTCAAGCCTTCGACTTCCTTCGCAAATTGACCAAACCTATCTTGGTTTTTATATAACTGATTTTGCAGCTGCATGATGGTCATGGTGTACCTTAAAAGCTCCATACTCATAGGGTCGGTTGACTGCATCACCCCTTCATTAATCAGTTGAAGGCCTTTTTTTAAGCCTTCTAAGCCACCATAAATTGCCGGTGTGTTCACGGCATCAAGAACCAAAATTGATTTGATACAAGCCGCATAAAAAACCGGCTCTGCCACCCCTTCTCGAGCCAACGCTTGCACTTGTGAGCTGGCCTGTATCAGGCCGGCAAGAGCAATAGTTCGTTCTGAAATTATATCCACTGTAGTTTTTGCCTCTTTTAAAACGTATTAAGCTACCGACAACAGACTAAAGATCCGCCGCAACTAACGCTCGTCGATAAAAATTTAATTCACGCGTCCACGCATCAATATTGTTGGCCGACTGCCTGAAACCATGCCCCTCGTCTGGGTACTCCACGTATTCGTGATTAATATTATTTACCAACAACGCATCAACCATTTCATGAGCTAAAGCTGGCGGCACTATTTTATCTTCACCGCCTTGAAAAATAATCATGTCGCTCTTGATATTATCGATGTGGTTTAAGGGCGAACGAAGGAAGTAAATACTCTCTGGCTTCGATGCGTTTTCAGC
The DNA here is from genome assembly GCA_937974565.1 of uncultured Arenicella sp. Lineage (GTDB taxonomy): Bacteria > Pseudomonadota > Gammaproteobacteria > Arenicellales > Arenicellaceae > Arenicella. The sequence goes on from CALJWL010000004.1 coordinate 53,627, forward strand.
TTCGTAAGGCTCACCGAGCAGCCGATCCGTATAGTGCTTTTCGAATTTGTGCGTGATTTCAGCAAGCGTTGCAAGGTTTCCAATACCGTAATAACACGCGCCGGCCCTAAACACCTCGGGGTATTGAGTCAGGGCTCTAAGCACCGCATACCCACCGGCACTCTTGCCTCGGATACAAACTCGCTCAGGGTCTATTAAACCTTCTTTTCCAAGCCATTCAACGCCGTCTACGATATCACTTGCATCAATATCTCCCCATTTCCCATAGAGTGCATCTCTGTAACTTCGGCCATAACCAGAGCTGCCTCTGTGGTTAACATCAAGTATCGAAAAACCATGAGAAGCCCAATATTGCTTTTGAACATCGTAGTGCCCATACGCTCTAGCGGTTGGGCCGCCGTGTACCATCACCATTAAAGGTGGTTTGGTGTATTTTGCATTTGACTGCGAGCCATAATGATCAACTGGGGTATAAAAGAATCCGTGCGACGTTTTACCATCTCGAGTTGAATACGATATGGGTTTAGCTTTACTAATCGCCTTGGGGAAAGAATGACATGGGCTAGATGAAGCCACACTCACGACATTCTTTAAAACACCCAAAGGCTTCTCTGGGTATTCATCAATTACAAAAGTTACCAATTCGGCCTTTGCATCACAGGTTAATTCTATGGCCAGTAAATGGCCATTGTGGTCGCTGTTTAATGACTGCAAAGTAGAAGAATTTTGGTATACACATTGATAACTCATATCCTGAGTATCGATCAGAAATAACGTGTCTCCTTCGATTGAGCTGCCTATGGTTGCCGCGTATCGCTGATCTAACATCGTCATCCTTGAATCACCGTATTGCCAGTGTGGATAACCAAATTCGAGCGTCTCTTTTGTGACTTTCTTACGCTGACCAGAGGCACAGTTCCAGCTAATGATGTTCCAAAATTGATCTGTTCCGGTGGCGTTCGAATAGTCAACAGAGAACAAAAGCTCATCACCTGGTGCAAACATCAGTTGGCAACATGATGAACCACTCAATACAGGGTCTGTTGTGATTTCTTGCGCATTCTCAACCTTGAGATTCACCAGTTCGGCTAAGAACAACTGATTCTCATCCCATGGCATATTAGGGTGATTCCATTGAACCCATGCAATCTTGGTTTGATCAGCATTCATCACTAAGTTGCTGTAAAAATCAGCGCCTATAACGATAGGCTTTGGCACTGCATCCGGATTACGACGCTCCACCAAGCCTATAAAACACTGGTTTTGCGCCGCACCACGTTGTGATTCAAAATGCTCAACAACGCACAAATAGTGATCATTATCGAGTTTGACCACATCACTAAAAAAATACCTCTCTTGCTCGGTTGGTTTTACACTCACCCTGATGGGCTGGCCCTCAAACTCAAGGTTCGATTCCCTTAAGGTTAGATTTTGAGCGTTTAGGTAGGTCAAGTCTTGAACATACAAACATTGATCGTCTTGATTCACAAACACCAACTCATCGCCAAATAACCAGTATGGTTTGCCACCGTATTCGTTTATTTTGGTTCGCAATGAGAATGAAGCAGGCGTGATACACTCCGATTTATGCACAGTTTCACTGCCGCTCTCTTTTGTTAACAATTTAACTACGGTTCGGCCTTTCTCAGCGCTTAAGGAGGAAAGCACCAGCATATTATCCCGCCAATACGAAGGATAGGAAAGAGAGTCATCGGCCGCAAACACCTGCTCCAAACTCAACTTAGAGCGCCAATTAAGATAGTCGGTCATTCTCAAGACACTAAAAAATTACGTTAATAAGAATCACGATTATTGAGGTTTAGGTGAGCTGATTTCGGTTTCCTCATTCTCAAGCGCAGACCATGAGACAGTACTGTCCAAACCAATACTATGATCGTCAAAAAAACCTTTATACGTTTCCAATGCCGCTAAGATGGGCGTTTTAGAAGCGTAGAGTGGTTTACTCAAGCTAATCAATGAATAAGGTTGCATTTGATGAATGACGTCAATAGAGCCGTTTTTTTTGATAAAAGCGATGTCTATTGGTGCAACCACATTATTCATGTGAAAGCTTGGAACGACTTCGTTTTCAAACACAAATAAGATCGGCGTTTTTCGTATAGTTGACGCACATACACGCTGAAAACCTGCTGCTCTTGTGTGATTAGTGTCGGCCAGTTTCGCCGTTATCGAATGCTCACTGCCGTCACTGCGAATAATCAACACTCGAACTGGCGGCATAGCCTCAAGAGCAGGGTTAGAAATTTGGCATTTTTCGCTGGCAATACTTGGCGCACTGTTAATCAGCAACACCATTGCCATCAATAAAATCAACCTTGCTCTTCTATCCACAGACAAAGCAAAGAAACGTATTAAGATGAAAGGGGCTTTAAGCGCATCAAACATAAGCATTAAGGGTAGGCATTGCCAAGAAAATCATGTGTTATTAAATTAAAGGAAGTATAAACCGTCCATGAATGCCTCACTTTTAGGTAACTCACCTTTAATGCGATGAGTCGAGCATAATGGATTGTATTTGCTCGGCAAGCTGCAATGCTCTAAGACCTTGTAAGCCAGTCACCATCGGCACTGCCTGACCGTTACTAACATCGATAAAGTGAGCCAATTCAACTTGCAACGGTTGCTCTGTATCAAATTCAATATGCTCTGTATTAAGTTCTGCAAAGGAACCGCCTTCTGGCGTGTCGCCTTTCGTGACCACATCCAGCTCTTGATCCATTAAATTGATACCATAATACCCCTCTGGCCCAAAAACTCGAAAGCGCCTAAAACGCTTGTTTGATACTCGGCTGGCGGTGATATTTGCCACGGCACCACTTGGAAATTGCAATCGTACATTAGCCAAATCAACATGATCTGTTATTACCTTAGAACCGATTGCTTGAACATCTTCAGGCTCCTCATCAACCAATGACAACACTAAATCTAAATCATGAATCATTAAATCAGTTACTACATCAACGTCTGTGGCTCTCTCAACGAAGGTACCCAAACGATGCACTTCAATGTATTTTGGTTCAGCCACCTTGGTGGCTACGGCTCTCAAAGCCGGGTTATAGCGCTCTAAGTGACCGATCAAAAACGGAGTCTCATTTTGCGCGGCTAACTCGACCAACCTTCGCGCTTGATCAACACTGGCTGCGATGGGCTTCTCAAGCAAGGTGGCTATTCCAGCTTCTAAGAACGGTTGTGCAACGTCGTAATGAAGTGACGTTGGCACCACAATACTCACGGCATCAACTTTATCAAGCATATCCATGAAATTAGTAGTGCAGTCACAACTGTATTGCGCAGCCAAAGATTCAGTGATGTTTTCATCGGTATCCGCCAGCATAACTAAATCGACGTTAGGCATGGAATCATAGATTTTCGCGTGTATTTGACCAAGGTAGCCTACACCAACTACCCCTACTCTGGTTTTTTTACTCATGAAGCGTCTTGCTACTCTCTATTGTTTAGGCGCTGAGGCTTTCTATTTATGGCTATTTTTGTACTAAGGCTATCTTATATTTAACTCGAAGCCATTCTAGTTTAAGGCTTCAGAGTAGAAAGAATCACTGCAGTGACGATTATACGCCAATTATAAAGTAAAGCGATGTTATCAAATGGCCGCAATAAAAGATTGTTATCTTGCGGTAATCAATTTTGCTCATAAATAGGGTACACTCGCGCCATTCGCATTACGAAACACCCGAACCTAGGGCGTTTATCACAATTCAAAGCCGTCGACGTTATATCGAGCATCAGTCCAGTTACGAATAAAGATGAACGTTCATGATTGAGCAAAATACAGCACAGTTATTACCGTGAACACTGAAAAGCCTAACGACCTAAACGACCAGATCATTCTGTTAAACATTTTAGGCCAAGATCGTATCGGCCTCTCTTCAGATCTCTATGCCGTGATCGAGTCCTTTGACGTACGAATCTTAGACATTGGTCAGTCAGTGATACATGATCAAGTATCACAAGGCATTATGTTAGCTCTGCCATCTAACAATACAGGGATCCAACAACAGTTATTGGATAAAGCTAGGTCACTGGGCTTATCGGTCAGAGTTAGATCAATTTCGGAAAACGATTATCTTAGCTGGGTAAATCAGCAAGGCCAAAGTCGATACACGCTCACCTTATTAACGCGTGAAGTCTCAGCAGAAGAAATCGCCAGAGTCACCACTGTTACCGCAGAACAAGGCTTAAACATTCATGACATCACTCGGCTTAGTGGCCGTTTACCCATAAAAAAGCCGGTCAGCAACGACACCAAATCTTGCATAGAATTTACCGTACAGGGCACGCCCAACAACACCGAAGAAATGCGTGCCAGTTTTCTTAGCATAGCATCGGAATTAGACGTGGATATCGCCATTCAAGAGGACAACGCTTATCGTCGAAGCCGGCGCCTGGTCTGTTTTGATATGGATTCCACACTAATCGAAGCAGAAGTCATTGATGAGCTTGCTAAACGCGCTGGAGTCGGAGAGCAAGTATCAGAAATCACAGAAAGTGCCATGCAAGGCGAGATCGACTTTACCGAAAGCTTTACCCAGCGTATGGCCTTGTTAAAAGGGCTAAGCGAGTCTGTTCTGCGCGATATTGCGTTAAACCTTCCCATTATGGAGGGGGCTGAAACTTTAGTGAAAAATCTTAAAGCTTATGGTTTCAAGACCGCAATATTGTCCGGTGGGTTCAGTTACTTTGGTCATTACCTACAAGAGACTCTTGGTATTGATCACGTGCATGCCAATACGCTGGAGATTATCGATGGCAAACTAACAGGCCGGGTGATTCACCCCGTTGTCGACGGGCAACGCAAAGCATTTTTGCTTAAAAAAATTGCTAAAAGCGAAGGTTTAAACCCACAGCAGGTCATTGCGGTTGGCGACGGGGCTAACGATTTACCCATGCTCAGTGTGGCGGGATTGGGAATCGCATTCCGAGCCAAGCCGCTGGTGCGTGAGTCGGCCAAACAGTCTATGTCCACCCACGGTTTAGATGGCATTCTATATTTGCTTGGTTTTAAAGACCAAGACATTACGCGTTACAGCTAGGCCACCAACTGCACACTGACGGTCATCGGCTTGTTAAGCGTGCGAATGAAAGAAGGCCATTAAAAGTCATCGCTCGGAACTCTAACGTAGCCTTCCATCAGCACTCGGGCGCTGCGGCTCATCCCAGCTTTTAACGCGGTCCAACGCCCGTCAACCTTCGCCGCTGTGCCACTAACGCTCAATGTACCGGACGGATGACCAAAAACCACTCTTTCACGCTCGCCACCGCCCGCCGCTAAATTGACCAGCGTTCCGGGTATTGCCGAAGCCGTGGCAATAGCCACAGCCGCCGTGCCCATCATGGCGTGGTGCAGTTGCCCCATGGACATGGCCCTTACCAACAAATCAATGTCGTCACTGGAAATGGGTTTACCACTCGACGACACGTAGGCATGTGGCTTTGCCACATAAGCCACTTTCGGAGTGTGTTGGCGAGCCTTCGCTTCTTCCAGTTCACTAATTAACCCCATTTTTAAGGCACCATGCGCGCGAATATTTTCCAACATTGCCAACTTATCTGGGTCGCGGTTTATATCGCCTTGCAACTCTGTTCCCAGTTGCCCTATCGCAACCGCATTAACAAAAATCGTGGGTATCCCCGCATTTATCAGTGTGGCCTCAATGGTTCCTAAGCCCGGCACTTGCAGCTCGTCAACCACATTTGCGGTGGGCAATACTGAGCCATCACTTGCCGCAGGGTCGATGAATTCCACGCGCACTTCGGCGGCTGGAAAGGTTACGCCATCCAACTCAAAACAACCCGTTTCTTGCACCTCGCCATTGGACATGGGCACATGCGCGATAATGGTTTTATTGATATTGGCTTGCCAAATTCTAACCTCCGCTACCCCATCGCTGGGCACTCTATCAGCATCAATGAGGGCGTTGCTAATTGCAAACGCACCCACAGCCGCCGTCAAATTACCACAATTTCCACTCCAATCCACAATGGGTTTATCAATGGAAACTTGCCCAAACAAATAATCCACATCATGGTCTTGCTTATCACTTTTGGAAAGTATGACCGTTTTACTCGTACTCGACGTAGCGCCCCCCATTCCGTCGGTTTGTTTACCGTAAGGATCGGGGCTACCAATGACTCTTAGCAACAAATTATCTCTTGCTTGGCCAGCCACTTGGGCGTGTTCAGGCAGATCACGCAAGCAGAAAAACACACCTTTACTGGTGCCGCCGCGCATGTAGGTGGCTCGAATTTTGGCTTGTGGTGCGTAATGGGTCATGACAATACTCTTGAAGTTGTTTACCGAAATTTCAGCGTATTTAGGAAATCGTTGGTTTAATTGTTTTGCCTTTCTTTAGCGAAGCCTTTGCCCTATCAACAACAAAAACAAACTCTTAACTCAATGAGCGACAGCGCAGTCTAAAAGTGCGCTCCCAACTGAGACTGAATTCGGTTAAATCAGAGGCTTTTTAGAGCAAATATTAAGGTTAATAATCTTAAATTGAAGGCTTTCATAGATTACGTTGAAGACTTTCATAGGTTACGTTGAAGACTCTTGTAGGTTAAGCTGAAGACTCCAAAAAATCTTGGGCAAAACGCTGAAGAACCCCACCGGCTTCATAAATCGCCACTTCCTCGGCGGTGTCTAAACGGCATGTCATCACAGCCGATAATTGTTCTCCGTTTTTACGAGTAATGCGTAAAGTCAACATTGCTCTTGGCGTTCGTTCACCTTCAACATGGTACAACTCAGTGCCGTCAAGTCCTAATGTTTTGCGCGTAACGCCATCTTGAAATTCGAGTGGTAAAACCCCCATTCCGATTAAGTTTGTGCGATGTATACGCTCAAAACCTTCAGCGGCGATCACCTCCACGCCCGCAAGGCGAACGCCCTTCGCAGCCCAGTCACGCGAAGAGCCTTGGCCATAATCAGCCCCGGCCACAATAATCAAAGGCTGCTTGCGGTTCATGTAGTTTTCAATCGCCTCCCACATTCGCATTACCTTACCTTCGGGTTCAACGCGCGCCAACGACCCTTGTTTTACTTCACCGTTTTCTTGCACCATTTCATTTAACAGCTTGGGGTTGGCAAACGTAGCTCGTTGTGCAGTTAAATGGTCACCCCGGTGAGTGGCGTAAGAATTAAAGTCCTCTTCCGGCACCCCCATTTTGGTCAAATATTCGCCAGCAGCACTGGACGCCAATATCGCATTAGAGGGAGATAAGTGATCGGTGGTGATGTTGTCGCCTAAAATAGCCAATGGGCGCATCCCGCTCAGCGTGCGTTCTCCAGCAAGTGCCCCCTCCCAATACGGTGGACGACGTATGTAAGTACTCATTTCACGCCAATCGTACAACGGGCTTACCTTTTTATCATGAGATACTTCAACATTGAACATCGGCTCATACACTTTACGAAACTGTTCTGGCTTAACCGATGCAGAGACAATGCTGTCGATCTCTTCATCCGTAGGCCAAATATCATGCAATTTAATTGGATTATTGTCTTGGTCGTAGCCCAACACGCCTTGCTCTATGTCAAACCGGATAGTGCCTGCAATGGCGTAAGCCACCACTAATGGCGGAGATGCCAAAAAAGCTTGTTTGGCATAAGGATGAATTCGACCATCGAAGTTACGGTTGCCAGATAAGACCGCCGTCGAGTACAAGTCACGTTCCACAACTTCTTTTTGAATTTCAGGGTCTAATGCGCCGCTCATACCATTGCAAGTAGTGCAGGCAAAGGCAACAATGCCAAAGCCCAGCGACTCAAGCTCAGCCAAAAGCTCAGACTCTTCCAAATACATTTTGACAGCCTTAGACCCTGGCGCTAAAGATGATTTAACCCAAGACTTACGCTTCAAACCTAAGCGGTTTGCATTGCGCGCTAGCAAACCCGCGGCAATCACATTACGAGGATTGGATGTGTTTGTGCAACTGGTGATAGACGCAATGATGACCGCGCCGTCTGGCATTTTCCCTTCAACGTTTTCGACAACGCCAGTAATGCCGTGGCTCGCTAATTCATTGGTTGGAACTCGTCTATGGGGGTTTGAGGGCCCAGCAATATTGCGCCCCACACTGGATAAATCGAATGTTAGAACACGCTCATACTTGGCCGATTCTAATGCGTCCGCCCAAAGCCCCGTTTCTTTGGCGTAAGTCTCAACTAACTTAACCTGCTCGTCGTCACGCCCAGTGAGTGTCAGGTAATCAATGGTGTTTTGGTCAATGTAGAACATCGCGGCCGTTGCACCAAATTCAGGTGTCATATTTGAAATAGTCGCTCTGTCTCCCAACGTTAAGCCAGCAGCACCTTCGCCATAAAATTCAAGGTAGCAAGAGACAACGCGCTGCTCTCTTAGGAATTCGGTCAGTGCCAATACAATGTCAGTCGCCGTGATGCCTGCTTGCCGCTTACCTGTCAGTTCAACGCCAACGATATCGGGCAATCTCATATAAGAAGCTCGCCCTAACATCACGCTTTCAGCTTCAAGGCCACCAACGCCAATTGCAATCACCCCCAAAGCATCTACGTGGGGTGTATGACTGTCTGTTCCCACCAATGTATCCGGAAAGACAACGCCATCTTTAGCATGAACAACAGGAGACATACGTTCAAGGTTAATTTGATGCATGATCCCGTTGCCTGGTGGTATAACATCCACATTTTCAAACGCTGTTTTTGTCCAATTAATGAAATGAAAACGATCTTCGTTTCTACGCTCTTCGATTGCACGATTTTTCTCAAAAGCATCTTCTTCAAAGCCTGCATGTTCAACAGCCAATGAATGGTCAACGATGAGCTGTGTTGGCACCACAGGGTTAACTTTCGATGGATCACCCCCTTTCTCGGCAATGGCGTCACGCAAACCAGCAAGATCAACAAGCGCCGTTTGGCCTAAAATATCATGGCATACCACGCGCGCAGGAAACCAAGGGAAATCAAGTTCTCTCTTACGCTCGATTATTTGCTTTAACGAATCAGTGAGCAATTGAGGGTCGCATCGACGGACCAAATTTTCAGCCAACACGCGTGACGTGTAAGGCAAAGTTTGGTAGGCCTCAGGGGCTATCTGATTAACGGCCTCCTTGGTATCGAAGTAATCAAAATCAGTGCCTTGCAGGCGCTTTCGGTAATCGCTATTCATGTCGAACCCTGTTGTCAAAAGAGAATGCGTAAGAGTGCGATAATTCAGAGAAAAAACGAATGCAAATCAATATTGTTTACAATAATCGCAACTATTATGTAATTTTAGGACTTAATCCGTTAATGTCAACTAAGATTGTAAACAATAAAGAGAGATAGTGCGCTTTATCGTCAATATTAATAAAGGCTTATCCGTTTCGGTATACATCGAAACTAATCACACAGCCGAGCATGGGGTTAGGCCCACTGAACTTTTAGGTTTTCACCGAAAGCAAGAGACGATTGATTACACAGAATGAGTCGAATAATATTTGGAGAATACGTTAACGAATGACTCTATTTCACTGGCGGGTAAACTGTTGATGCCAGCCGCCGCCGCTCTTCCCCCACCCGTTGGAAATTGCCTACATACGTCATCAGCGCCGGTTTTGCGTGACAGCGGTGCCCGAACACTGACCACAAAAGTGCCATCGTGGCGCTCAGTCACAACGGCATGAGCTTTTTCCGGTGACTGGTTTGCTAAATCATTACCAAAGACACCGCTCACACGTCGCGCCCAAGATTCATTAGGTAGCTGGTAGACGGCTGAATCTGAGTCTTCATAAAAAGGGTTGGAGTTTACGGCCTTCGCCATGTCTTGATGGTAACCTTCTTCAAGCGTCTGATATGTTTCCTTATCTTGTTGAATAAACTCCAAAGCCGTCTGATGGGATACCGTTTTTTTGAATAACTCAGCTGGGTTGTAATATAGGTCTTCTAATGAAGTGCCGTAACCGTTGTAATTCAGATAGACACCCAGTTTTTCCAATTGACCTAATTGCGAAGTAGATAGGCCCAATGGCTTAGCCAGTATTTCGGCACTGCGCTTAAGGTTATCGCCAAACGTGCCCACTACGGCCCACTCAAGGTATTGACCACCCAACCGCTTATTTATCAAAAGAGACGTGCAGACATCAGGACTGGTATTGATTAACGCGTCAAGATGAGCGTTCTCTGGAATCTCACCAGCATAGTGATGATCGCAATAAAACACGTCGGCTTTGGTTTCAAGTATTCGAAGTAAATCTTCTCGATTTTTGTCCAACGAAACATCCAATACCGTCACTCTATCAGCGGGACCTGCCGTGACTCGATTGAGAAGCTTAATGTCTCGTTTAACACCGGTTATCAGTTCAGACACTCTCGGTTCAGCAAGACGCATTTGAGTTAACGCGCAAATGCCATCGGCATCGCCATTGAAGCAATCAAAGTTGTGCATTGGTTTGGGTTCTCGTTTTACTCTGAATATTTAGATCACGTAACACGTAAGAGGTTGCTTTCGATGCGCAACCTCTGCGTTTTGTGTTGGCCAGTGTTACGTTACAGACTTTGATAATAATTCATCAAAATTTTAGCAACTTCCGGACGAGAAAATTCCGGTGGCGGCGCAATGCCATTGCCTAGTAATTCTCGGACTTTAGTGCCCGATAAAATAACAAAGTCATCAAAGTCATGATCAGGAACATCACGCATCATGACGACTTTGTTTAATTTTTTAGAGTAGGCTGTGTGGTCTGCCCGAAAAATTTCGATTTCCAAAGCGCCTTCTGGCACTTGTGTATCAAAAATAGTTTGGGCATCAAACGCTCCGTAATAGTCGCCTACGCCAGCATGGTCTCGCCCGATAATAAAATGAGTCGCACCCATATTTTGTCTAAACAGGGCATGTAAAACCGCTTCACGAGGCCCCGCATATAGCATGTCGAAACCGTAACCAGTGACCATGACACTGTTTACAGGGAAATAGTACTTAACCATGTCACGGATAGACTCATCGCGAACGTTGGCGGGAATATCGCCAGCTTTAAGTTTTCCTAGCAACATATGAATCACACAACCGTCTGCGTCAGTCGCCTCCATCGCCATCTTGCATAATTCTTCGTGTGCGCGATGCATGGGATTGCGAGTCTGAAACGCAACCACGTTATTCCAACCAAGCTCTGTTATTTCTTCACGTATTTGCACGGCCGTTCTAAAGGTGTCCTTAAAGTCAGTTTCGAAGTAACTAAAATTCAATACCTCGATTGAACCTGATACCACAAAGTTACCTTGATCAAAAAATGCAGCAACACCAGGGTGCTTTACATCAAGTGTTCCGTACACCGCTTGTGATATTTCTTCAAGTTCCGCTTTAGAAAATTCATCAATAGAATCCACACGTTGCACTGCAATAACGGGGTTACCTTCCACATTCGGATCACGTAACGCAATACGATCACCCACTGAGAACGTCAGTTCAGACAACAGATTCAACACGGGCACGGGAAAAAACAACCCGGATTCGGTGCGCATACGTTTGGCAACCGATAATGCGTCGTTTTTACTCATATAACCATTTAATGGCGTAAAATAGCCGCCACCCAACATCACGGCATTAGCGGCCGCCGCTGAACTGATTAGAACTTGAGGTAATGCTTGCGCTTCTTGGAGCAGCTTGGATCGACGATCTTCGTCAGCCACAAACAACGGGGTTAGCGCATCAGCGCCATGAGGTTTAATCACAATGGTGTCTCCGGCTTAGGCAATGCCTAGCGGTATAAAATTAGATAACGTTGTTCTTGCAGATAAGTAAGGATAGTTTCTACTTCCTCTTCTAGGCTCATTTCATCGGTGTTTAGCACAATTTCAGGCTTGTCTGGCGCTTCATAAGGGTCGTCAATACCGGTAAAGTTTTTAATTTCACCAGCACGCGCTTTCTTGTACAGGCCTTTAGGGTCACGAGATTCGGCGCACTCTAATGAGCAATTCACGTGAACTTCAATAAAGTTATAGCCGCCCTCTTCGTGAATACGACGTACTTGATCACGATCTTCGCGATACGGGCTTATAAAACTGTTTAATGTGATGATTCCTGTATCGCAATAGAGTTTCGAAATCTCGCCAATACGCCGAATATTTTCAGTGCGGTCTTCAGCGGAGAAACCCAGGTTTTTATTAATACCCAAACGGATATTATCGCCATCTAAGCGGTAGCTTAGTTTGCCCAAGCTGTGCAGCGCTTTCTCCAACGCCACGGCAACCGTGCTTTTACCGCTGCCCGAAAGCCCAGTAAACCAAATTGTGACGCCTTTTTGACCCAGCCGATTAAATCGATCTGCGCGAGTGACTTCACCCTTATGCCAGGTGACGTTAGTTGCTTTTTGTTCAGCCATCTTTGCTCTTTTATCTGTGTGTTTCTTTAGGAAAATTGATTAATTTGTTTCAGTTGGTATTTTTTCATTTGATACTTTTTCATTTGATACTTAAAGTGCCATACAATATCAAATCAGAGCAATGCTCTATGGTTTCAGACAAGTCCAGCTCACCGTCTCTTATTAAGTTCGCCCCCCAAGCATTGCAAATACCAATAATCGAGTAAGCAATGAAGTGAGTATCGATATCAGCCCTAAGTGCCCCAGTTTCAATCCCCACTTGGAGTACTTTCTCAAGTAAGTCTCGATACTGACTACCCAATTTTTTAATTCGCACACGGCGTTCAACTGGTAAATACAAGCGCTGATCGTTGTGTACTTTCATCGCACTGTGCTGACGACGGTAATGACTGAGGTGTGACGTCACTATCGCCAACATCTTAGCTTCAAACGGTTGATCTTTGACGCAAATCTTAGCCATGCAAGCCACGTAATTCTCAAGCCCGTATTCACACACCTCTTGTAAGGCTTGTTCTTTGGAATTAAAGTAATAATACAAACTGCCCTGCTGAATACCCATCTCAGCAGCAATATCTTGGGTAGTGGCGCCGTGAAAACCCTTATCAGCGAACACACGTGCAGCGGCTTCTATTGCCACCAACTTCTTGCAAGCATATTTACTGCCTTCGCGGCTTTGTTGTATATCAGTAGCCATGTAGCGCATTCTACCTTTTTTTCTATAAACTTATAGAATTCATATGAAACTTTATTTTTATATGACTATTTCATTGAGTTATATCTATAAGGCTATTGCCTTTTAAAATAATAGAACTTGCTCTGTTATTCCATTTTTAGCAAACGCTTGATATTGTCACCACATTCGCCATTAAACCCAAACCCGAGATTTATTAGATGGAATTTAGCTACGAATTTACCCACAGTGCCGAAACAATTTTTGAACGGGTTACTGATGCCCAGTTTATTGTTGATCGTTGCATGGCTTTAGGAAGTTTGGATGCAGATTGTCATAGCAATGGGGAAACTCTGCCCAATATCACCACCACAAGAACCGAGGAAGCCGAACTGTCAGCCTTAATGAAAAAGGTGGTTGGAAAACAGCAAGAAATGAAGACCGTTGAACAATGGTCCGAAACCGATGAAAGTTACGACAGCAGTTCAATCACTACCGTAGCAAACACCCCTATTAAAATCGCCGCGTCTCAATCCTTATATAACACAGAAGAAGGTAGCCAAATAATGGTAACTCTCACTGTTACGGCTAAGATACCGCTTCTTCGTAGCAAAGTGGAACCCATGGTGGCTAGTAAAGTACGCCGTGAGATGTTACGCGAATTTAATTATACAGAACAACACGGCTAAGCTGCTTGCATAAAGAGGTTATCAATGGCAAAAATCAGACGTGCGGTGCCAGCCATTGTTTAAGCTGATTGAGTGGCAAAGCGCCCGACATTCTGTCCACCTCTTTACCGGCTTTAAAAATAATAAGCGTTGGAATAGAACGAATATTCCAACGCCCCGCCACCGACTGTTCTTGTTCGGTGTTTAATTTAGCAAATCTGAACTGCGGTTCCAACTCTTTGGTCGCTTGCTCAAAAGTTGGTGCAAAGCTACGGCATGGCCCGCACCAAGGGGCCCAACAATCAACAACGACTGGAACGCCATTGTGATTCAACGTACTCACAACATTGGCGCTGGTGAGTTCGATGACTTTACCGTTAAACAATGCCTGCTTACATTGCCCGCATTTAGGTGAATCACTCAGTCTATCTGCGGGTAAGCGATTAGTGCTGGAACAAGCCGCGCATGAAATATTGATGGAATCCATATTATTAACTCATTGGAATAAACGGCTAGTTGGTTTTTTCTGACACGTTCTTTCTAAATTCGATATCCGAATCCGCCGCCAGGTATATTGTCGCTGCATAAGCAGCCACATTTTGTGCTAGTTCCGCGGGGTCAATTTTGTCTAATGTGTCATCGGGCGTGTGATGTAAATCAAAGTAATCCATCCCATTTTGATTTAGCCGAATGGTCGGCACTCCCTTTGCGACCAATGGAATAATATCTGGCCCACCGCCAGGCACTTCGGAACCACCACGAACTATGCCAATGGGTGCCAGCACTTTGCTAATTTCATCAATCAAAGCATTGGCATCAGGGTTCACATCAGACACTAACTGCCAAATAGTTTGGGCACCAAAATCGGACTCGGTGGCCAATACATGGTTTACCAAATTTCCTTCGTGTTCTTTAGCATAAGCCCTAGCACCCAGCAAACCCACTTCTTCAGCACCAAACATCACCACTCGAATGGTACGCTTAGGCCGTTTGGGTAACTGGGCAATCAACGCGGCAGCGGCAGTGGTAATTGCCACACCGGCACCATCATCGACCGCTCCTGTTCCCAAATCCCAACTGTCTAGATGCGCGCCAATCAACACAATCTCATCCGGTCGTTCACTGCCGATTAAATCCATGACCACATTACCACTGCTGACTTCCCCTTCCCATTTAGATGAAGAGTGCAGTGACATGGCCAGCGGCTTACCTAAATTATGCAGTCGACGCAAATGATCCGCATCGGGATTTGATATAGCAATCACTGGAATATTTGCCCACTGATCGCCATTTTTACTCATCATACCTGTATGAGGAAAACGGTGAGAATCTGAGCCTACAGACCTAACCACCAAAGCGCGGGCACCGGCACGCTCAGCATGCTGCCAGCCAATTCGGCGACGTTGATTGGCTTGAGCATAACCGCCGCCCACCTGACTTCTGACTAAAATATTACCATCGACAAACGCAATTTTCCCCGATAACTCATCAGACTTAACCTTGGAAAGTGCGTGAATGTCTCTAAAGTAGACAACCTCAGCCTCTATCTCTTTTTTAGACGGCGCTGCACCGCCCAAAGCCGTGCCATACAACGCTTGTTGATAAGGCGACTCTAGGGCGATATGCAGATGACCTCGCCCCCAGAACGGCATGGTGAAATTTTCGACCCACACCTTATCAAAGCCAAGAGATTTACCCAGTTCTTGCCCCCAATCCCGCGCTCGCTCCTCGGCTTCGGAACCGGCTAGCCGAGGGCCAATTTCCGTGGTCAGCGACTCTACAATGTCGAAACCAAGTTTACTGTCTAAGGCCGAATACATTAACTGCGTTGCTGTGTCTATTTGTTCCTTACTCACCACGGCTTTATCAGCAACAGCGGTACTAACAAACAACGCAAAAGTCACAGCAATGAACCCAGCGATAAACATAGAAGGAAAACGACGTTTAGATTGCATTAACAAACTCCTAATACGGTCTAGGTCGATACAACGTGTATGCGAACGACCAATATAATCAAAAAAAATAACGTGTCACCTACTTAATGCAGCCAGTTGGTTGAATAGCAACCAACCTGTGAACTAGTTTAGCAGTACGGTATTGGCGTCGTACTCGGGAAGAAAGTCTTCTTTCTTGCCTCTCATTAAACGCAAACCAGCAAAGGCCGCCTTAAGTAATAACGGATGTTGTATATGATACAGGGTTCCAAATTTACGTGAAGTGTTTTGTATGCGCGCAGTGCGACTAATTCGATTGCGCTGATAACACAATAATCCATTTTCAATGTCTGCCTTATGTTCCGACGCTTTATGATCTATGGCTCTTTGTAATATGCGAGCATCCTCAATGGCCATTGCTGCCCCGGAAGCCATAAACGGCAAGGTCGAATGCGCTGCATCGCCCAGCAAGGTAACCTTCTTTGAACTCCAATTACTGAACGGCTTATGATCGTAAAGTTCCCAACGGTAACAGTGATCTCGATCTACAGCATCAATGACCGTCCCAATCATGGGGTGCCAATTATAAAAATCGCGTTTTAAATCGCTCCATGCCCCTTTTTCCACCCAAGACTCAGACTTTGATGGCACCTCATAATTAAGTCTTTTTTGTTCAACTACACCCACTATATTGAGCATTTTTTTATTACGCAGATAATATAAAACCATGTGCTTTTTAGGGCCGACAAAATTAGTGACCACGGTATCCATGAAATTGCTTGGCAATTTTTCAGTCGGCAACACGGCTCGCCACGCAACGTTTCCTGTATATCTTGGCGTAGTGTCGCCGAGCAATTGTTTTCGCACGGCAGACTTAATACCATCACTACCAACCAGCATGTCTGCAGCCAATGCACAGCCATCGGATAGATGAGCCACAACAAAATCGTCGGTTTCATCAAAACGCTCGAAGTGTCTGCCCATTAATAGTTCAATGTTTGCTTTACTACGCACGGCATCCACAAGAACTTTTTGTATATCAGCCCTGTGCAAGTGGTAATAGGGCGCACCGTATTTTCTCTGATAGCCCTCGCCCAATTCAACAGAGTATAGATCGTCACCGGTTTTCCACTGCCGGAACTCAACTCGCTCAGGTTTCACCGCCCATCGCTCTAAATCATCGTTCAAACCCAAATATTGAAACACGCGTACCGCATTAGCCCCGCATTGCAACCCTGCGCCGGCCTCCGAGAGTTGATTGGCTTTCTCAATTAGGGTCACTTGATGCCCTGACTTTTCTAAGCATAAGGCCGCTGTTAAGCCGCCAATACCGGCCCCGACGATAATTATGTTCATTATGATGAAGCCTTAGCGATCATGCTCCTACTTCCAGCCTATTAGCCATGTATCCGTTAATTTAAGCTCGTGCCACGCTATCTCAAACTCACGCTTAGTAAATACCGCTTGAATAATGGTTTGAGTGACATTTGACTCTTCATCAAATTCGACATCGATAATCATAAAGTGCTTCTCTTTATTTTGGGGGCGTACGGCCGTCCATTTACTGCCCAACAATTTTTTAGGGTTAACGCGATTCATAAGTAATGGCTTGACGGGGTTGTAATTAGCGAGCTTGCATCCGAATGCCACCATCCATACGAACAGTTTCTCCGTTCATATAATCATTTTCTACTAACATCTGAGCAAGATGCGCTATCTCATCTGCATTCCCCAAACGTTGAGGGAACAAGACCTGACCTTCTAATGACGTATAGACCTCTGGCGGTAATGAGTCAAAAAGAGGCGTGTGAATCAACCCTGGCGCTATGCTATTCACTCTGATTCCATTCCTGGCAAGGTCACGCGCCAAGGTCAATGTCATGCCAACGATCGCGCCTTTGGAAGCTGAATAAGCGGCTTGACCAATCTGCCCTTCAAAAGCAGCCACCGATGCCGTGTTTATAATGACGCCTCGACATCCGCTCTCATTCACGGGTTCATTCTTTGACATTTCAAAGGCCGCGACACGACACACATTAAACGTGCCATTCAAATTAATATCGATTACCTTTTTGAACAGCTCGTAGTCCCCTGGCCCATCTTTGTTAATGGTTTTTGTGGCCGTTCCAACACCTGCGTAATTGTTCACAATATGGATCGCGCCAAACCTTTCGATCACTTGGGCTACGCCTTGTTCTACCGATTTGGCACCCGTGACATCCACCGAGCAGTAAACCGCGGCGTCACCCAGGGTTGTGGCTAACTTGCTACCGTTCTCGTTATCTCGATCAAAAATAGCCACCTTAGCTCCCAAGCTAACGTAATGCTTTGCCGTTGCCTCACCTAAACCTGATGCACCGCCCGTGACAATAGCCACCTTATTTTTGATATTCAATTTTGACTCCGTAATAGATCGGTTCGTTTGCTTTATTTTAGAGCAAAGCGCGTATGAGTTACCTGAATTTCTAAGTCAAAATAAAAGAAGTAGTTATAAAGAGAGTATCAGGCCTTAAACCGCTCTCGTAAGACCGCTTTTTGAATTTTCCCAGTGGCTGTCTTAGGCAGTGGACCAAATACTACTTTTTTCGGCTTCTTAAACCTGGCCATATTCTCAGCGCAAAAGTCGATAATGGATTGTTCATGATTATTCTCATCCTCTTTCAACCCCGCTTTTAATTCAACAAAGGCGCAGGGCACCTCTCCCCATTTTTCATCTGACATGGCTACCACCGCAGCGTCACCAACGGCGGGATGTTTATATAAAACATTCTCAATTTCCACCGAGGAAATATTTTCTCCCCCCGATATAATGATGTCTTTGGCACGATCCTTTACTTGAATATAACCATCTGGGTGTATTACCGCCAAATCACCACTGTTAAACCAACCGCCCTTAAATGCCTCTTTTGTCGCTTCCGTATTTTTAAGGTAACCTTTCATTAACGTATTACTTTTAATTACAATTTCTCCCATGGTTTCACCATCATGAGGCACTTCTTTGCCCGACTCACTCACAACTGATACGGCTTCCGTCATTGAAAAGCGAACACCTTGTCTGGATTTAAGCTCGGCTTGTGCATTCTCACTTTCTTCGTTCCAACTCAATTGTGGGGCCGCTTGCAAAATATGACCGTAGCTTTCGGTCAAACCATAGACGTGCATCACCTCAAATCCAAATTTATTCATGCTTTGCAATACTTTTGCAGGCGGTGGCGCGCCAGCGGTCATTGCTTGAATTGTGCGGCCGAACTGTTTTTGTTTTTCCACTGGCGCATTGACCAACATATTTAAGATGATCGGCGCTCCACCAAAGTGAGTGATTTTGTGTTCTTCTACCAAATCAAAGAACACAGAAGGGTCAAAGGCTCGCATGCAAACGACTTTTGCAGCTTTTGCGGCCATAGTCCATGCGTGTCCCCAACCATTACAGTGGAACATCGGAACGGTATAAAGGTAGTTTGGCGTATGCGGCACATTCCATGATGAAATAGTCCCCATGGTCATCAAATAAGCGCCGCGATGATGGTAAACCACCCCTTTAGGGCGACCCGTGGTGCCGGACGTATAATTCAACGATAGAGCTTGCCATTCATCTTCAGGCAAAGTCCAAGCATACGTAGCATCGCCCTGTTCAACTAGGTCTTCGTAATGGCTATATTCAATCCCACAGGGCAGCTCATATTGCTCGGAAGGCTCAGCGAACTCATCATTGATGATCACAATTTCTGGTTGAATGATGGAGGCATCCAATGCTTTCTCTAACACCGGCCAAAGCCCTCTATCTACGATAAACAATTTGGTTTCAGCATGATCAATGATGTATGCGATCGTAGCGGCATCCAAACGAGTGTTAATCGTATTGAGTACGGCACCCGCCATCGGCACCGAAAAATGCGCCTCAAACATTTCCGGCGTGTTATGTGCTAACACTGAAACAGTGTCGTTTTTTCCCAAACCACGTTTGGCTATGCTGGCAGCAATCCGAATACAGCGTTCTCTGGTTTCCTGCCACGTATAACGGCGAGATTGATAGATCAGTGATTCGTGGTGACCGTAAATGTCCGCTGTACGATGCAAAAACGAAATGGGGGACAGTGCAACACAGTTCGCACTATTTTTAGGCAACTGGTCGTATTCTATCGTCATAATTTACCTCACCCGTGCTTGCCAACAGCGCTTAACACTAAAGCCTTTTAGGCAACACACTTTAATTAATACACAGCCAAACCGTGTCTTATTTAAGAAACTCTAATTCTGCACTGCCGCACCGTGGTCTAACATCGAGTTAATTCTGGCTTGAGTGGCCGCTGTCTGTACTAATGTTAAAAATGCTTTACGCTCAGCATCATATAACTCTTGCTCACTCATCAGTTGACCAGCGGGAATTTCGCCACCGGTTAAAATTCTAGCAAGCTCAGTGGCAACCACAACATTGTGCGGAGTTAACTTACCTTTGTCATGCGCTTGATCTAACCACTCTAACATCTTTTCAAACACGGCTTCGCCCGGCATAGCTAAAGCGGGCCGATCAAAAGCTTGCTGTTCACCACCCTCTTTTACTGCACTCATGGCTTGCGATAACAAACGATCACGATTGCTCAAATATCTGTCGTTGGCTCGCAACATGGCTTGCTCACTGGCTAAAATCGGTGATGAACACGTTTTACCATAACCTAAGTTCATAAATGCCTTCCACGCGGCTTCGTTTATGTTGCCGTCCATTTTGTCGACCCAACGGTACAAGGTTTCTTTGCAGCCACCGCCGGCGGGTATGACCCCTACACCGGATTCAACCAAACCCATTACCGAGTTCGCGTGACAAATCACCTGCTTGGCGTGCAGCACCACTTCAAAGCCACCTCCCAGCGACATACCAACTGGCGCGCAAACAACCGGCGCGCTCAGACTAGCCATGCGATGGACGGTTTGCTGAAAGTGCGCTAAAAACGCATCGAGCCCCACCATATCATCGTTACGAAAATAGCCACGCACCGCTTGCAAGTTTACCCCGCAGGAAAAGTGCTGAGCATCATTGTGTACGATAAGTCCATGGCAACTTCCAGACTCAACATGGTCAATGGCATCAGCCAATATGGCCATCGATTCACCGTTCAACGCATTAGCCTTACTGTGGAATTCCACCATGGCCATCCCGTCTATTTCGTACCAGCTTGCAACTTCGGTGGTGTTCTTTGGCTTGAGTGTTCTGCGTTTCTCATTAAAACGCACGACACCATCGTCGCGTTTTAATTCTGCCCACAAACGGCCAACTCCACTGAAATTTCGAACCTGTAACTGCCCTTCTTTAACACGATAGAAGGCAGACCCTGCGGCCTCGGCCAAGTAAGGAGGAACATCCATATTGCTTGCGCGCAATCGCTCAATAAAATAATCCACACCGATCTCATCTATCAATTCGAACGGCCCTTTCACCCAGTTATAACCGAGTTTCATTGCATCATCGATGCCAATGGGGTCGGTGCCAACCTCGGGTATCAATGACGCAGCGTAACGTAGAGTTCGAGACAAAACACGCCACGCAAAGTCAGCGTAAATACTGTCGTCGTCCAACAAATGTCTTACGCCATCGCGTTCCGCTTTGAGGCCAATGTCGAGTATTAACCTAGAAGAAGGAGAATACTCTGCGGTGGTCAAATCGATGACTTCTCGGCCATTTGGGCCATTACGATAAAAACCCTCGCCTTGCTTGTTGCCGGTTTGACCATTGGCAATCATGGTCGTCATTAACGGGATTTTTTCCGCTTCTTTGATGAATGGGTCGTCGGCCGGCAATGTGCCGACCAAACTGTGAGCCACATCCGACATCAGGTCAATGCCAATTAAATCATACAACCCAAACACGCCCGTTTTTGGGATGCCCATGGGTCGACCAAAAACCGCATCGGCTTGAGTAGGGCTGAGCCCCATATCGAAGGCCGCCTGCAACGCAGTTTGAATGGCGAAACACCCAACACGGTTACCTAAAAAACCGGGGGTGTCTTTACAATCGATAACGCCCTTGCCTAATTGTTGGTCGCAAAAAGCGCCCAGCTCTTCCATCACAGTTGGCGCTGTATCTTCACCGCATACCAGCTCAAGCAGTGGCATAAATCGCACAGGGTTAAAAAAATGCGTGATGGCAAATCGTTTCCTGAAACTCAACGGCATTTGCTCCACTAGCAAGCGAATAGGAATCGTGGATGTATTCGAACTGACAAGAGCTGAGTCTTGACATACCTCATCAATCCTTTTGTACAAAGCGCGCTTAACATCAAGGCGCTCTACTACGGCTTCGGCTATCCAATCACAATCAGCCAGTTGATCAAAATGATCGCGTGTATTGCCGGTTCGGATATACTTTTCGAACTCGTCACTCATTAGCCCCTGAGTTTCGCGTAAACGTTCAAGGCCGCGTTGCGCCAAGGCATTTACATTGTCTCCATCACTGGGTAAGTCCAGCAACCAAACTTCTATTTCGGCGTTTGCCACCTGCCCCGCAATGCCTGACCCCATGGTGCCCGCACCAATCACCGCTACCTTTTGTATTGCCATTAATAGTGTCTCGTTCGATTTCGATTAAATTTGTTCTGTAGAAGGTGCTTTTAATAAGGCATTATCGTCGTACAGAAGCCATTAATTGCTTCTGGTTATGAATGAACTCAATAAACCCAACACTTGTTTAGGCGCTTCAATGGGCAACATATGGCCAGCGCCTTGAACAACGTCTACCTTAGCATTTAACGCCTCAGCGGTTGCCAGACCGGCCTTTAATGGTGTCATTTTGTCGTGCGTGGCTAATATCATTGAACTGGGAACAGTAATACCTTTAATGGCTTCTCGGCCCCCCACATAAGCGGCGCAACACTGCAAATCAGTTGCCAGTGGGTTCCGACTCATAATTTGCCGACCAATAGCGATGGGTTGCATGCCAGGTGTTGGGCTAGACCCCATGTGTATCTGCTGACCAAACCCCCATTGCAACATCATATTTGCGGCTTTTGCCGCCGATTTTTTAGCGGTGTCAATGAGCATTTGATTAACTGGAATCGCGTCGGCAGTGCCAACGCCGGTCAGCGAAACGGCGCTTTTAGGTGCCTTTTTTACTAACTCTAAAGCGCTTAAAAAGCCTTGCGAATGGCCTATTATATGGGCCTGTTTTACACCCACCTCAGCAAGCAGTGCAATTAACCAGTCGCCTGAATCCTCAATAGAGGTTATCGCTGCGCCACCAGATAAGGAGTGGGCAGGAAAATCCGGCGCTAACACTGAGTACCCGTTATAGGCAAACCAACGTGTTTGCAAAGCCCAAGAGCGATGATCCAGCCCGCTGCCGTGTAAAAAAAGAACCGCCGGTTGCGTTGCATCAAAGTCTTTACCACCGGTCGCAATATGAACTGGGGCATTGTTTATCGTAATGTTCACGCGCCCTCTCCCGTGCCTTTTTTCTCGCTTTGCTTTTGGGCCGCTTTTAGCCCTTGCGCAAAGTCGTTTTGAATATCCGAGATATCTTCAATGCCTACTGAGACTCTGATTAAATCAGCGCTAATGCCAGCGGCTTTCATTGCTTCTGGTGTAAGCCGTGAGTGAGTGGTACTACCAGGGTGTAACACCAAGGTTCTTGAATCGCCTACATTAGCCAAATTAGACGCCAGTTCACAACGGTTAATAAAAGCGGCCCCACCTTCACGACCACCCACCACGCCAAAACACACCATAGAGCCAGCTCCATTGGGGAAAAGTTCTTCAGCAATAGTATGAGTGGGGTTAGTTGGCAAACTGGGGTGATTCACCCACGCTACTTCATCGCGTCGTTGCAACCAATCCACCAGCGTTAACGCATTTTTTACGTGCTTTTGCATGCGCATGGTCAAGGTTTCAATACCCTGAAGAATCAAGAAGGCGTTATTTGGGCTTAAACAAGCCCCTAAATCTCGCATTGATTCTGCACGAATTTTCATGGTTAATGCATTGGGGCCAAACTCCTCCCAAAATTTGATGCCGTGAAATGGCTCGTAAGGCTCTGTTAGTTCAGGAAATCGACCGCTGGCGCCCCAGTCGAAGTTTCCTCCATCCACTACTGCTCCCCCAATCGCGGCACCATGCCCCCCCATCCATTTGGTGATTGAATGCACTACGATGTTGGCTCCGTGATCCAATGTTTGTGTCAACACAGGCGTGGCAAACGTTGCATCTACAACAACGGGCACACCTTGGGCATTGGCTGTTTTACTGATTTCGGGTAAATGAGAAACCTCAAGCCCTGGATTGCCAATGGATTCACAAAAAACGAGCTTGGTGTTCTCTTTGATGGCACTGGCCAGCTCAGCCTGATCGTTGATTGATACAAACGTTGTGCTAATCCCCAGACGCTTTAACGTGTGTTTTAATAACGTCGCCGTGGAGCCATAAATCTGCGAGGCCGCCACAATATGATCGCCCGCTGAACACAGGGTAATAAATGTGGTGAACAAGGCACTCATACCCGAGGCTGTGCAAATGGCACCAGTGCCACCTTCTAGCGCCGCAATGCGTTGTTCCAGAACCGCGACAGTGGGATTAGATATGCGGCTATAAATGTGCCCCCCTTGCTCGACATTAAACAGTGAAGAAGCGTCTTCCACGCTCTCGAAAACATAAGAGGTGGTCTGATAAATTGGCACGGCACGCGAACCGTGATCACTTTCAGGTACGTAGCCGCTGTGCAGCGCAATGGTGTCTGGCTTGTAAAACGAAGAGTTACTCATCGGTCAGTGTGTGATTGTTTGTGATTTAGTGGTTGTTCACTCTCATTAGAGCAACGATGGTCTTAAAACAATAAAGACAGCCTTAAGTCATGAGCTTATCAGGGTTGAAGGGTATTTCATGGAAAATACTGCTCATACCGTCAACTTCAATGCAATCATTATTATCCAGATAGTCTGTATCGATCATGGCAAAGGCGAGTTGTTTGTTAAATTTAAAAGACCACGCCTGAGATCGCAATTCACCTACTTTTTTACCATTCACCAATAAGTCCGCGCCGCCAACATAATTAAAAACGTCACTTAAATTTGGCTCTCCGTGAAACGCTAAACCCACTAAACGACGAGTAATTGTATGTTGTTTCTCTCTCAAGGCTTGAATGCTTAAACTTTCAATATCAGCATTAAGGTCTAAATAACTGTCCAAGCCGCATTCAAACGGGGTGTCAAAGGCGTCCATGTCTCCCCCATAAGACAATAAACCCGCCTCAATTCGTTCATTACAATTAGGACAACCGGCACGAACATGTAAGTCGCGGCCTTTCTCGAATAAGACATCCCACAAAGGCAATGCTATTTCAGGGTTGGGCACGTAGATTTCAAATCCGCCTTGTTTGCTCCAACCTGAACGCGCCACGTACATATCAACACCCTCAAAGCTGAGTATTTCGCCCCGAAAGAACCGAATTGCATGAACCGACTCGCCAAACACCCGGGCTACCAGCTCCTCGGCCTTCGGACCCTGCACCGCCAAAGGATAAACCTCGGGTTCAAAAACCTCGACATTCAACTCATACCCTATTGCCAAGCCTTTAGCGAATAACCTTACATCACTGTCGGCCAGAGACAGCCAAAATCGGTCATCCGCCAATTTGATAATGATAGGGTCATTAAAGATAAACCCTTGTTCGTCGCATATCGGGGCGTATTTGCCTTGCAAGGTGTCTAGGCGACGTAAATCTCGCGGGGTCATTAACTGCGCGAGCTTGGCGGCATCAGGGCCTTTCAATTCAACCTGTCGTTCCGCAGCGACATCCCAGACCTGAACGTGTTCACATAGGTGCCAGTAATCCTCTTCGGCCGATTTAAACTGAGTCGGTAACAGCATGTGATTGTAGACGGTATAGGCTTGAACGCCGGCTTGCTCGACCCGCTTGGAAAATGGCGTAGCACGGACTCTACGGCTCACACTTAGACTTTTACTATTCATATTTCCCCCTGAATGTTACTCGATAGTGCTGGTGTTGCTTGTTGCCTTGTACATTATTGCCTTGAACACAGACAATTCAAACTACCATATCAAGGAAAACAAGGTAAACCGAAAACACGGTTTGGCTCAAGACAAACCCACAGCCCCAGCAAAACCATTTTTAGGCCAAAGACATCATCTTTTTTTAGTCTTGACTCGATTCAAAAAGAATCCATTCTTTAAATAAATCGGCTGACTTTTTATGCTCGTCAACGTTGGCACCCAAACTAATTGAGGAACTCGGGTAAACAAGATAGAAAGCTTCGTCGGTACTGATGGTCTTTTCAAAAGGGGTAACCAACCTACCTTGTTCTAAACGCTCGGCAATCAGTGAACTGCGCCCTAAGGCCACCCCCAATCCGCGCTCAGCAAGGTCAAGAGTCGAAATTAATGTATCAAAGCGTTTTTCACTGCGCGGCTCCATTTCACTCATCCCCACACTGGCTAACCACTGGGACCACCCTTCTTCGTACCCTATCACATTGAGTAAGGTGTGATTTTTTAAGTCCTGTGGGCGTTTCAGCCCCCCCTGATCCACCAGCGTTTTGCTGCAAACAGGCACCAAATGATCCCAAGTCAGTCGGTCGCTGTTAAGTCCGGCCCAAGTACCGCGCCCATAACGAATTTCAAAATCATAATCCGATTCCACGGGCCCATCACGCACCCAAAGGTTGCTGTTGATTCGAAGATCAATGTTAGGGTGCTGGGCGTAAAAGCGATCAATACGAGGGGCCAACCAACAAAGCGAAAAGACCAAACTGACTTTGATATTTAAAATGCTCTCTGCTCGTTTCCCAAACAGCTCATGAGTGGCATTACTTAGACGCTCAATAGCCTCGCGCACCGATGGCAGATAGATGGCTCCGTAATCGCTTAGTTCTAAACCGTTGGGCAAACGCTTGAAAAGCGTGACACCAAGATTGTATTCTAGATTTTTTATTTGTTTGCTCACCGCCGCCGAGGTGAGACTCAATTCATCAGCGGCAAGCTTAAAACTCAGGTTACGTGCGGAGGACTCGAAGGTGCGAAGCCAATTTAGCGGTGGCAGTTTTCGTTTCATTTACTCGCTCAAAAACATTAGGTACATCAACGTTAAATCAGGATGGAATCGCGCCATTATTCATTAACTCAGTAATATCTGATTCACTGAACCCATGATCTCGCAGTACGTTCTGTGTGTCGTGCCCTTCCGGAGAGGGGGCTGAAGGTTGGGCACACGAGTAATGCTCAAACCTGGGAGCTGGCGCTGGTTGTGTGATGCCTCCCACGTCGATGTACGTTTCTCTAGCTTGGTTATGCGGATGAGCCATTGCTTCGTTATAATTCAACACCGGTGCAAAGCAAATATCAGTGCCCTCCATAATGTCACACCACTCATCGCGTGTTTTTTGCTTGAACACGTCTTCCATTTCAATCGCCATTTCAGACCATTGAGAAGCATCATGCTGGGCGGAAAAGCGTTCTTTGTCCAAACCCGCTTTTTCGATCAGCATGGCATAAAATTGCGGTTCGATTGAGCCAATGGAAACAAACTTGCTATCGGCTGTCTCGTAAGTGCGGTAGAAATGCGCGGCCCCATCCAACAAATTAGCCGCACGTTTAGGCTGCCAGCTTCTGGCCGCTTGCAGGCTGTATATTACGCTCATCAAATTAGCAGAACCGTCGGTGATAGCCGCGTCAATCACATCGCCCTTACCCGTTTTTTGAGCGGCATGCAACGCAGCCAGCATGCCTATCACTAAAAACAAACTGCCGCCCGCATAGTCGCCAACAAGATTTAACGGCGGCACTGGCCGGTCCGGCCCACCGATGGCCGCCAATGCCCCAGTTAACGAGACATAGTTAATATCGTGGCCAGCCACGTTCGCCAATGGGCCCGTCTGACCCCAGCCAGTAACTCGGCCGTAGATAAGTGCTGGGTTTAACTTGTGACAAACCTCGGGGCCAAAACCTAACTTCTCAGCCACACCAGGTCGATAACCTTCGATCAGCATTTGAGCGCTTTCAATCAGTGTTAAAAGTGTTGCGAGGCCTTCAGGGTGTTTTAGGTCCAACGCGATGGATTTTTTACCCCGACAATTAACATCAATATGAGCCGGTAGGCTAATGCCATTGGGGCCGCGTGACCGTTCGATGGAAATCACCTCAGCCCCCATATCCGCCAACAACATACCGGCATACGGGCCAGGGCCAATGCCTTTCAACTCAATTACTTTAATGCCTGCTAGAGGTCCCATATTTATATTACTCGTAATTTTAACCAGTTAAATTTTCTTAGAACAACGGCTCTCACATCTGCTAAAGCAAGCTTTTCAACGAAAAGTTAATGTCCGCTAATTGCACTTTATCAGGCCTTGACTTAGCCGCGATCAGTTTTTTTGATACCATAAAATCGGCCGGTGAATTAATGGCGTCCATCGCAATCAAACGCCCTTGTTTTAAATAAAAAACTGAAAATTTATCACTGGCTGCGTCCCCTCTTACAACATAGTCGTCGTAGCCGGCCAACAAACCAGCGGTTTGCAATTTAATATCGTATTGATCCGACCAAAACCACGGCACACTGTCGTACGAAACATTCTCGCCGAGCATGGATAAAACCGCGACCTTCGCCTGCTCTAACGCATTAGGCACGGACTCAAGACGAATGTCTCTTTCATAGAGAAGGCTATAAAAGTTGCAACAGTCGCCAACGGCATAGATTTGTGGGTCAGAAGTTTGGTTAAACTCGTTTACCAAAACGCCATTATCGCAATTCAAACCCGCTACCTTAGCAAGCTCACTATTTGGTAACACCCCAATGCCCACAATGGCACTATCAAATTCGTGTTCACAGCCATCATACATAACGGCTTTAACACACGGCCGCCCATCGCGAATGAACTCATCAAACCTCACTAAGCGGCTGTTTAACCGAATATTCACTCCGCTGTCTGCGTGTCGTTTCTGAAAATACGCCGAAACCATTGGGCTAGTAACACGCGCCAAAACCCGGTCCATGGCTTCTAATACGGTTACGTTAATGCCCTGTTGCACGGCCGAGGCCGCCACTTCTAAACCAATGTAACCCGCACCAACGATCAACAACCGACCATTTGGGGGTAATTGCGCTTTAATACGGTCAACATCTGCCAGAGTACGCAAATAATGAATGTTTGACGAACCGGCTCCCTCAACCGGTATTTTTCTTGCGCGAGTGCCCGTTGCGATCATTAACTTAGAATAAGCCACTGAACCACCCTCACTGAGTTCCAGACAACGAGCTTCACGATCGATGCGGGTAACTCGGGTTCCTAGCTTCAAATCAACTTGGGCATTTTCATACACGACCTTACTACGAATAAGCAATTTTTCGTGTTCTACCTCACCCTTAAAATACGCCTTAGACAGTGGTGGGCGATGGTAAGGCAGCGAGGGTTCATCACCAATCAATGTGATGCCTCCCGCCCAACCTTTTTTACGTAATGCCGTAACCGCTTCCGCTGCCGCATGACCGCCGCCCACGATGACAATGCTGTCTGTCATAAGTAGTTCTTGATGATATTGATTGAATAACAAGAGACTGCCACGAAGCGAAGGCGCAATCAATGACTCAATTTGTGCGAAAAATAGACATAACCTGAGGTCTTTCCAACTCATTGCTTGTCGTGTACAAAAAATGCCAGCAAAACACTAAATGCGCGTTAATAACTCGAACATGGTCTAACCCAATGCAATAAAGATGAGTGTTTGACTTCATGAGTTGGACGTATTTAATTCGGCTTTTGCTTAATATGTCTGCAAAAAGAATAGAATTAGTGATCTTTACTAAAGCGAAAATTAAATGGATTAATTTGAAAGTTTTGATCGTAATCGCAACTTACAACGGCGAGCGAGAGATAAAGAGACGGTAAAACGTATTCCAAGTCTCTTAAGATAAACCGATGAGTGCTTTGTGGCGACCAATCGACAAATAATACATTGGAAATAATTGCAAAACCGACAAAGAGCCAATCTACAAGGGTAATTGCAGTCAAAGCCAGTGGATCATGTTGACGGGCATAAAAAACCCGATACCAAACGATTGATATCGGGTTTTCTAATCTAATGTGCTTTGGAGGGCCCTTACCTACGTGGCGGCCACCCTAAAAAGCGTTTTAAGAAAACGATTTTATTCCTGGATAAACCGCTTTATCACCCAACTCTTGCTCAATTCGTAAGAGTTGGTTGTATTTGGCTACGCGATCAGAACGGCACAAAGAGCCGGTTTTAATTTGGCCCGCCGCCGTGGCCACGGCCAAGTCAGCAATCGTGGTGTCTTCGGTCTCACCTGAGCGATGTGAAATAGTGGCTTTATAACCAGCATCATGCGCCATTTGAATAGCGTCAAACGTTTCAGTGAGGGAGCCTATTTGATTAAATTTAATTAAAATAGAATTAGCTACACCCTTATCTATTCCTTCTTTTAGTATCTTAGTGTTCGTGACAAACAGGTCGTCGCCTGTCAATTGAATGTCACGACCAACTTTCTCAGTCAGGTCAGCCCAACCATCCCAATCGTCTTCAGCCATACCGTCTTCAATGGTGATGATCGGGTACTTACGCACCCAAGCTTCCAGATATTCAGCAAATTCTTCTGAGTTTAACGATTTACCTTCGGCACTTAATGTGTATTTTCCATTTTCATAAAACTCAGTACTAGCCACATCTAATCCAATTAAGATGTCTTCACCGGCTTTGTAGCCCGCATTTTCAATGGCCGTGATAATAATGCCAATAGCGGCTTCGTTGCTGTCCAAATTAGGCGCAAAGCCTCCTTCATCACCAACCGCTGTACTCAACCCCATATCGTGCAACACCTTCTTAAGAGCGTGAAATATTTCAGCACCGGCTCGTAAGGCATCACCAAAGGTAGGTAAACCCGTTGGCAAAATCATGAATTCTTGGAAATCGATTGAATTGTCCGCATGCTCGCCACCATTAATGATGTTCATCTGCGGAACCGGCATAGAGTAAGTGTCGTTGCCAAACAGAGCAGCGTAGTGTGCGTATAACGGAACACCTTTGCTGGCTGCCGCTGCTTTAGAGACGGCCAGTGAAACGGCCAAAACCGCGTTTGCACCGAGATTGGATTTATTGTCAGTGCCATCAAGGTCCATCATTACTTGATCAATGGCACGTTGATTTAACGCGTCTTTGCCTGCAAGCGCGTCCGCAATTTTGGTGTTCGCATTTTCAACGGCCTGCCTTACGCCTTTACCTAAGTAACGAGTTTTGTCGCCGTCTCTTAACTCTAATGCCTCAAGAGAACCGGTAGACGCGCCAGACGGGGCGGCTGCACGACCAAATGAGCCATCCGCGAGCAGTACGTCGGCTTCGACAGTGGGGTTACCGCGTGAATCTAGAATCTCACGCGCTAAAATAGATTGAATGGTAGACATACTTCTGCCTCTGTAAATTTAAGATAAGATTCAGGTTTTAAATTCAGTTACCAAGCCACTAAGGTGAAAAATAACTTGTTAGTAACCACTGTCATCAAAACCGCCAGCTTTCGTGGATTGGTCAAGCTGTTGTAAGACTGTTAATAATGCTTTTAATTTTTGTGTAGGCCATGCATTAGGACCATCACTTTTGGCATTTTCAGGGTCGGGATGCGTTTCCATAAATAAACCCGAAACGCCAGCCGCAACCGCAGCACGTGCCAATACGGGAACAAACTCTCGTTGCCCACCAGATTTATCGCCCTGCCCGCCCGGCAATTGCACCGAGTGTGTGGCATCAAACACCACTGGGCAACCGGTTTCACGCATCTGAGCTAGGCCACGCATATCAACCACCAGGTTGTTATAGCCAAAAGACGCACCTCGTTCACACACCGTTACGCGATTTTTTCCTCCAGCGGCTTCGGCTTTTTTTGTTACGTTCACCATTTCAGGCGGCGACAGAAACTGGCCTTTTTTGATATTCACCGGAATACCGCAAGCGCCTACGGCTTCAATTAAGTCCGTTTGCCGGCACAAAAATGCCGGTGT
Source organism: uncultured Arenicella sp. (assembly GCA_937974565.1). GTDB lineage: Bacteria > Pseudomonadota > Gammaproteobacteria > Arenicellales > Arenicellaceae > Arenicella. Next base: position 85,275 of record CALJWL010000004.1, read on the forward strand.
TTGAATCATATCAACGTAGTTTGCCGCCAAAGAAACTTGTTCCGGCGTATGAACGTCGGTCAACACAGGCATGCCCGTTGTTTCACGAACTTCTTGTAAAATTTCCAAGCCTTCTTGTATACCCGGGCCTCTAAATGACGTGCCAGAAGTACGATTAGCTTTGTCAAACGATGATTTATACAGGGCGTTAACTCCCAGTTCGCCGGTGATATCACGGATCATCTTTGCTGTCTCAAGTGCAAACGTACGAGATTCAATCACACAAGGGCCTGCAATTAGGAAAAACGGTTTATCTAAGCCAACTTCAAAGTCTGCAATTTTCATAACTTAATTTTCATAACCAGTTCAGTGCCTCAGTTTACCTCAGACGCTTGGTGTGAGAATACCTTCTTACCTTAACAGGCTTATTATATTACGTGAATGGAATCGATGCGCTACCAATACCATAAGTAGACGCCTCAAACTCAATTCACTCTAACCAACTAACGCTAAACCGTTTCTTTGAGGTCGCGCGCAGTTTGAATATACGAAGTAAATAATGGATGTCCATCTCGAGGGCTGGACGTGAATTCGGGGTGAAATTGAACCCCTACAAACCAAGGGTGATCGGCAATTTCAACAATTTCAACCAAATCATCATCGGATGTACCAGCTATTACTAAGCCTGCATCCACCAATCGAGGCCGCAATAGATTATTAAATTCATAGCGATGCCGGTGCCTCTCAATAATGGCGTCTGTGCCATAAATTTCGCGAGAACGACTGCCCTGCGCTAGATGACATGTCTGACCACCTAAGCGCATGGTGCCACCCAGGTCTGAGTTCTCATCTCGCTGTTGAACATTACCGTGTTCATCGGTCCATTCGGTTATTAGGCCAATCACTTGATACGCCGAACTGTTATCAAATTCGGAGGAGTTGGCATTTTCCATACCGGCAACGTGGCGCGCATAGTCGATCACCGCCACTTGCATACCAAGACAAATGCCCAAGTAAGGTGTTTTCGTTTCACGGGCGTACTTCGCGGCTAGGATTTTACCTTCCGTTCCACGATCACCAAATCCGCCAGCCACCAACACTGCATCAGTGCCCTGCAACATTTCAATGCCTTGATTTTCCAAGTCTTGCGCATCAACGTAGTTGATATTCACCTTGGTCATTGTTCGGATGCCGGCATGAATCAATGACTCAGACAGTGATTTATAAGATTCAGTCAAGTCAACATACTTGCCCACTAACGCGATGGTTACTTCGCCATTCGGGTTGGCTTTTCGGTACACCACATCTTCCCATTCACTCAAATCGGCAGGCGGGCAATCAATTTGTAAATGTTTTACTACCAGCTCATCTACTTTTTGATCACGGTACAAGAGTGGAATTTGGTAGATATTATCCACGTCATCTCCGGAGATCACCGCCTCTGGTGCCACATTAGTGAACAAGGCAATTTTTTTGCGGGCCCCCTCAGGCAAGGGGTCTTTAACTCGGCATAACAAAATGTCTGGTTGTATGCCAATGCTTCTTAACTCTTTAACCGAGTGTTGAGTTGGTTTGGTTTTAATTTCACCAGCCACGTCAATATACGGCACCAACGTTAAATGAATGAACATCACGTTCTCATAACCCTTTTCGATCCGCATTTGACGAATTGCCTCCATAAAAGGCAGAGATTCAATATCACCAACGGTGCCACCAATCTCTACCAAAGCAACATCAACATCGCCAGCTCCATCCTCAATCGCTGATTTCATTTCATTGGTGATGTGCGGAATGACTTGCACCGTTCCCCCCAAATACTCACCGCGACGCTCTTTCCTTAACACGCGCTCGTAAATACGGCCCGTCGTAAAGTTATTTCTTTGCGACAAGGTAGTACGAATAAAACGCTCATAGTGACCTAAATCCAAATCGGTTTCCGCACCGTCCTCCGTTACAAACACCTCTCCGTGCTGAAACGGGCTCATGGTGCCCGGATCAACATTAATGTAAGGGTCAAGCTTCATTAACGTTACTTTCAAGCCACGAGACTCAAGCAAGGTCGCCAATGAAGCAGCCGCAATGCCTTTCCCCAAGGAAGAAACCACACCGCCGGTAATAAATACGTATTTAGTCATTGATTTTTAAGCTGGTTTTAAAGCCAATTTTTAGATCCGAAAAATTGTCCTAACGAACATTAATAGAACAATTAAAGAACGCACGCCACTCACTAATACTCAAACTTGCGCACGGCCCCATACTTGCTCACTGCACAGTTTGGAGAAGAGATAAACTCAATCAATTTCAAGCATTACACTTTTTACTCATCACACTAATTGGCATTAACCACATTAAGAGGAAGGCTTAAACAGTAAATAAAAACTTGAGAAAAGGCATATCAGAGCAACAGGCAAACGAGTGATAAAAGCATTTTTCGCTGCGCTCCAGAAGGTTCTACATGATACAAGAGAGGTGAAATTTGAACAATCGATTTATAGACAGATATACGAATTATTGATCAAGAAAGTGGCTGAATTTTCAAAATTTGTAACGCTATCACAGCCACTGACTCTGGCCTTAACCGTCATCAAAAAGCGATGCATTAATATCACAGATAAAAAGTAAGTTCGAAACTGTATAAATTAACCCGTGGTGCATTTAGGAAATAACGATTTTCAAGTTATTGATATTGTTTCCACTGCGTTTGTTAATCCATTGAATGACGGTTAACGCGGTTATTTTAGAAATCATTCGAGTGGCAAAGCCACTGAATGATTTGGC
>CALJWL010000005.1 GCA_937974565.1 uncultured Arenicella sp.
AAGAAATCGCTCCTTTCGGGTTATTTTCTTTTTATTCTCGTAGGCTAAATCAGCAAAGCTTGGCTGTTTCATGATTGCTATTGGTTCGGATTAATCGGTCTTGTGCATTATACTAAATTCGTTTTTTGCAGAGACTCCCTAGTTTTGTAAATTCTAGCCCATTCAAAACTGGCTAATGACCTTACTGTCATTTATTGGAATTTTTCAAAATCATGCCGTGTTGGGTATTGATCACGCATCGGTTTTATTATTGCACTCCCCTCCTTGGTTCTCGATGCTCAGTAATATTTTTATGATGTGCGTTCGGCCTGAACTGCTCAGCTTGAAAAGCTTTGATTGGGTAGACCGTCACTTTGAAGTCGACTAATAATTGCCTATTTGTCTCGGGGTTTATTGTGTATTACTTCTCTTCCCATTTGTTGGGTTTTTTCTGAGACTGGTGAAACACACGTAGTATTTCAATATCGTCGCCTTTTATTTGATACGGCAGCGTGTAATTCAAATTAGGAATAACCCACTCAAGTATATCGTCGTCCATGGTTGGCGAACCAATTAAAGGTTGTTCAGTCAGTAACGAGGATGGTTGAAAAATACGCTGAAGAAGTTGAACTGCAATTTTAGGCGACGCTTTTTCGCTGTAGTAGGCTTGAATATCTATCAAGTCTAATTTGGCCGCGTTGAGCCAAACTATATTTTTCATGCTGGCGCTTTAAAAACATCAATTTCAGGCGCAGGCAACTCATCGTCCGTGTCTAGCGAGTTGATCCACTCGCCCATTGCTTGATGAGAGATAAATTCACCTTTTTCAGCTTCTGCTTTAGCTCGCTTTAAGGCTTCAACCTTCCAGCTATTACGCTCTACGTATTCTTCAATTGCCTTAGACGTGACATAAGCCTTTGAACGCTCAGTTAGGTCACAAATTTTTTCGAGTTGATCTCGAACGGTATCATCGATTCTTATCGAAAATGGAGTTGATGCCATGGCTCACATACTCATTTAGTTAAAAAGTAATTATATGACTACATTGTAGTCAATTTTATTCGGATTTCAAATTACAACCACAAACTCGCATTGGCAATTATAAATTTTCACTATAATAAACCACACCTGTAAGACCTAAATTTTCTAGACACTTTCCTGTTTCAAAAAAATATTGTCGCTCACACATCAGTCGGCTCAACTTTATCTAACCGCAGTACTCCCAGGGTAATATGTAATCTCGGTATACCTGCCTTGAAATTTTTGGATGCTTAAGCCGTTTAGTGCAATCGTCTAGCCAGCCTTCAGCCAGATCATCTACGGTATTGAATTTCTTTTGAGTGAGCCGCGCCTTTTCGGCCAGCGGGTCAATATTATCTTTTAGACCTTGTTTGATACTTGCAGGTGTTGGCCGCCACTTTTCTAAAACGTAACGGAACAACCCAAAACAACTAAAAATCCAATCATCTTAAAAAAACATTAAATATCATTGACTTAAATAAATTTATGAACGAAATAAAACAGCTAAAAACATCATTCAATATTTTGAACCTGTTCGCGCATTTGCTCGATAAGCACTTTTAAATCGACGCTGGCCTTAGTGAGCCTTGGGTCGTGGGCTTTTGAACCGAGCGTGTTGGCTTCTCGATTTAATTCTTGCATCAAAAAGTCTAATCGTCGGCCTGCAGGTTCTGGTTTAGCAAGCACAGCGCTGACTTCTTCTATATGAACATTTAAGCGATCAAGTTCTTCGGCGACGTCTGTTTTTTGTAAGAAGATCACCATTTCCTGTTCTAAGCGGCTTGGGTCTAGCTGTTCTTTAATATCAGCGAGCTTCTCATCAAGGCGGGCACGATAACCTTCCACTATTTCGGGCAAAAAGCCTTCTACCGCGGTGATCACCTCTTTCATTGACTCCAACCTTTGTTGGATTAACTCGGCCATTTTCCCACCCTCGGTTGCTCTCGCGTCTTTCATACCAAGCAGAGCTTTGTCTAACACCTCAAGTAAATTGGCTTTTATCATGTTTGGGTCAATTTTTTTTGCTTGCAGCACGCCAGGCCATCTAAGCACATCAATGGCTCGAATCGCACTCATCTCGGGCACGGCCGTTCGCATTTGCTGGAGTAACGCGTTTAAATTTTTTGCCGCTTCGTCATTCGGCTCTAGGCTGCTGGACTCGCTTTCTTTTAAGCGGATAAAGACATCCACCCTACCTCTTGACAGCTTAGATGTAATCGTTTCACGCAGAATGCCTTCATGTCGCCTAAGTTCTTCTGGCATACGCGGGGCAATTTCAAGATACCGGTGATTGACGCTGCGCAGCTCGCAGCTAAGCTCTCCCAACTCAGTGTTTATCGCCGCTTGGGCATATGCCGTCATGCTTTGTGTGTTAGTGTGGCTCATAATTGTATACAAATGCTCGCAATGATTGATGATTTACCGTGAAGGTCTATAATAACGGAATGAGCTTACTAAAACCCAAAACTCAGAATATTCCAGCAATGCCTCTCAAGGCGGACACCATGGTGGAACATTATAAGATCGGCCGCGTAATTGGAGTTGGAGGCTTCAGTGTTGTTTACAGCGCACTTGACACTAAAACCAACACCATTGTGGCTGTTAAAGAATTCTACGCCACTAACTGTATGCGACGCGCTCGAGACGGTTCCTTGCATATTTTTCCGAAAGACCAAGAACACAAATATCATATTGGCTTAAAGCGCTTTTTCGATGAAGGCTTAACCCTATCGCAAATAGACCACCCTAATATTGTCAACGTATCGAATTTTTTCCGCGCCAACAACACAGCTTACCTTGTGATGCGCTATGAAAACGGAAAAGATCTGCGTTGGTTCATTAAGAACACCGATTATGTCCCTGACGAAGAATTCATTCTCAGTGTGTTCACCATGACTTTAGCCGGTTTGAAAGAAGTGCATAAAAACAGCTTTTTGCACTTGGACATTAAGCCCAGCAATATTTTATTACGAGCCAGTGGGGTGCCACTTATTCTTGATTTGGGCGCGGCGTATAAATTTCCCTCGGCAGAAAAGCATAAGGTACATACCTTGACCCACGGTTATTCGGCGCCCGAACAACATGAGAAAAAAGATTTGGACTTATGCTCAGACTTGTACGCCATTGCCATGACCATGCGCGCGTGTATTACTCATAAGTCACCACCAAGTGCAGTGAAGCGCTTGAAAAAAGACACATTACGGCCACTCAAAGAGACTCATGGCCGTTACTATCGCCCAAAACTGATAGAGGCGATTGATCGTGCGAGCAGTTTAGACCCTCTTGACCGCCCTAAGTCGGTCGACGAATTTGTCGAAATCATGACAACTCGTTAAGGGCCTAAGAATTAACTAAGGCAAAACAATCGATGATGAATTATTCAGTTGGGCAACAAAGCCACCAAGGCGGGCGTGACTATAACGAAGATAGCACCGCTATTTTCGAACGTGATGGCGCCCTGTTGTGTGTGGTTGCCGATGGCTTAGGTGGGCATGAAGGCGGCGAAGTTGCATCACAATGTTTCGTTGAAACCATGGGGGATTCGTTTAAAAAGGCCACCCCGGCGCAACTAGAAAAGGCTCAAAGTTTTTTAACGCTCTCGATTAATTTTGCCCATCACTCTATTCACCGTCGGGCCGTCAGCATGGGGCTTCCGGTGGAATCACCTAAAACCACGTGCGTGGTGTTATTGGTCTATAAAGGCATTGCTCATTGGGCACATTCTGGCGACAGTCGATTGTATTTGATTCGAAAACGACAAACACGCTTTGTGACCGAAGATCACGTTTCACATAAACAAGGGCGCAAAGGCAACGCACCAATTAACCGTTGTGTTGGCGGCTTAGAAGCACCCAGGCCCGAGGTTAGTGACCCTAGAAAGTTACGTGATGGTGATGTATTTTTCTTAGCAACAGATGGAGCTTGGGCGAATTTTAACCCAAATGATTTAACCGACTATGTGGACCCTGAACACCCAAGCTTAGGGTTAGACAGTCTGTTGCAAACGCTGGAGAATCGCAATAAGGCCCCCAGTGATAATTTATCCGTTGTTGTTCTGTTCTGGGGCGTTAAACAGCTGGATAACGCCGCCATGAATGACTTTGACGAGCCTGATACCGTGCAACTGCTGGATCAGTCTATCAAAGACTCAAAAAAGCAAGAAATTCATGAAGATGCCAGGCGCGAAGTTGAAGCGCAAAAGCGCTTTGATATGAGTGACCTAAATGACGCGATCAATGAGATTGAGAGTTTTATATTAGAGCTAGACGATCAGCTTTAAACCTCCTTCGCTCTGCCTCTGAAATCAACGTCTAAAATTAGCCGGTTTGATGCGCCGCCATTACTATTCGCGGGTTGTAATCACCAGACTATGAGCCTGTATTTACGGCTCGTGTATTAATCAGTAACACCGCACCCATAAAAACCAATAGTGTAAATTCATGACCAAAACCCCAACATTCTCACGCCCTAGCGGCCGTAAACAAAACCAACTTCGCAACATTACAATTGAACGTAATTATACAGCACACGCTGAAGGCTCAGTCTTAATCAGTTGTGGAAACACCAAAGTGTTGTGTAATGCGACGGTGGAAACACGCGTACCACACTTTCTTAAAGGCCAAGGTAAAGGCTGGGTTACCGCAGAATACGGCATGTTACCCAGATCCACTAATTCACGTATGGGCCGTGAAGCAGCACGAGGCAAACAAAGCGGGCGCACTCAAGAGATTCAACGTTTGATTGGCCGTTCATTGCGAGCAGCGGTGGATCTGGAAAAACTCGGCGAACACTCAATTACATTGGATTGCGATGTAATTCAGGCCGACGGGGGCACTCGCACCGCGTCTATCACTGGCGCATACGTTGCCCTAGTGGATGCCATCAATTATATGCTAGCACAGAAGCTAATTAGCAAGTCACCACTGGCACGCCAGATTGCATCCGTGTCGGTTGGCGTATACCAAGGCACTCCGGTCCTTGATTTAGACTACCCTGAAGACAGCAATGCCGAGACAGACATGAACGTCATTATGGACGACAATGGCGATTTTATTGAAGTCCAAGGTACCGCCGAAGGTGCGCCTTTTAGTTTAAACGAAATGCAAGCGATGCTGGTATTAGCTGAAAAAGGGGTTGCCGAACTGATGAGCGCACAAAATAATGCACTGGAATCATAGTATTCTACATTTGGCCACTATCCCAAGCTCTGACTCTGACTGACCACGCATAACCTGATTTATGACCAAGCAAATAGTATTAGCCACTGGCAATAAAGGCAAAGTGATCGAAATGCAAACGCAACTCGAAGAACTTGATTTCGAAGTGCTACCACAAAGCCAATTCGGGTTTGAAGAAGCCATTGAAGACGGTCTGAGTTTTGTTGAAAACGCTCTTATAAAAGCGCGGCACGCATGTAAAAACACAGGCTTACCGGCCATTGCCGACGATTCAGGCTTAGAAGTGGATGCTCTAAAAGGCGCGCCGGGAATCCATTCCAGTCGCTACGCTGACGGCTCAAAAGAGCAAGGCCGTGGCGATATTGCCAACAACAACAAACTGTTACTGACGCTTGGCGATACTAAGAACCGTTCAGCACGATTTCAATGCGTTATCGTCTACATGGAACACGAATTTGATCCCACGCCCATCATCAGCCAAGGCCGCTGGGAAGGCCGCATCGCCGAAGCGGCTAAAGGCGACTCAGGTTTCGGTTACGACCCATTGTTTTATGTACCAGAACACGGCTGTCATTGCGCAGAACTGACCCCTGAACAGAAACAGCAACTCAGCCATCGAGGCAAGGCGTTGACTGAGTTAAAACGTCACTTATTAGAAAGGTTTGCGTAAGTGCCAATGTCTAGTCAGTAACATTGTTCTTTTTAACTATTCTTTTAAATTATTCTTTTAAATTATAGCGTCTTTAAAAAACACCCTAATTACACATACAGTCAAATGAGTCTGCAATTAAAAAAACACCCCTCTTTTCAAGGCCGTAAGGGCCCCGTCGTTATATTAGTTGCCGATGGTGTCGGCGTTGCTCCGGCCGGGCCTAGCAACGCGGTAACCGAAGCCAACACCCCTACTCTAGACAATTTATTAGCGCAACCCCTTTATACTGAACTCGCGGCTCATGGCACCGCCGTTGGATTGCCCAGTGACGATGACATGGGTAATAGCGAAGTGGGGCATAATGCTTTAGGCGCTGGTCGAATTTTTGCTCAGGGCGCCAAGTTAGTGAACCAAGCAATAGACAGTGGAGAGGTTTACAACACCGATGTATGGAACACAACCATTGAGCATGGAAAGAACAACACATTGCATTTGCTGGGGCTCCACTCCGATGGGAATATTCACGCACACACAAAGCACCTTTACGCATTAATGGAAAAGGCCGCCGAACAAGGCGTCAACGAATGCTGTATTCACATCTTACTGGACGGCCGCGACGTGGATGCTCGATCGGCGTTGTTGTACATAGAACAGACTGAAAAACTGATACACCAAATCAACCAACGCCACCAAGCTAACTTTCGTATTGCCAGTGGCGGCGGCCGCATGGAAATCACCATGGATCGCTATGAAGCCGACTGGGAAATGGTGCGTCGAGGTTATAATTGCCATACTCACGGAATTGGGCAGGCTTTTACCAACGCCAGTGACGCCATAACGGCCTTGTATGCATCATCAGGCAAAGACGATCAATACCTGCCTGCATTTGTAATTGAGGAAGACGGGCAAGCCGTTGGCAAAATGAATGACGGTGACGCCGTTATTTTATTTAACTTTCGTGGCGACCGAGCAATCGAAATTTCACTGGCTTACGAACGTGACGACTTCGATAAATTTGATCGCACCGAACACGGCCCGCACCCTAAACTGTTTTATGCTGGCATGTTGCAATACGATGGTGATGATTGCATTCCAAATCAATACCTAGTTAACCCACCCGCGATCAATCGTACGATGGGCGAATTCTTATGCGCTGAGCAACAAAAAACTTTTGCCATCTCTGAAACTCAGAAGTACGGTCACGTTACCTATTTTTGGAACGGCAACAGTTCTGGTTATATCGATGAATCGCTGGAAACGTATATTGAAATTCCGTCAGATAATGTGGAGTTCAATCAAGCACCGGCCATGAAAGCCAGAGAAATCACCGAAGAAACCATCAAACTGATTGAAAGCGGCGAATATCGTTTTGGGCGTTTAAATATTGCCAACGGCGACATGGTGGGGCACACAGGTGATCTGGCCGCCGCCATAGAAGCCATGGAAGTGGTCGATGAGTGCGTTGCCAAGCTAATTGAAGCAATAAAAAAGCAAGATGGGATTTTGATCTATACGGCTGATCACGGCAACGCAGACATCATGTATACCGAGAAAAATGGAGTGCGTGTACCAAAAACCAGCCACACACTTAGTCCAGTCCCGTTTGCCATCGTTGACCCAAGTTACGATGGCGAATACACACTGACCCCACCGGCAGACGCTGGGCTTACACACATAGCGGCCACGGTGTTTAATCTGCTTGGCTATCAAGCTCCCGAAGACTATCAACCCAGCCTAGTTTCATTTTAATACTTCATGAACCTAGACTGGCGATAAGCTGACGAATCAATCTATAAATGATCGGTGTAGGCTCTCATGAACATTGGCCGCGGCGAAGAATACCTTAAACGGCCTCCTTCGCCGTTGCGGCTAACATAAACTTATCGCGTAAATAAAAGCCACCGCTTGTTAAAGGCACCACAGGCAAGAACGCATCAAAAAACGTTTTAAGCGCTTAGCAGAGTGTCTTTTGCCGTATTAATCTGCTTCGCTAAGGCGTCCGTGCCACCGCGATCTGGGTGTATTTTTTGCATCAGTTTCTTATGCGCCAAACGAATCTCTTCAGGTTCTGCATCTTCAGACACACCAAGAATGTCCGCCGCCTCTTTGCGGTTCATATTGATTTGACTCGGTGACGTATTAGCGCCCTGTGGGCCTGCTGTTTGTTCAAACTCTCCAAAAGCCTTTTTAAAGATGGGTACGTATTGCGCCAACTGAACGGCACGCCCAGCAAGCGCGATTAAGGCCGCCAGCACCCCCATCAACCAATGCGCACGGCCCGCAATCACAAATACGAGAGTAAGAGCAGCACCGCCCCATAATATGGCTTTTAGCCCAAACGCCTTACGTTGACCTTTAGGCAAACTCTGCCAACGCTTAATAGCGTAAAGCATGGCTGCGATAACAGTAACGAGTAAAATAGAGTAAAACACGAGATTACGCTCTTTGTGGAGGATATTCCGTATAATAAAGCCTAGCCAAAGTCATTTAAACCACAGCGAGCAAATTCACTGATATGCCTCAAGCACCGACCTTTATTTCAAGCTCTGATGCCATCGCGCAGAGCTTGTGTGACTTTATTACTAAGTCACCCACCCCATTTCACGCCACGCAAACCGCTCGTCAATTATTTTTAGAGGCCGGTTTCACGCTTTTAAATGAGGGTGAGGATTGGCAGATCGAAGCACAATCGGCTTACGTTATCACACGTAATGACTCATCAATCATCGCCTTCAGAACAGGCTCAGATCTCACGCAAGGCATGCAAATGATCGGTGCGCACACCGACAGCCCTTGCCTTCGCATTAAACCCAACCCAGAGGTCAAAAAACACGGCTACCTACAACTTGGCGTCGAAGTGTATGGCGGCGCCTTGTATCAACCCTGGCTCGACCGTGACCTTTCGATCGCAGGCCGTGTCAGCGGCGTTAACAAGCAAGGCCACGTAATCAGTGAGTTAATTGACTTTAAACGCCCAATTGCCATTATCCCGAATCTGGCGATTCATTTAGAACGTGATGCAAACAGCAAGCGCGCCATTAACCCACAGCAGCATTTGCCATTAATACTGGGCAATGCTGGTGACAAGAGCTTCGAACAATTGCTCATTGATCACTGTGAAAAAGACTTGGAAAAAGTGCTGGAGTTCGAACTGTCGGTTTACGATACACAAAAACCCAACATTACGGGGTTAAACGGTGAATTTGTTTGCGCGGCTAGGTTGGATAATTTATTGAGTACTTATATTGGCGCGCGCGCACTGATAGACACTCAAAGTGAGCAAGCCAGTTTATTCGTTTCCACCGACCATGAAGAAGTCGGCTCTGCATCTGCGTGCGGTGCGCAAGGCCCGTTTTTAAGAAATGTATTAGAGCGTTTGATCAATGACAATACGAGCTTAACGCAATTCATTGGTCGCTCATCCATGCTTTCTTGCGACAACGCTCATGGGATACACCCGAATTACGCGGACAAGCACGACCAAAACCACGGCCCAATTCTCAATCAAGGCCCGGTGATTAAAATTAACCAAAACCAACGCTATGCGACAACGAGTGTCAGCTCGGCTAAGTTTCAACAGCGCTGTGAATCAGCAGGTGTACCAATTCAGAAATTTGTTACTCGTTCAGACATGGGTTGCGGTAGCACTATTGGTCCAATTACCGCCACCGAGCTTGGTATTGAGACCTTAGATCTGGGGGCGCCACAATGGGCCATGCACTCCATTCGAGAGACTGCTGGCACACAGGATTGCGAGTATTTATATCAAGCAGCCTGCGCATTTATACGTTAACAACAGTGCCACTAAAAAAGGCCAGCGGCGAACTTACGAGTTCGCCGCCGCCAGACTATTAAGACTTAAGTTGGCTCAATGTATCCCCGTAAAAATCGTAATTGGAATTGACTCACGTCATTTCAACCCAATTTACGCTTTCTACTATTAACAACCTTCTTCTAGGCGATACGATATCTTTTCCACCTTCCCATAAATCGTCACAGCTTGCCCTCCTTGAACACTGGGCTTATAGCGCGCGCGCTCAACCGCTTGCATGGCACTTTTGTGAAACGCTCGATGACTGCTGTCTAATACGGCCACATTAATGGGTATGCCGTCAGCATTAATATCAAACTGAACAGTGACATGGCCACATAAACCTCGACGCGCTGCGGCTTCAGGAAACTGTGGAGAAATAGGCACCAAGGGCATGCCACTGGGTAAACCGTCAGCGATAATCAGTGGCGGACCTTCGTACTTTGTTATCGGAACAGCAATTGCATCAACAGGTGACGTGATATCAGTCATAACCTGGGCTTCTGGCACGACGGGTTTCGCCTCAATCACCGGTTTAATGATTTCTTTAACCTTGGGAGGGTCATCCTTAGGCACAAATGAAATCGGCGGTAATTTGAATACTCTTTCCTCTTCCAGTGTTGGCATTTCATTGCTGATAAGCTGCGTCATCAAAAACAGCAAGCCTATTGTCATGCCCCCTGCACCGAATAAACTCATGCTGCGCTTTACGATTCCAACGTCAAGCCCTAATGGCTGACTGACATTTGAGTTTGCAATCATGTCGTTCTCCTACTTTTTTGTATTGATTATGAGGACTTTCAGTATTGCCAAGCACATTTAAACCGTCAAAATAGGTTCGATAGCACACCAATTATTTACAAATGTCAATCTTGATTAGGCAATGATCGTGTCACCTATTTCCTCTTAAACAAATGAGGTAGACTTAAACACCGTTATCTGACTGGCTAAACATTAGCCCCTGGTACGATTACAAAGATGGAAACCACACTTATTGATCAAGGCGTAAGCCTGATGCTTTTTGGCATGGGAACCGTTTTTGTGTTCCTGGCCCTCTTAGTCTTCGCAACTACGGCGATGTCGACTTTGGTGAACAGATTTAGCGCCAAAGGCAGTTCGGTTGAGTCAGAAGTCAATGAGCAACACAGCAATCAAGTGACCACACCTCAAATAGTAAAGGCCATCGAAAAGGCCATCGCCGCCCACCGCACTAATAAATAAAAGGCACGCCATGACGCAAAGCAAACTGGGTATTACCGAAGTCGTACTGCGCGACGCCCACCAGTCATTATTAGCCACCCGCATGCGTATAGACGACATGTTACCTATCGCCGAAAAGTTGGACGACATCGGTTATTGGTCCATGGAATCATGGGGTGGAGCCACTTTCGACTCTTGCATTCGGTTTCTGGGGGAAGACCCTTGGGATCGAATTCGAGAAATCAAAAAGGCGATGCCAAAAACACCGCAACAAATGTTATTTCGTGGTCAAAATATTCTGGGCTACCGCCATTACGCCGACGATGTGGTGACCAAATTCGTTGAGAGATGCGCGGTGAATGGCATTGATGTATTTCGAGTCTTCGATGCCATGAACGACATGCGCAATATGATTACCGCACTCAAAGCCGTCAATCAGGTTGGTAAGCACGCGCAAGGTACATTGTCTTATACAGTCAGCCCTGTTCATACCACGCAGTTATGGTTGGATATGGCGAAACAGTTAGAAGACGCTGGTGCAGACTCAATTTGCATTAAGGACATGGCCGGTCTCTTGAATCCTTACGTGGGTTTTAAACTGGTGACAGAACTCAAGAAGTGCGTGGATATTCCAATTCAACTGCACGCGCACGCCACCACCGGTCTGTCGACTGCGACCATCACCAAATGCGTGGAAGCCGGCGTCGACAATGTGGATACCTCAATTTCCTCTATGTCGATGACTTATGGGCACTCGGCCACTGAGTCGGTGGTGTCAATTTTTGAGGGCGGTGAACGTGACACCGGCTTGAATATTAAAAAACTTGAAGAAATCAGTGCTTATTTTCGAGAAGTGCGCAAGAAGTACGCTCCGTTTGAAGGCTCCTTGCGCGGCGTTGATTCACGTATTCTGGTGGCCCAGGTACCCGGCGGCATGCTAACCAATATGGAAAACCAATTACGTCAACAGGGCGCGGAAGACAAACTGGACGAGGTGCTTGCTGAGATTCCGCGAGTACGAGAAGACCTGGGGTTTATTCCATTGGTAACACCGACCTCACAAATTGTCGGCACTCAAGCCGTGATCAATGTATTGATGGGGGAACGCTACAAAAACATCGCCAAAGAGACCGCTGGCGTGTTAAAAGGCGAATACGGCGCAACGCCGGCTCCGGTAAACAGTGACATTCAAGCACGAGTGTTGGAAAAGGGAGAGAGCCCCATCACTTGTAGACCGGCCGATCTAATTGAAGCCGAGATGGACACTTTAAACGACGAGTTTAAAGCGCTTTCTGAAAAGCACCAACTCAATACCAAGGAAGCAGACGATTTTATAGACGATGTATTGACGTACGCGTTATTTCCACAGGTAGGCTTAAATTTTATCCAAAACAGAACTAACTTAGAGGCTTTCGAGCCAGCGCCCAATGGTACGCCTGCCTGCGCAGTACCAACGACGGATAACGGCGACGAAATTTATACAGTAGAAGTGGAAGGCAAAACGTATACCGTTACCGTCAATGAGGGCGGAGACCTCACTGGACTGACGCCTATTGGAAAAGGCCATGCAGAAGTTACTCAATCTGAAGAAAACACGTCGCCGACCGTTAAGTCTGGCGGCGAACCCGTCAAGGCGCCGTTGGCCGGGAATGTGATCAAAGTGCCCGTTGCCGTGGGGCAGCACGTGAACGCCGGAGAAACGATTCTAATACTTGAGGCCATGAAGATGGAAACCAGTATCTCGGCGCCTCGTGACGGCCAAATCACCAGCATTTATGTCAGTGAGGGCGACAACATTGCCGTTGACGATGCATTACTGACTATTGCATAGAGGGCACAAGCGATGGCAAACCTATTAAATCTTTGGGCCAGTTCAGGCTTGGCGCAGCTTCAGGCCGGCCAATTATTTATGATGCTGATCGGGTTAGGCTTATTGTTCCTAGCCATCAAAAAAGGGTTTGAACCTTTACTGCTGGTGCCCATCGGCTTTGGCACCGTTTTGGCAAATATTCCCGGGGCTGGGTTTGAATTGGCGCCGGTTTATGACGCCATGGGCCAGATGGAAAGCCCTGGTGGCTTGCTCTACTACATTTATCACATTGGTATCGAAACAGGCCTGTTTCCACTTCTTATTTTTATGGGGGTGGGAGCCATGACCGATTTTGGTCCACTGTTAGCCAACCCCAGAACGCTGCTCTTAGGTGCCGCAGCGCAAGTCGGCATCTTCAGCACGGTCTTGGGAGCCGTTGCTCTGGGTCATTTTGGCATATTGGATTTCAGTATTCGTGATGCAGCGTCAATTGGCATTATTGGCGGAGCAGATGGACCAACGGCTATCTTTGTCACCAGCAAACTCTCACCAGAGCTGCTTGGCGCCGTCGCCGTGGCGGCCTATTCATATATGGCTCTGGTGCCGATTATCCAACCCCCTATTATGAAAGCGATGACCACCCAAGCTGAGCGTGAAATTACGATGAAACAGTTGCGGCCTGTTTCCACGGCGGAGAAAATTGTCTTCCCGTTGACGCTGTTGGTACTGGTTGCGATGTTATTGCCAGACGCAGCGCCACTATTAGGTATGTTCTGCTTTGGCAACCTGATGAAAGAGTGCGGCGTGGTGAATCGTTTAAGCGAGACTGTACAGAATGCGCTTATTAATATCGTCACAATCTTTCTAGGCTTGGGTGTGGGTTCAAAAATGAGCGCTGATAAATTTTTAAACGTTGAAACTTTAGGCATATTAGGTTTGGGCGCGGTGGCTTTTTGCATTGGCACAGCGGCCGGTGTGTTGATGGCAAAACTGTTAAACATGCTTAGCACGAATAAAATCAACCCCTTGATTGGTGCCGCCGGTGTTTCTGCGGTTCCAATGGCCGCACGTGTTGCTAACAAAGTCGGTTTAGAGGCCAACCCGCAAAACTTTTTATTAATGCACGCTATGGGGCCAAATGTCGCTGGTGTCATTGGCTCTGCTGTGGCAGCAGGTGTGATGATTAACTTGGTGTCGGGTATGTCAACGTAGGAGATGTAAGATGAAGTATGCCTTAGGAGATAAAAGACCGAATGTGGATGAAACGTGTTTCGTTGCACCGTCGGCTGATTTAATTGGCGCCGTGGAAATGGCGGAAAACTCCAGTGTTTGGTTCAATTGTGTATTACGAGCGGACAACGAACCAATACACATCGGTCAAAACAGCAATGTGCAGGACAGTTCCGTATTGCATGTTGACCCCGGTTACCCTATCCAAATTTCAAGAAATGTAACGATCGGCCACAAAGTCATGCTGCACGGCTGCATTATTGGAGAAAACACTCTCGTCGGCATGAACGCGGTTGTACTGAATGGCGCAAAGATAGGAAAAAATTGTGTCATCGGAGCCAATGCACTGGTAACCGAAAACACGGAAATACCAGACGGTTCTATGGTCCTCGGTTCGCCAGCCAAGGTCGTAAAAAAACTGAGTGACAAGCACATAGAAATGCTGAAACAAGGCGCTGAACATTACGTCAAAAACTCAGTGCTTTATAAGGCTAAGTTAATCGTTCTAGATTAGGGCCGTGGCCGGTTGATTTTTGATCGGGGCCAGGCTGCATTAACATCAAAAGTACCAAGTTATGAAAAGTATCACAACTCTCATTAAGTTTGGCGTCACCGGGTTGGCGGCAACGGCCATCCACCTGGCCATAGTATCAATATTAATTGGTTTATTGGGCTGGGATGTCGGCTTATCCAACGGCATTGGGTTTATGATATCGACGGTGTTCTCAAATTACATCAATACGGTTTGGAGTTTCCAAGCAAACATGAACCGAAGAGTCGTCACTCGATTCTGGAGCGTAGCGCTATTTGGCTGCGCACTGGCCGTATTCATCGCTAAAATGATGGAATCAGCAGGTTTTCATTACGCGCTTGGCGTGTTAGCCATAGCAATGACGGTTCCAATAATCAGTTTTTCGTTGCACAAAACATGGACTTATAAAGAGAGTTAAAACAAGATCAAGCAACGTCAATTTTAGCGATCATCTTTTTGTACTCTTGTGAATCAAGAACGGCCTTACTCAATAGTTTTCCAGACATCAACAGCATCATTAACGCCATAAAAGCGGCCTGTGTCAGCATCAAAATTAGAATTCCTCCCCCAGTTGAATACCAACCAGGTATCGCTGTGCCAATCAGCTTCATGGCCGTCATGCCCAGCATCGCAGCAATCACAATGGTACCGAAAGCGACCGAGAAGAGTGTAATTCTAACCAGCACTTGATCGGCAAATACCATCACTGATCGTAAACCATGCAAGGTTAAAGAAACTAAATTCATCCGACTGGTTCCGCGGTAGCGTTCACCTCGGTCCAAACTGACGGCCTTAAGATTTAATCGAGAGTTAATGACCGAGGCGGCTAAATGCAGTTGAGATTCTGGACTCAACGACAAACGCTTGGCCGACTTAAATTTCATCGCCATGAAATTACCAAAACCAATCACATGACCAACCAACGCCCTAAATAAAAAGCGATAAACCTGATAAAAAACCTTAAACTTGACGCTCTCAACTCGTGATCGACGCGTAGCAACGGCCACATCACAACCACGCTCCAGTTCACCCAAAAGCCACTTTATATCGCTGGGTTTATCTTCACCGTCGGAATCTAAAACAATCAGATTCTCAAACTCAACGTTATTGACCGCGTAGCTTATCCCAGCATGGATGGCCTGTTGGTGCCCAACGTTTCTAACCAGCCTGAGTACTTGGCCTTGCATACCATTCGCGCTTAACCATTGCTTATCAAAAGGAAGGTTCAATGAGCCATCATCGACAATCAAAACACGGTCTGAAGCCTCTGTGGCCGTAGCCAAGTCCGCACAAAAATCCTGCGCAGCCACGTCTTCAAAATAAGGAGCAATAATCAGATTAGTACATTTCATTTTTATTAAACCTATACTTGTTTCTCAAGCCGGTGAACGGCATACGTTATTTGGCTGCCGAAGGTGATGTTGACAAAGGCAATAAAGCGTGCCGGAAACGAAAAAAGAGAATCGCAATACCCAATAGCCACAGCCATTTAGCATTCTCAACCAGACTTTCAATACGATGAGATACACGGCCAACGGACTTAGGAGTGGCAAAGCCAAACCAATGTTTCTCACTGTTATCTTCGGCAACAATTCGGTAGTAGCCTTTGGGTAAACGCTGACGTACATACCGCCATTGGCCAATCTCACGCGCATGTTTTATCTTGGGCGGCGTTAAAACGTATTCTTTACCAGAGCCATACTCAACAAACTTCAAACTCAAATCTGGATAACCAAAATAGCCTAATACTTGTATGGCAATGTAGTCTCTGTTGTGATGAAACTCATGACTGGTAAAGCGGCCGGTTGCTTTTTCTTTCTCACCATCGGCAATATACGAACCGAACACAGGTTCACCGAAAGGCCTTACACCAACATTGCCAGTGCCTCGGACAACAACGCCATCACTCACAAAGCCCGCTTGAGCCATTTCTTCTTTAGTTTGACGTTGATCGTGAATTACTTGCTGTCGCGTCTGCAATTGATACGGCAACATATCAACGTCATTGTAATCTTTCAGAAAATTAACCAGGTCTTTTTCACGAGGAAAAGGGACTCCACGAAACCCTTTATTAAGTAACCATTTTTTATCCCAGGTATTTAAGTACGACATAACGTTAAATTGATGCGCAGATTTTACTCTTTGCTGGTCCTTGACCGTGAAAGTGAAGGTGTAATGGATTAACGGTACCGACAGTGCCAAAATAACAATCATTGCCCCTGCAAGACCATGAATGAACCACTTTTGACTTTCCTTAACCCCGATAGATATCTGCATTAACGCCAAGGCACTGCAAACAGGCATCAAAGCTAAGTAATCAAAATAGCGTCTTGAAGGACCATTACCCCAACCTCTGGAGTACGCAATCGCCAAAGCAACAATGAATATGGTTAAGTATAAGGTTAAAGTGAAACGCGCTAAACGGGTCAACTTACTGGTGTCGACCAGAACTTGAAGCAACAACAACGCAACCGGCAATCCCAAGAAAAACGCAGGCCATACTGAGTCTGCCAAAGGCCAACTCAAGGTTTTAAGGAACGTAGATAAAGCAAACCACCAGTCCATATCGTCCGGTGATTTAATACTTCCTGGCTGAAATATGATTAAGGCTAAGCCAAACAAAGCCGCGGCTAACGCCGCCATGCCAGTGAACCAATCATGGCGTCCTTTGAACTTGTTTCTGGCCAATACTAACAGAGCAAAAGCAAATACCGCACAAGCCGCAAAAGTGCCGCCAGCTAACGTAAGCGGTGCGCATACTAAAGAAGCAACGCCTCCCCACCATGCTTTACTCAAGGCCTGAGCCGTTACGCCCCAACACCCCAAAATAATAAATAAAATCATAGTGTAGGTGTGTGTTTGCACACCCCAGACGATATTTACTAACGCAATTGGCAAACACCACAACAGAAAAATCAGTATGACAACCGGGCCGGTTCTTGTGATTGGCAAATTTGTTAAGGTAATGCGTAACAATAAATAGCCTGATAAAACCCACAACACGGTGTTCGTGATCATCCCTATTTTTGGGTCCCACTGATTTTGATTCATTTCAAAAAACAGCAGTGATAATAATCGATTAAACAACAGCCGATGTTCATTAGAGTCTTTAATCAGATGATAAAACTCCATGGTGTCTGTTTGATAATAGTACAACAACCCTCCAATGGTAAAATCATCCCAATAAGGCATGGAGTCGGCGTAAGAGCCGATGATTTCAAGGCGCACACCAAGCATGATCAGGGCAACGCCAAACAGCCCCCAGAATAAGTGATTACGGTACGTTTTATCCATCCTGTTTAGGTTCTCAGCTCAGAGGCATATACAAAAAATTTATCGGCTTATTAAAACACATCAAAGTGGTACTTTAACACTCCATCAACAAGCCGCAGAGGCCGTTTTCTTCAAACAGCAACAACGCCAGGCAGTGTGAGTAACTGTGATTAATTTAGGGTTTATCCAGACGAAATTCAGCTGAACGTGCGTGCCCGGTAAGTGACTCACTTCGTGCAAGCACAGAAGCCTGCTGGCCCATGGTTTGAGCACCCGCTTTTGAGATCTCAATGATGCTGGTGCGCTTCTGAAAATCATACACACCTAAAGGCGAGGTAAAACGCGCCGTACCAGACGTAGGCAACACATGATTGGGGCCAGCACAATAATCACCCAAGGACTCAGCGCTGTAAGGCCCAATAAATATTGCACCGGCATGCGTAATATCCGCCGCCATGGTTTGCGCATCCTCAGTGAAGATTTCCAAATGTTCAGCGGCAATCATGTCGGCAATCTCGATCACTTCATTGCGGTTTCTAGCGACAATAACAGCGCCATTATTATTTAAGGATTCGGCGATGATCTCCGCACGCTCCATGGTCGGCAACAGTTTTTGAATAGAGGCAATGACATTACCGGCAACTTTCTCATCGGTGGTCAGTAAGATAGATTGAGCGATTTCATCATGCTCAGCTTGGGCAAAGAGATCCATGGCCACCCAATCAGGATCAACAGAACCATCGGCAATCACTAATACTTCAGATGGGCCAGCAATCATGTCGATGCCAACTCGCCCAAACACTTGCTTTTTGGCGGTAGCAACGTAGATATTGCCGGGGCCAGTGATCTTGTCAACGGCCGGAATGGTTTGCGTGCCGTAAGCAAGGGCCGCCACCGCTTGGGCACCACCGACACGAAAAACCCGATCAACACCCGCAATACTGGCGGCGGCTAATACCATGTCATTAAACTCGCCTTTAGGTGTGGGCGACGTCATGACCAACTCCTTTACGCCCGCCACCTTGGCTGGAATCGCATTCATAATTACCGATGAAGGGTAAGTCGCCTTGCCACCGGGCACATAGAGACCAACACGTTTGATTGGCGTCACTTTTTGCCCCAACCGAGTGCCGTCGGCTTCCGTGTAAAACCACGATTCTTGTACTTGTTTCTCGTGATACAACCGCACTCTCTGAGCAGCGTATTCTAATGCTTCTCGTTGCTTGGCGGGAATGGCGTCCAAAGCCTGTTGAATGCGCCACAACGGCACTTCCAATCCACGCGCCTCAGCGTCAAAACCATCGAATTTTTGGGTGTAACTAAATAAGGCTTGATCGCCTTGTGACACAACATCGGCAATGACCTGAGCTACGGTCTGCTCAACACCCGACACTTGCTCCACATCACGGTGCAATAACCGCTGTAATTCATCGCCAAACGTATTAGCGTTGGTTAAGAGGATTCTGGGCAGACCGGACATAAATTTAATCACTGAGGTATTTAATAGTTTGGTTCTTTAACTAACTGTTAGTTTATAACAACGTGTACACTTTAATTATCAGACTAAATGACCAAGTTTTCTGTCTATCTCGGTCTCAACCTTCAATTGCGAGTAAATCAGCTTTGGCATTGTTCGCCACGACCTCTTCAAGGCTTTTTAGCAAGGGCGATATGCGTTGATGTTTTACCCGCATGGCCGCCGCATTCGCAATCAACCGACACGAAATGTTAGCGATAAGTTCTTGGGCCACCAAATTATTAGCCTTTAAGGTACTGCCGGTTTCCACCAAATCGACGATCTCATCCGCCAGCCCCACCAATGGCGCTAATTCCATTGCGCCATAAAGCTTAATGATTTCGGCCTGCACGCCACGAGCTTGGTAATAAGCTTGCGCCGATTTAACGTACTTACTGGCAACACGAATGCGTTTTTGATCACGAGGAACACCAACGTCGTCAACGCGAACCGCGGTCATTAAGCGGCATTTTGAAATTTGCAGGTCCAGTAACTCACACAAACCGCCGCCATCGTGTTCCATCAAACCGTCTTTACCCACAATGCCCAAATCAGCCGCACCGAACTGAACGTAGGTCGGCACATCAGTCGCTCTGATCACCACACATTGAATATCATTTCGATTAGTACTGAAGATGAGTTTGCGACTTATGAACGGGTCATCCAAAAGCTCAATGCCAATTTCTTTGAGTAATGGCAATGTTTGCTTAAGAATGCGGCCTTTAGATAATGCAAGAGTAATCATAATGTGTGACGCTAGTGGGTTAATGCCTGTAGTTCAGGCGAACGATCCCAAACGTGCCCCGGCACACGGCGTATATTAGCGCCTAAACGGGACAGTTTCTCTTCGATGCTCTCATAACCCCGATCTATATGGTAAATACGATCAATTACCGTCGGTTTATCTGCGACTAAACCGGCCAATACTAGACTGGCAGACGCTCGTAAATCGGTTGCCATCACTGGAGCGCCACGCAGTTTATTGCGCCCTGTAATAAACGCTGTATTGCCTTCTAAATCGATTTGAGCCCCCATACGCTGCAGTTCTTGCACATGCATAAATCGATTTTCAAAAATATTTTCCACCACCTTACTGGTGCCATCGGCTAACGAGTTCATGGTGACAAACTGCGCTTGCATGTCAGTCGGGAACGCTGGGTGAGGAGCCGTGTGAATGTCCACGGCCTTAGGGCGATTACCGTGCATATCAAGCTCAATACTGTCGCCATCAATATTGATGTCTGCACCAGCTTCTACTAATTTATCCAGCACTGCGTCTAAAAACGAGGCGTCCGTTGCCCTCGCTTTTACTCGGCCTCGAGTCACTGCGCCAGCGATCAAGTAGGTGCCCGTCTCAATTCGATCTGAAATCACTCGGTGATGAGCATCGTGCAGCCTGTCCACGCCTTCGATCACTAACTCAGAAGTGCCCGCGCCCGACACTTTTGCCCCCATGGCATTAAGACAATTCGCTAAGTCGACAATTTCAGGCTCACGTGCGGCGTTTTCGATCACTGTGGTGCCTTGTGCTAAAGAAGCGGCCATCATCAGATTTTCAGTACCGGTCACCGACACCATGTCCATAAAAATGCGCGCGCCTTGTAAACGTTGACAGCGAGCTTTGATATACCCATCTTCAATGACGACTTCGGCGCCCATGGCTTCAAGGCCTTTAATGTGCAAATTAACGGGTCTGGAGCCGATCGCACACCCACCGGGCAACGATACTTCGGCGTACCCCATGCGGGCCAAAATCGGCCCCAGTACTAAAATGCTCGCACGCATGGTTTTCACCAAATCGTAGGGGGCACGAGTTTCATTTAATTTGCGGCCATCAGCGCATATCTTCATACGCTCATCAACCTCCAGTTCCACGCCTAAATAGCCCAACAATCCCATAGTGGTGGTAATGTCTTGCAAGTGCGGCACATTGCTCAATGTAAGCTTGCCATCCACCAACAATGATGAGATCAGGATCGGCAAAGCCGCATTTTTAGCGCCAGAAATAATGACTTCGCCATCAAGAGGCCCCGCGCCGGTAACAATTAACTTATCCACAAAGTACCCGAATGTGTTTGATAGGTGGCAATTGAAATAATACTGAAGTGATGAATGAGATGAACAGCTCAAAAACAGCCGTTTAACCCATTCAAGCAGTTCTGATGTTGGTCAATCTCAGGCACTCAAGGCGTCTTTAAGTTCGCCGCTTTCGTACATCTCAGTCATAATGTCACTGCCACCAAGGAACTCGCCTTTTACGTAAAGCTGAGGAATGGTCGGCCAATTTGAATAATCTTTAATACCTTGACGCACCGCATCATTACTTAACACGTCAACGGTAACAAACTCAGTTTCAAGGGCTTGTAGAATCTGTACAGCACGGCCTGAAAACCCGCATTGCGGGAAGTTGGCGTTACCTTTCATAAATAACACGACTTGATTGTCAGTCACCGTTTGTTTGATTTGATCTTGCATGTTTGTAGTTTCATTGGTTTCGGTCATGATGTCACCTTTTTACTCATATTTAGACTTTCGATTAATTTCCAACTTGGGAATGCTAAGGCTCGGTGTCTAACGTTATGCCTCAGACTCCACGGGGGTGAGCGTTTTCATTGAAAGCGCGTGAACTTGTGCTTTCATCTTGTCACCCAACGCCGCGTACACTAATTGGTGACGCCCGATTCGGCTCTTACCCTCGAATTCTTGGGCAATAATAACCGCTTCAAAGTGATGCCCATCACCTTCAACGCTGACATTTGCATTATCGAAACCTGATTCGATCCAAGTTTTTAACTGTTCTGGCGTTACCATTTCAAGCCCCAAGTTAGAAGTGTAGTAAACAATATAAAAAAACTAATATAAAACGGTGCTGCTGGCAAAGAGTACTGGCGACAACGTCAAAAATAATACGATCTTAAGTAGTTAGAAGCACAATGGCTGCTTACATTCGCCCAGAACCTGATGAAAAAGAGCGGCTCAAATGGCATAACAACTAGGGCGTGTAGAATACCTGAAAGGCCGATACACAACCAGTTTCAACATTGTAATTCGCGCCACTATTAATCTCAAAAAAGTGAGCGTGAAAAAGCGTCAACAATGAGCAAACCACCTAAGGGGTTAGCTATGCGTCGCGCAACTTGTAACCCACAGCGAGCATACGCACACACACCAATGTTAGTAACAACGCAGCGGCCAACATCACCACAAAACTAAACAACACTGGCTGATCTGATTGACCAAAAAAACCATAGCGAAACCCATCAATCATATAGAAAAATGGGTTGAACTTAGACAGATAAGCCCAAAATGGGGGCAACGAATTAATTGAATAAAACACCCCGCTCAGAAACGTTAATGGCACGATCAAAAAACTTTGAAATGCGGCTATCTGATCAAATTTTTCCGCCCACATTCCGGCTATTAGCCCTAAAGCCCCCATCACATAGCTGCCCAGCAGTGCAAAACCCAGCACCACTAAAAAATTATCGATCGGTACTTTTACGTAAAAAAGCGCGATCAAGAACACCCCAACACCCACCGCCAAACCACGCATGACCGCAGCACCAATAAACGCGAGAAACATTTCTAATGCTGAAAATGGGGGTAATAGCACGAAAATAATGCTGCCCATCACCTTTGATTGAATCAAGCTTGATGAGGTGTTAGCGAATGCGTTTTGAATCACGCTCATCATTAACAACCCTGGAATCAAAAAAGCAGCGTAACTAATGCCCGGGAAAATCTCGACACGCCCTTCCAGTACGTGCCCAAACACCGCCAAATAAAGCAGGGCTGTCACCACCGGTGCCAATACGGTTTGCAACCACACTTTACGCCAGCGTTTGACCTCTTTTTTAAACAATGTATACGTTGCCAAGCCATTCATGACTCACCCCCTGCTTCACCAGAACCAAGCTGAACAGGCGGCTCAGAACCCGTCATTCTAACAAACACATCTTCCAAACTGTCGTTCAGCACACTTACGTATTCGATCTCAATACCGGCGGCGCGTAAACCATCAAGAATGCTCATAACAGAGTCTGCGTCTCGGTTAAGGGTCAGTTCAATTTCCACACCTTCGTGGCGGACTAAGGCGGCTTTATAAGGGGCTGGTACATCATTAATATCGTGCTTAGCACGTATCAGCAATTTAGAACCAAGACCTCGCGCCAATAAGTCTTGTTTGCTTTCAAGCGCAATCACTTCGCCTTTATCGATAATAGCGATACGATCGCAAAGTTCTTCGGCTTCTTCTAAGTAATGCGTGGTCAATACAATGGTATGACCTTCTCTGTGTAAACGCCGCACAAAGCGCCACATGGATTGGCGTAATTCCACATCCACGCCGGCCGTGGGTTCATCTAACACCAAGACTTGCGGTTTATGCACCAACGCTTGTGCAATTAAAACACGGCGCTTCATGCCACCGGACAATTGACGCATATTTTTGTCAGCCTTATCCGCCAAACCTAAATGTTCCAATAACTCATCTATCCAAGAAGCATTATTTTTAACGCCGTAATAACCCGATTGAAACTCCAATGTTTCTCTGACTGTAAAAAACGGGTCCATAATGATTTCTTGAGGAACCACGCCCAGCGAGCGTCTAGCACTTCGGTATTCATTAACAACATCGTGGCCCATCACCGAAAGACAACCAGAGTCGGTCTTAAGCAGACCTGCCAGCGCACTGATTAACGTGGATTTACCAGCCCCATTAGGGCCCAATAATCCAAAGAATTCGCCCTGCTTTATATTAAAGCTGACACCATTGAGTGCTTGTAAATCACCATAGCGTTTACTTACATTCTCAACCTTGATCGCATCGACCATGACCACCTCTAAAAGTTTGAATACTGTGCAACTGCACCACGGACTAAACCTTCATTAATAAGGTTGTCAATGGCAAAAACAACCCGCTTACTAAAAATAACACGCACAAATGAGAAAGAGCTTTCCGAAGAAAGCTCTTTCTATACCATCAGTTGGAAAACTCAGATTGATTTATGTTTTTTTCTCAAGTCCGCAATCAACCCATCAATGCCTTTTTTATCCAACACGGGTTTAAATGTAGAACGATAGTTACGTACAAAGTTCACCCCGGCAACTTCTATATTAAAAGCTCGCCAGCGGGTATCGCGCCGATTACTCATGTAAAGGTTAATTGGATACGCTTCACCGGCTGCCGACACAAGTTCGGCTTCAATTTTCACAATATCGGCGCCGGGTTTCAGATTCACTGGTTTGTAGTTTACTTTTTCCTTGCCCGTGGCACTCAATAGACCAGAAGCGTAAGTCGAAATCATGAAATTCTTAAACACGTCCACAAGTTCGGCTTTTTGCTCTGCGGTTGAGCTTCTGGCGTAGGTTTTGCCTAAAATTTGATCCATCATGCGTGGCATATGGATGGCTGGAATAAGGGTTTCTTCCAGCATCTTATACAAAGCGGTTTCATCGGCTTTATAAGTTGTTCGATTAGCCTGAATGGCGTTAACCATTGAGTCTACAGTTTCACGCACAACCAAATCTGGTGCCTTCATCGCTTGCGCCGTAATCGCAAAAAAAGTGGTGGCAAAAACAAAACCCAACTTTACAATCGACAACATTATCGATCGAATATTGGAATTTTTTTTAACAATTGTCTGTTTCATGAAATGGTCTCCTTAACGAGAACGTAGATCCGTTATTTCTGATGTTATGTTGATAATAAAAGTCAGTAACGTGTGTTGATAGTAAATAATTGGCAATCATGGATTGCTAATGAATGAGTCTATTATAACTGCTTGGCACTTTATCATGCCAAGCTGAACTGAAAGTTAATCCACTTTGGCGCCCGTGGTTTTCATAACTATGTCGGCTCTAAATTACAAACTTAAACCGGAGAAACTGAGTTTGCATTCTTTAATCTCGAATTTTGTTACCATCTGATGGTCATTAAACCGTTTCACTTCACGTAAAATTTAGTACGTTTATAGACCTCTTTATCAAAGCAATCATTGCATTTTGATATCGAAAACAAGACACTAGCGGCTTTGATCGAGGACGGCCAAATCACGTTCATCAAATAACAACTCACTTAACGCCTTTTCAATCTTTATAGACTAAATTTCATGAGCCTATTTGTTGCCATTACCCTAGTATTAGTCGGCTTCGGCCTACTCATATGGAGCGCCGATGTTCTTGTTGATAATGCCTCAGAGCTGGCGGGAAAGCTTGGTGTATCAACATTTTTAATTGGTGTTGTTATTGTTGGCTTTGGCACTTCGGCGCCTGAACTTTTTGTATCCGCCATGGCGGCGCTAGAAGACAAAGGCAATTTAGCTCTTGGTAATGCACTTGGGTCCAACATCACCAATATTGGTCTCGTACTCGGCGCCGCAGCGATCGTACGGATGATGCCCGTAGATAAAAGTACGGCAAGTCGAGATATCCCCATGGTCATCATTGCTGGCCTGATATCCGTTGCGTTATTACTTGATGGTACACTCAGTCATGTTGATGGGTTCATTTTGCTCACCATACTGATGAGTTATCTGATTTACTCAGCTAAAACATCCGGCATCAGTGATGCCGGTGCCGGCATTGCCGACTCTGACAAATCCACCGCGATAAGCGCCGCGTGGACAGTCGGCAGTATTCTTGTTTTGATGGCCGCATCGCGATTACTAGTGACTGGAGCGGTCTCAATTGCCAACTACTTTGAAGTCAGCGAGCTGGTAATTGGCCTTACCATCATCGCCATTGGAACCAGCCTGCCTGAACTTGCGGCCGCGGTTGCAGCCGCGCGCAAAGGCGTTCACGATATGATTATCGGCAACATCATTGGCTCAAATGTGTTTAATACACTTGGGGTGTTGGGCCTTACAGGAACACTGCGTGCAACCGATATTAACGGCGACGTGCTGGCTCGCGACTTCCCAATTATGTTTGTATTTACCGTATTCATGCTTTTTTGCGCACTAAAAATGAAAGCGTTTGGACGTCGAGAAGGGGTGATTATGCTGACGGGGTATACCGCTTATCTTGGCTTTTTATTGCTAACATCTTAGGCTGTAATACTAAACGCACGATGCCGAATTAACAAAAAAATGAGGTCTCTAACACAACTCTGCCAGCGAGTAGATTTCAGTACTGAATAATGACTACCAGTAAAAACAACACGCACAAATCCAACGACTTTATTGCCTCGGCAAAAAACGTATTGCAGATTGAGGCCAGCGCCATCGAGGCGCAACTAGCGGCTATCGACGACACCTTCATCGAAGCTTGCAAACAAATTCTAGCCTGTCAAGGACGTGTTGTGGTTACTGGTATGGGCAAGTCTGGCCACATAGCCAACAAGGTTGCTGCCACCTTGGCAAGTACTGGCACACCGGCTTTTTTTGTCCACCCAGGTGAAGCCAGCCATGGTGACTTAGGGATGATTACACCTAAGGATTTAGTATTAGCCATTTCAAACTCCGGAGAAACCTCAGAAGTTTTGTCGATTTTGCCGATCATTAAACGCATGGGCGTTCCTTTAATTGGGCTTGCCAGCGTGCCCAATTCAACCTTGGCAAAATTATCCAACGTTTACATCAACATACCCGTCAGTCAGGAAGCCTGCCCAATGAATTTGGCTCCCACGGCCAGCACTACGGCCACGCTAGCGATGGGTGATGCGTTGGCGATCGCGGTATTAAATGCACGAGACTTTGACGAAACCGATTTTGCACGCTCACATCCTGGTGGCTCATTGGGTCGTCGTCTACTGCTTTATGTTGAAGACATCATGCACAAAGGCGCGGCCGTCCCCCTTGTTAATGAAAACGCCACTTTATCCGACGCCTTGGTCGAAATGAGCAGCAAAGGCTTGGGCATGACCGGTGTCGTCAACGCCAAAGGGAAATTAGTTGGTATCTACACCGACGGTGATTTACGTCGCAGTTTAACTAAGCAGACCGATATTCATACCCCCATTACTGCAGCAATGACCATAAACCCGACAACCGCTCGATCTGATATGCTGGCCGCCGAACTCG
Source organism: uncultured Arenicella sp. (assembly GCA_937974565.1). Classification (GTDB taxonomy): domain Bacteria; phylum Pseudomonadota; class Gammaproteobacteria; order Arenicellales; family Arenicellaceae; genus Arenicella. The sequence goes on from CALJWL010000005.1 coordinate 27,223, forward strand.
TGACGGTAATGAAATCAAAGCGCATTGGCGGCCTCATCATCACCGACAATGATGAGGTTGTTGGGGCATTGAATATGCAAGATTTATTAAAAGCGGGCGTGCTGTGATCAAAAAACACATCAATCAAAAGAGCCATGACTGAAAATTCGAATACCCCATCATCAGCGAACTGCTTACCCGCATTGCCATATGAAGTAAAACCGGAAGTGATGGCCAAAGCAAGCAAAATAAAATTAGCGTTGTTTGACGTTGATGGTGTATTGACCGACGGCAAATTGCATTACAGTGCCCACGGCGAACAATTAAAAGTTTTCCATGCCTTAGACGGCCATGGCCTAAAGATGCTACAAACGGCAGGGATTGATGTCGGTGTGATCTCGGCACGCCACTCTCAAGCATTACAAACCAGATTAAACGATCTTGGGATCAAACACTGCCATCTTGGTATCAACGATAAATTGAGCGTTTTTCGGACATTGCAACACAGCTTAAATCTAACTGATGAGCAATGTGCATTTACTGGCGACGATGTTATTGACTTAGCGGTCATGCAGGCTTGCGGTTTGAAGCTTTCCGTTAAAAATGGCCACTTTATCGTTAAAAACATTGCGGATTGGGTAACGCCTCTTACAGGTGGCAATGGTGCCGTACGGGCTATTTGCGACGTCCTGCTTTACAGCCAAGATAATTACCCTCTTGGCACTCAGAACTTAGGGCAATAAAAAGCCCACCAATTTGATTATTACTGAAGCATAAAATAGCACTTAAGCAGATCATCACACATGAAACAACTGGAGACCTTTCTATACATATCCATACTGGGACTGATCGGGATGTTTGGCATATATCTACAAAGCATCCTGCTAGAAGAAGAAATAGAAGAAGAAAGTATTACTGAGCGTCACGACCCTGATTACTACATCTTAAACTTCATTGCCACCGGCCTGGATAAAAATGGGCAACGTCGATACGTATTAAAAGCCGATCGCATGGCCCATTTCCCCGATGATGGCACGGCTGTGTTTGATCGCCCACACGTTATTCAATACGAAGAAGGCTTGGCACCAAGACACACCTACGCCGACTCAGGTTGGATGAATGCCACCGGAGATGAGATCATCATGACCGACAACGTCAAAGTGGTGGTTGAAGCCGACGAACGCGGCCCAGGTGGCACTTTAAAATCTAATAGACTACGGATTTTGTTGGACAAAGAAGCACAGGATTCACTGTAGTAACGTTTGCGGGAACGCTTAAAACAACCATCCCTTTCACAAGGCCAATGCCAAGCACCCATCACTCCATAAACCCCAGGTGAATCACAAAACCCTGACTGATAGCAAGCTCATTCAGCTTACAGCAAGGTTCTATGATATATTTTTAGAGTTGGCCCCAATTAATTTAGCCCGCTTGATTCGCATTTATACACAACCACAAATCATGAAAACAAGATTATTTTTATTCAATGCCAAAGGGGCTCGCGGTATAGGCGCCTTACTTATTAGCCTCTTAATATTAAGCTCAAACCCAGCGCTGGCGCTTAAATCGGACCGTAATCAGCCTGCAGACATTGAAGCCGATGACACTGAAATAGATTTCAGAACTGGAAAACGTACGTTCACAGGCAATGTGATTGTTGTGCAAGGCACACTGCGCATCAAAGCCGATAAAGTGATTGCGAATTACAAAGACGGAGCGCTGGTTAACGTCACCGCTTGGGGAAAATTAGCCCGATTTAAATCTCGCCCAGATGGTAAACCTGATGACGTTGAAGGGCTGGCCAAAAAAATATTCGTTAACCAACAAAACAATACATTAACGTTGACCAGCAGCGCCACCCTAAAGCAAGGCATCAACACCGCACGTGGGCAACAAATTGTTTACAATATGGCCAACGACACCCTGAAAATTCAAGGCGGCTCTCGTTTGGGCGCTGGTGGCAGCACCGGCAAAGCACGACCAAACAGAAAACTAGAAGACCCATTTAAAGACGACCCAGCCCCGCTTACAGCGCAACCCGTTGAGAATAAAAAATCAGAACCTGCCACAAACAAAAAGCCTGCTCAAGAAGAAAGTAACGATAACGCCCCCGCTTCAGAGCCAAGCATTGAATACGCTCCGACCCCAACAGGCCGTTCGCGTTTAATTCTTCAGCCTAAACCTAAGCTAGAAAAGCAAGACGAAGAAGTGAATTCAGAATCAACAGATGAAAGCAGTAATAATTAAGAAATAATGAGCATTCTGGAAACCAAAGACCTCAGCAAGAGTTACCGTGGCTTAGAGGTCGTTAAAAAAATCAATATTTCCGTTGAAAGCGGTCAAGTGGTAGGGTTGCTAGGGCCGAATGGAGCTGGAAAAACCACCAGTTTTTACATGGTGGTTGGGTTAGTGCGCAGCAACAGCGGCCGCATACTCTTGAACGGGCAAGATATAAGTCATCTGCCGATGCATTCCCGCGCAAAATTAGGCATAGGATATTTGCCGCAAGAACCGTCTATTTTCCGTAAATTAACGGTTGCTGAAAACCTAATGGCCGTGCTAGAAACCGATAAAAATTTGTCGCCTCAGCAACGCAGTTTAAGAGTCGAGCAACTGCTAGAAGAATTCAATATTGGCCATAAAAGAGACACTTTGGGGATATCACTGTCAGGTGGTGAGCGACGGCGCGCCGAGATAGCACGCTGCATTGCTTTAAAACCCTACTTTATCTTACTGGACGAACCTTTTGCGGGCATCGACCCCATTTCTGTGGGCGACATTCAACAAATCATTGATTACTTACGCAGTTCTGGCATCGGCATTATTATCACCGACCACAATGTACGCGAAACCTTGGATATCTGTGATCATTCATACATTCTCACCGAAGGTCGAGTATTAACGGAAGGAACAGCCAAACAAATTTTAAGTCACCAAGGCGTAAGAGACGTTTACCTTGGGTCAAAGTTTAAGATTTAATGTCACCACACCCTAAATCGAAACGGATAACACCATATAAGAGAGGCGTCTGCTTCGAATGACATTCAAGCGCAGCGGTATCGCGGCAAACTCTTCTAATTTAAAAACCGTAACAAGTAAGCGCCCTAAGCTGCCGAATTTAAACCCGAATTTTTATTTGAAAACATCGGAAAATATGGGTTTTAAACTGATATTTCACCTGAAACGTGAACATTCTGCGATACATTTTTTATGCTTGGCTTTTACTAAACGCCGATAACACAAAAAATGTAATGGCAAATTTGGGTTGCTAGGCATAAAATGAATTTATGACTCTAGGATTATACAGCTTGAATTATCCTGTTCGATATACAGTTTCTTGTTATAAAACTCATGTGTGTAAGGCTCAAGCTTACATAAAAACCCCTCTTGTTTTGAACAACCTGAGTGCGGCACCCGTCTATTGGAAATTAAACCTAGCGGAGCCACTGCGCGGCACCGATGTAACAAGAGAGGAAATCGTAGACTTAATATGAAGCAATCGTTGCAACTCAAGCTATCACAGCAACTCACCCTTACACCGCAATTAAAGCAGTCATTGCGTTTATTGCAGCTTCCCTCGTTAGATCTTGAACAGGAGATTCAACACGCCTTAGACAACAACCCGTTACTTGAACGCGTTGAAACAGACGTTACGCAGCCCGAGGGCATAGAAACACTGAGTCCCGCACGCAACAGCGACACCACTCAACCGGTGGCAGAAGCGTCTGACCCTGGTGCCGAGATGGAGCGTACCGACCATTTGGTGCCAGAGCAGGATTTATCCAGCAATTGGGAAGAGACGTTTGAATCACAGCGAAGTAAATCGTTGCCCGGCAACATGGACAACGCCAATATTGAATTCTCTCAATACACCGTCAAACAAGAGTCGTTATTTGAACACTTAGAGTGGCAGGTTAAAATGACCATGCTCTCCCCTCAAGATCAACACATTGCGACCACGTTATTACACTGCCTTGACAGCGAGGGTTACCTAGCGACAGACATTGCCGATATCGTAAGCATATTTAACCCCGCACTGGAAATAGAAGCCGACGAAGTTAATGCGGTCTTGAGCTTAATCAAAACATTGGACCCCATTGGAGTCGGGGCACGTGATTTAACCGAACGTTTACTCATTCTACTGAAACACGCGCGCGCCTCAGACCCAGCGCACCAAGACCACCCCGCATTTGAACTCGCACAAAAAATCATACAGTTTCACCTTAACCTGGTGGGCACCCATAATTTAGCCAAGTTAAAAAAAACGTTGGGTGTCAATGATCAAGATTTGTCTGCGGCATTGGCGCTTATTACCTCCCTCAACCCCAGAGTGACAAGTCAATTCAGCTCAGACAATGAAAACTACGTAATACCTGATGTGGTGGTTAAGAAGTTAGGCGACACTTGGGTGGCACAATTAAACTCTGAGAACCACACTAAGTTGCGTGTGAACAATACGTACTCAGAGTTGCTCAACTCAAATGCTAACCTAGATAAACAAAGCAATGAGTTTATTCAACATAATTTAGTGGAAGCAAAGAATTTTATCAAAGGCCTGATGAGCCGTTATGACACCTTAATATTAGTTGCACAAGCCATTTTGGAGCGACAACAAGGGTTCTTTGAATCGGGCGAAACAGGCATGCAGCCAATGGTTTTAAATGACATTGCCACAGCATTAGATATGCACGAATCGACAATTTCACGCGCCACGGCGGGCAAGTACTTGCACTCACCACGTGGCGTATTTGAACTAAAATATTTTTTTTCAAGCGCCGTCAGCAATGCCGATGGCGCAACCTCCAGCTCAACAGCAATACGCTCATTAATAAAGAAAATGGTAGCCGCGGAATCAAAAGTGAAACCGCTGAGCGACAGCAAAATTGCTAAGGAGCTTGAGCAACAAGGGCATATCGTTGCCAGACGTACCGTGGCTAAATACCGCGAAAGTATGAATATAGCGCCATCCAGCCAGCGCAAATCACTGGTGAGCTAATCAAAACATTAGCAGGACTCGGCGCAAGTAAACCGCATCAGGCCATCGGCGTGATTGCAACTGAGCGATTTACATACTGACTTCGTGTTTAGACACACGGCATCCGAATGATATGCAAAACCCAAACGGTGCTTCACCTCTTTTGAGTGCGCGCCAACTTCAGGAGACTATTATGCAGTTAACAATCTCAGGCCACCAAATCGACCTAACCGATTCAATGAAAAATTACATTGACGAAAAGATGCAGCGTATAGAAAGGCATTTTGATCATGTGAGTAGCATTGATGTGGTTCTGCACGTCGAAAAACTTCAACATAAGGCCGAGGCTACTGTTAACGCAAAAGGCATTACCATGCACGCGCACGCTGATTCAGAAAACATGTATGCCACCATTGACGACTTAACCGATAAACTTGATTCGCAGGTGCGCAAGCACAAAGAGAAGATCACCAACCACCATAAGGCCGGCGGCGCACTGAAAGATCAAGACTTCGGCACAGACATGCTCGACAACTGACGTTATTGAGTTATCCTTAGCCTAGCCGGGTTCTATAGGGCCCACTGGGGTAACGCAAGAAAAACAAATCCATCGTCGCACGCGTGGCGGTGGATTTTTAATAGAATGAACACAACAAATTTTCTACTCAGCAGCTTGGATGAAAATCGCATTCAAGTACAAAGCCAAATAAGCAGCAGCAAGCGTTTGCTTGAGTCTATGGCGGCATTACTTAGCGCAGGCATAGGGCCAGAAGCCAAAGAGAAAGACGTTTATCACCTTCTTCTTGAACGTGAAAAGCTTGGCAATACGGGGGTTGGCAGTGGGGTGGCCATACCACACTCAAGGTGCGATTTTACGCAGCGCGCAATCGTCGCCATCATCACCCTTGATCAAGGTGTTGATTACGACAGTCTTGATGGGCAACCCGTCGACGTGGCGTTTGGCCTATTGGTGCCTGAAAAAGCCACACAAGACCACCTAAAGCTATTAGCAGACATTGCCCAATTGATGTCCAACGTAACCAATAAAAACACACTTGCCGCCGCCGACACACCCGCGAATGTAATCAAATTGATTCGCCGCTGGGTGGGTGAGTGAGTGGGTGACTTATTACACTTAAATAGAAAAATTTTAACCGCCAACCGCAGAGGCCAATCTTAACATGAGCGCTCCCAAATTTTTTATCATCAGCGGCACATCGGGGTCAGGCAAGACGATTGCGCTGCAAGTACTGGAAGATTTGGGCTTTTACTGCATTGATAATTTACCTGCATCACTGGTGCCAGAAATGGCCGCGAAAGTGCTGAGTAACAACACCAAAGAACACAATTGTGCATTCAGCATTGATTCTCGTAATCAAGACATTATTGGCGACCTTGAAGACAGCTTTAATAGCCTTAAAGCGTTCAATGTGGAAACCCGAGTCATCTTCTTAGACGCCGATGACGAGACCTTGTTAAAGCGCTACAGCGAAACCCGTAGAAAACACCCACTAAGCGATGAGAACACCTCTTTATTCGAGGCCATACATCGTGAGCGAGACCTACTAAAGTATTTGCAGAATATTGCCGATCGTAGTATCAACACCGCACAGACCACACCGCACGAACTGCGCAGAATTATTCGTGATGAAACGGCCTTAGTCAGTGAGCGGGCACTGACCTTGCTGTTTCAGTCGTTTGGCTTTAAATATGGCGGCCCCACTGACGCGGATTTCGTATTCGACGTTCGGTGTTTGCCAAACCCACACTGGCATCCAGAATTAAAACCGTTAACTGGAATGGATGCGCCTGTCGTGGCGTTTTTATCAAATCAGGATTTATGCCAAAGCATGTACCAAGACATCAAACTCTTTGTCGAGAACTGGCTCCCGCACTTTATTAGTGACAACCGTAATTACATCACAGTGGGCATTGGCTGTACTGGTGGCCAACACCGATCAGTGTATTTGACCGAGAAACTCAAAACCCACTTCGCTAACGACGCCGCCATTCATACACTGGCCAGACACCGCGAGTTACGCGGTTAAGCACCACACGAAAGACAAAGGCAAACATTCATGCTCGAACAACAATTGCAGGTCATCAACAAACTCGGTTTACATGCTCGCGCGTCGGCCAAACTGGTTAACACCGCGGCCTCTTACGCAAGTCGCATTGAAATTGAATTTGCCGGCCAAACCGCCGATGCAAAAAGCATTATGCAAGTCATGATGCTCGCGGCGTCGGTGGGCAGCAATATTATGGTGCGAACATCAGGCAAAGACGAAGTGCAAGCAATGGAATCCATTGTGCGGCTCATTAACAACTGTTTCGACGAAGAGGAGTAATTTAGTGCTAAGCGTCTTTGGTTCAGGTATCGGCCGCGGCATCGCGATTGGCAAAGCATACTTGCTTCGCCAAACAGAGATTGAGACGCCGCGTTACACCATCAACAAAGCGGATGTCACAAGCGAAGTAAATCGACTGCGAGAAGCCGTCGTCGACACTAAATTAAAATACAAAAACCTGCTTAAGAGCTTACCTAAAAGCGCCCCGAAAGAAAGCGCCGCATTTATTGATGCGCACACACTGATGCTCAGTGACCCACTGCTCATTGATGAATCAATTAAAATCATCAAATCCGAACGGGTCAATGCCGAACACGCATTAATGCAACAATCAGGCAATTTGATCAAAGTATTTGAGCGCATGCAAGACACGTATTTACGTGCCAAAAAAACCGACGTGGAACACGTTACCAACCGACTTTTGCGAAATTTAATGGGGATTGTTTCCCACAATTTGGATGAAATCAGCGGAGAAGACTTAAAAGGAAAAATTGTTATCAGTAACGATCTAACACCAGCCGAAACCATGTTCGTAAAAGAACACAAAATCGTGGCTTTTGTCACTGATCTTGGTTCGCAGATATCACATACAGCCATCGTAGCTCGTAGCCTAAAAATGCCCGCTGTGGTTGGTTTACATGGCGCCACTAAATACATCAACGACAATGATTTGCTGGTGGTCGACGGACTTAGAGGCACCATACTCATTAATCCGACCAAGGCCGTACTCAAAGAATACAAACAGCGTTTGAGTAAAATTCGACAGCGCGAAAGACACCTTGCGACACTGACACGTCGAATTAGCAAAACCGCAGATGGCAAGCGTATCCAACTCATGGCTAACGTTGAAACATCCAAAGAATTAAGCGCCGTTAAAAGATCAAACGCTGCGGGTATTGGCTTATATCGAACTGAGTACTTATTCATGAATCGTGAGCAGGCCCCCACTGAGGCCGAGCAGTTTCGGGCTTACAAAAAAATGGTATCCGGCGTTGATAAACCTGTCATTATCCGCACTCTGGATATCGGTGGCGATAAGCGGTTGGATTTCAACTACCCCAATAAAAAGTCCAGCGAATCACCTTTGGGGCTGCGTGCGGTTCGATTGTGCCTTAATCACATTGAGGTTTTTAAACCTCAACTACGAGCCATATTGCGAGCCTCGGCCTACGGCAAAGTGTCGATTATGATTCCCATGATCAGCAATGTTGACGAAGTGGGTCAAGTTCTAAGTTTGATTAAACAAACCAAGGCCGAACTTAAAAGCGAAGGCATACGCTTTGACTCAAGGGTCAAAGTGGGCGGCATGATTGAAGTTCCAGCAGCAGCCATCATGGCCGAAGTTCTGGCAAAAAAGTTAGACTTTTTGTCCATCGGCACAAACGATTTGATTCAATATACGTTAGCCATTGACCGAGTGGATGACGCCGTCAACTATTTGTACGACCCCATTCACCCAGCTGTTTTGCAACTTATACGACTGGTAATCAAAGCCGGAAATAACGCTCAGATACCCGTGTCATTATGCGGCGAAATGGCCGGTAATGTTAAATACACGCGTTTGCTACTGGCCTTAGGCTTACGCAACTTCAGCATGGATGCAAACTATATACTAGACGTTAAAGAACAAATTTTAAATGTTGATACCGACAAGCTCAAAAGGCTGGCAAAACGAGTGGTGAATGCAGACACACCAGTTCATGCTCGCGCCGAGTTGGAACAGCTAAACAAAGAAACGTTGATGTAGTGACTCGTCTGATTTGATCGGTTTTAGACTTGGAGTGCGGTTTTTGCAGCCCCTGCGGGCAGTAAATCCAACACGCTGAGTGTTGGCAACAATTCTTTATGATACTCAAACAACTCTTTAAATCCCGTTTTGTAGTGCGCGACAAAAGCACTAAAACGTTCATCGGCCTGCAACGCGTTTGTTGAAGCCATACTCCACTTATCAAATACCCTAAAAGGCGTTCTTTCACTCATCAACACTTCAAAGTGATTGAACTTAGGATCTCTGAGAGTCTTTTTCATTGCACGATCAAGCTCTTTTTCACAGCCTTCCAGGCAATGGATAAAATACCCACCCTTATACGTCAATACGCCAGTCAAGCCCGCTTTGGCGTAACGCTGACGAGACTCCTCCAAAATTGAAGCATAATTGTGTGGAATGTTAGCATCCTTACCCAGCTTAACAGCTTGACAACAGTAAACCAGTGTTTTCATTGAGTGCGTTAATTGATTAGTTTTATTTGCGAGATCGCAATTTTTCACTAATTTACAAATCAAACAGCCCAAGCGCCATTACGCCCTCTTACACTATTAATACGACAAGAAGTGGAACCGTTTACTCTAATAACTAAACATGAAAAAGACCTCATCGGTATCAGCACTCATGTTTATGTCATTAGGTTTTACGTGTCCCGACGATACAAATTTACCTTACTTCTATGAAAGCGCTCACAGAGAGGGGATGAATTTACTCGATAACTTTCATAGCAAAAAGTATGACTGAACCATGAAAGGTAACCCATAAAGAGGAAACTCAGGCCTTATCACTCATGAGTAAAGGTACCCGATACACGGATGAATTCAAACAAGAAGGGGTTAGTCAAATAGTCGTTCACGTCTATTCCGTTTTTGATATCAGTCAACTTCAGTATTAACGTATAAATTTAGCCATCTAGGTAAGTGCGCCATGAGCCTAAGTGAGTAATTTCTTGGGCGTCTTTTGTGGCACATGGTTCTGATATAAAGCCCACCACCCACTCACCATCAATGGTTTCAATTTTACCCAGCCCTAAAGGTGCTGGAATTCCACTCAAAAAGCTCCCAAGATTAGAGGAGGGTATTGACCAAATTTCAATCTCTATATTGGTGCCACATTTACTGTCCCGTACTAATGCAGGACGCTCTGGCGGTCCTCCTGCAAGCGCGAATAGACGGTATTGTTTACTGGTTTTTGTTTTGCACAGCCGTTGAGCGCCGCGTTCTGTCAGTTGCCAGTTAAGTGGCATGCCAGACAAATGAGCACCGCAAACAGCAACATCTATTGTGTCTTTTGTATCGACATTATTGACCTTAGGCAAGTTTACCGGCTTTATTGCTGTGCCACTGGGCGCAGCCAATATCGTTTGCCAGTAATGCGCGTAGCTAAGTAACTTACGGTCTTGCATTGCCGGGGCGCAAAGCGTAAAACCAAACGGCAGGCCGTTAGTTAACATGCCGCTCGGTATAGCAATGCCGCACAGATCTAATAAGTTCATGTAGTTAGTGTAGTAGCCCATATTTGAATTCAATTCGATCGGGTTATCCAACACGGCCAGAATCGAGTAATGCGTTGGTGCCGTTGGTGTTAAAAGACAATCAACTTCTTGAAATAATTGCTCGGCTAAGCGTCTATACGATTGCATTTTGTATTCGTAGTTGAATGCTTCGACCGCTGTTTTTCCCTCAGCTTGCAGGATGATTTCACGTACTACCGAATGCATTGCCATTGGGTCTTTCTGGATTATACCTTCGACCGCAGCGTAGCGCTCAGCGACCCATGGGCCAGCATACAGTAGCTTTGCAGCATCCAGTAACGGGGTAATATCAATCGTTTTTAAGGTTGCGCCTAACTCCTTCCAGCGCTTTACGCTGTGATTAAAATTTTGTGCGGCTTCTAGATCGCCGAAAAACTCTAGATTTTTTGAGTCTGGTATGCCGATGATGGGCATATCATTGGAGGTGCCGAAATAGCGGGGGCCATTTACATAAGGCGACTGCCGAGAATAGGCATCTTGAGGGTCTAAGTTGCTAACAATACTAAGTATGCTATTGGCGTCGTAAGCACTTAGTGCCAAAATGCTTGGACAATCTAAGGTTCTACACGCCGGCACTACTCCGCTCATGCTGAGCAAGCCTCTACTGGGTTTATGACCATAAAGATTATTTAACATGGCCGGCACGCGGCCTGAACCGGCGGTGTCGGTACCAAGAGAAAAACTGCATAAGCCTAGAGCAACTGCGACGGCGGACCCAGAACTTGAGCCACCTGAAATCATTTTAGGATCGAAAGCATTGCCACAAGGCCCCCAAGGTTCTGGTGAGCGAGTGCCGACCAGTCCAGTGGCAAACTGATCCATATTAGTTTTACCGACTGGAATCGCACCTGCATCGATAAGTTGCTGTACAACATAAGCATGCTTCTTTGGTACGTAGCTGAACTCAGGACAGGCGGCGGTGGTTGCAACACCCGCCAGATCTATATTGTCTTTGATCGCGAACGGAATGCCATAGAGTGGTAGGTCATTGATGTTCTTTGAGTTGAGACGCTCGATATAGGGTATTATTTGCTCTTTGCTTAGTGGCGTTATCCAAATGTTTCTGTCTGTGAATTTTTCACGCCGCTGGATAATGTGTTCGACGACTTTTTCTGGCGATAGCGAATTATTACGGTAAGCTTGGAGCAAATTTGGAATGTCGAGTGAAATAGGGTGATCAAGCATAGTGATTAAGTGGTATTACGGTTAGTTGGGGTCAATGATGGCCAATGGTAGGCCTGATGTGGCTTGTGAGCCTACGTCTCGAAGTTGTTTGTGCAGCACTCCATTGCAAGGCGCGAGTACGTCGATCTCCATTTTCATTGACTCGAGTATAAGTAGAGACTCACCTTCGCTGACTGAGTCGCCTACCTGTTTATTTAATTGCCAGACGTTTCCTGTAACAGGGCTATCGACGCTGATCATACCTTCTGGGATCGTTTGGGAATCGGTTTCTTCCGATACGGTAGTTTCTTCGAAATGGAATTGACCGCTTTCTTTCCAATCGGCGAGTTCTTGCTCGAAAGCCTGTTCACGTTGTTTCGTAAACGTCGATATTTGAGCTGCTTGGTTAATCAGAGATTGTCGATATTGAGTTAAATTAAACTCAGTTTCCTCGATTTTTAGAGGGTAATGTCCTAGGGGAAAGTCACGACGAATATCCAATAATTCCGCTTCAGAGACAGGGTGAAACTTGATCTGATCAAAGAACCGTAACAGCCATGGTTGTGAGAACTCTGGAGTTTTACGGTAGCGATTCCACATTTGTAAGGTTCGACCCACGAACTGATAACCTCCTGGGCCTTCCATTCCGTATATACATAGGTACGACCCCCCAATGCCGACCGAATTTTCGGCAGTCCATGTGCGTGCAGGATTGTATTTTGTTGTTACCAGTCGATGACGTGGGTCAACGGGGGTGGCCACTGGTGCGCCTAAGTACACATCGCCCAGCCCCATGACTAAATAGTTTGCATCAAACACAATACGTTTCACATCGTCAATTGACTCTAGACCGTTAATTCGGCGAATAAATTCAATATTAGAAGGGTGCCATGGGGCATTTTGGCGGACAGATTGATGATATTTTTCAACCGCGATCCTACATTGTGTGTCGTCCCATGACAGTGGCAAATGAACCACCCTTGATGGCACGCTATGGGTGGTGTCATGAGCCACTTCATTGGCGGCTTCAAGTACATGATCAACCAACTCTGAGAAGCTTAATCGCAGGCAATCATAATGGACTTGCAGACTGCGAATGCCTGGTGTTAATTCCAATAAACCTAAGTCTTGTTGCTGCTGTTTGTGTTCAAGCTTTTGCATTAATCTATGCACTTGAAAGCGAAGCTCAATGTCCAATACTGGCTCGCCGTATTCGATTAGCAGATTAGCATCACCGCTTTGACTCAATTTTAATGGTGTTTCAACAATGGATGTCTTGATTGAGGTTTCTTGGTAATTTCTGGGCGTTACTTGTGGCCGAATGGTTTGATTTTCGGTCTCTATTGAAGGCGATAATTCGTCTATTTCTTTATGCTGTTTGGCTAAAACATCGACCGCAAAGTCAGCTTCAACGGCAACAAACTTAAGACAATCACCGGCCGCCAGCTGGCCAACTTTCCATAAATCGGCGCTGATCACCGTTGCTGGGCAGACAAACCCGCCCAACGATGGTCCGTCTGGACCCAGAATGACGGGCATATCTCCCGTGAAATCGATCGCCCCAATAGCGTAAGCATTATCGTGGATGTTGGAAGGATGCATTCCAGCCTCACCACCATCCTTGCGGGCCCATTCAGGCTTAGGCCCCATGAGCCTCACTCCAGTGCGACTAGAGTTATAATGAACTTCCCAATCGGCCTGAAAGAATTGATCAATATAGTCTTTAGTAAAGTAATCAGGTGCGGTTTGTGGTCCTGCAATGACACGGATTTCCCAAATTGAACCGCTAGCCTGGCCCAACAATGGCCAGTCGATTTTAGCTTCGCTTGAGGGGGAATTCTGCTGCGTGTTATTACTGATATGCAGAACATCGCCAGTACGCAATGCCCGACCGCAATGCCCGCCAAATTGGCCGAGAGTGAAGGTTGATTTGGAACCCAGGTAATCTGGGCATTGTAAACCGCCAGCAAAGAGAAGGTAACTGCGCATACCTCCAGATCGAACTTTGCCAATTTTTAAGGTTTGCCCGGCTTTAACCTCAATAATTGACCACATTTCAATGGCGTGTCCGTCGAGAGTTGCATCTATTCCAGCCCCGGTTAACGCAATTTTACTAGAACAAGTAAAAGTTAGATGAGGTCCGTTCATCGTAATTTCCAAACCCGCTGCACCTTCAGTATTTCCGAGTAAGCGATTGCCGATTCGGAAACTTCGATCATCAAAAGGGCCTGATGGTGGAACACCAATATCCCAATAACCGATTCGGCCAGGGTAATCCTGAATGGTCGTCATTGTGCCGGGCGAAAGGACTTCAATTGATTTCGTTTGGTGTTTGAAATCTACAAGCGTATTAGTTAAACACCTCCCTTGCGCAAGTGGAGCATGCTCGAGCAGCTGTGTTACATAATTGAGGTTAGTTTCGATACCATAAATTTTACTGCGTTGTAGGGCATCGCTAAGCGTGTTTAGAGCCTGAAGTCTATTGGGTGCGTAAGAGATTATCTTGGCAAGCATAGGGTCAAAAAAATGCGTTACTTCAATGCCTGCTTCGACCCACGTATCAATTCGCACATTAGGCAAATTACTGGGCAAAGCAACTTCAGTCAACAGGCCAGACGACGGCCTAAAACCTCTACTTGGATCTTCAGCGTAGACTCTGGCTTGGATTGAGTGTCCACAAGGTTGTAAGCGCTGCTTCAATAAACTTAAATCATCTAATGTGCCACTGGCCAGTTCGATCATCCATTGCACGATGTCAACACCGTAAACTTGTTCGGTAACGCCGTGTTCTACTTGCAATCTCGTATTGACTTCGAGAAAGTAGAAATCTTGGGTATCGGCATCTAAAATAAATTCAACGGTTCCCGCGCTTTGATATTGAATTGATTCGGTCAGCGCGATCGCCACTTCTTGCAGCTTGGCGCGGACATCATCACTTAAATCTGGTGCCGGTGTTTCTTCAAGCACTTTTTGATTACGTCTTTGTGCGGAACAATCGCGTTCGCCAATTGCGATGGTATTTCCTGTGCCGTCACCAAAAATTTGCACTTCAATGTGTCGTGCTCGTTCAACGAATTTTTCTATAAATAAGTCAGCGTTTGAGAAGTTATTTGCACTTAGCTTGGCCACTCCGCTCCATGAGTTAACCAGCTCTTGCTCTGTACGGCAGAGTTGCATTCCGATCCCGCCACCGCCGGCAGTACTTTTTAGCATTACTGGGTAACCAATATTATTGGCTGCTATGATTGCTTCGGCAGTGTCATTGACAATATTACTGCCAGGAAGCAGTGGTACTTTGCTGGCCTCGGCCAGTTTTCGAGCTTCGTGCTTTAGACCAAAGGCGGCCATATGTTCAACTCTAGGGCCAAGAAAGGTAATGCTGTTGGCTTCACATAAGGTCACAAACTCAGTATTTTCACTCAAAAAACCATAACCGGGGTGTATTGCTTGCGCACCCGCTTCTTTGGCAATTTTAATGATTTTTTCTTGATTAAGATACGTATCAGTGGCACCACCATTACCCAATGAAAATGAGTGGTCAGCCTGATGCACATGCAATGATTCACGGTCGGCTTCGGCGTAAACCGTGATTGACTCAAGCCCCAGCTTTTTAAGTGTACGTATGATACGAACCGCAATTGCGCCTCGGTTGGCGATAAGAACTCGTTGGATAGTCACGTTGATGCGGCCTCGCTATTACTATTTTTCGTATCAATTAATTAGTTTGATTTCGAATTGATTTAAATTGCTTGTAACAATGATGCTCTTTAAGAGTCCCAAACGAGCATTTCGATTGGCGTTGGGTTATAACCATTGCAGGGGTTGTTGAGTTGTGGGCAATTCGAAACCAACACAATAACGTCCATGAGCGCTTTTAATTCGACGTATTTGCCTGCTCCAGAGATACCGTCTTCAAAGCTCAATTTGCCGTCAGGCGTAATCGGCACATTCATAAAGAAATTGATATTGTGACTAATATCGCGTTTGGATAAGTTGAAATGTGGTTGCTCCGTGATCGCTCGCATCCAACTATCACGGCAAGAATGCATGCATTTTTTTTCAAGTGCGTAACGGACGGTGTTTGATTCTGATGAGCAGGCGCCACCTAAAGTATCATGCCGACCACAAGTGTCAGCAACGATATCCAACATTGGGTTTTGATGATTCGATAACAAGGTACTACCGCTGCTTAAATAAACGTTGCTTTGTTCTCGTAATGTATCTGTGGCTGAATAACGTTCACCAGTGTTTGCAAGATTGAAAAACAGGGTATCTGCCGCCTGATTACCTTCGAGATCCAATATCCGCAGTGTCTGATTTTGCCGAAGCGTGTGAATCCAGTAGTCTCCTGCAAGAACTGTTTCACGAACAATGGCGTTTGATACATCGAGAGTACTATGAGTTACATGAGTCATGTTAATAACCTCCGGTTAAATGGTATAAGTGGTTATTTTGAAAGCCACGTTGGTTCTCAGGGCAAGCGTTTTGACACAGGTCATCGTCAGCGGGGGGGGGTGCCTTATGCAGTTCTATATCGATGCCGAGCTTAGGGTAATTGCCGGCTGAATTCATCGGATGAGGGCAAGTTGCTAAGATCACCAAAGCGTCCATTTCAAAACGAAGGTCAATGTGGTCACCTGCACGGCTATTGTTCGCCACGTATTGCATTTTTCCGTCGGAATCGATGACGACCTTGCTGAACAGGTTTAAGTTGGCGCTGATGTCGCGATGGCTTAACCCATGCTTAGCAAGCTCCACAGAAAACGCATGCTCAGCACTGATGTTCCAATCGTTTTGCGCCGCTTGGTAACTTTGATGAGGGTATTGGTTTTGCAATTTTTTCTCACTGAGAAAACCACCCACGGTATCATGCCAACCCACCGTGTCACCCGTGATAGAACATATAATACGCCCCATGTCAGAGTAGAGGCAGTGGCCCTGTGTGAGCTTAAACGTATGTTGGGCTTTGAGCGTGTCAGGTGCATTGTATCGCTCCAGTTTTTCGTGGGCGTTATACATCAACATGCTGACATTGGCGCCGCCTTGTGGGTCAGTCAATCGCAGCATCACTCCACGTCGTACGATCATCGACCAGTGGGCGCCAGCCGCCAATTGATCTTTGACCATTACGTTAGAATCAGTATTGATTTCAATCATGAGTAGTCTATCTCTTTAAATAGCATGGTTTTCCTAAAGTAGGGGCTCAACATCATCATCGACATTGACCATACGAAACATATTGGGTTTGGTGTCATCGTTGTCTAGTGGCGGATGAATGAGCTCTTCGAGTCGTTGACGTGTGGCTAAAAATTCAGGCGATAGCAATTGCTCAGACGACCTTGGTCGAGGCACAGGAACCTCAATGACTTCCTGAATTTCACCAGGGTGAGCTTTTAGAACAAGAATTCGATCGGCTAATAAGATTGCTTCATCCAAATCGTGGGTGATAAACAAAATAGTGATATCAATATTGCGCCAAATCTCCATTAGATATTCTTGCATCCGTACTCTGGTTTGCGCATCAAGAGCACCAAATGGCTCGTCCATTAATAGAATTCGAGGTTGCGCTGCCAAGGAGCGTGCGATAGCAACGCGTTGCTTCATTCCCCCCGATAACTGATCTGGGTAGGCGTTGGCAAACTTCTCAAGGCCTACCAAGTCGACCCACTGCATCGCCTCGGATTCTGCCGTGGCGCGTGTTTTTCCTTGGCAGCTAAGGCCAAACATAACGTTTTTTTTGACCGTTAACCACGGAAACAAAGTATAGCCTTGAAACACCATTCCTCGATCAGGGCCAGGGCCAGATACGGCTTTACCATCGAGCAGAACCTCGCCATGTGTCTGTGTCTCTAACCCCGCCAAAATACGGATCAATGTTGACTTGCCACAACCCGACGGGCCAATGACCGTTACGAATTCTCTTCGGTGGGTTTTAAAGCTCACGTCATTTAAAGCAGTGACTGGCCCTTTAGTGCTGTCGAACGTTTTGCTGAGTTGCTTTACTTCAAGCACGACCTCACGTTCTTTGATCGCGGCAAGCGTTTTTGTGACGGACTCACCCTTTTCTAAATAGCTGGGTAATTCTAGGTTTTTGGTGTTCATGCTTTAGCCTCCTTTGGTTGTGGTTTTATCCCAAGGGAAAAGTTTTCTGCCGAGCTTAGAAAGCACAATATCGGAGAACAAGCCAATGATCCCTATCATTAAAATCGCCGCGAACACATTGTCGAAATTTTTATAACGTGCCTGTTGGGTAATAAACCAAGTAATGCCCGAACTCGTGCCTATCAGCTCAGCAACGATGAGATAAGTCCAAGCCCAACCCAGCAGTATTCGTAGGTCACGATATAAATCTGGAAGAATGCCTGGAACCACGACTTTAAATAATAGTTGTAATCGTTTTGCACCCAATGTCAATGAGGCCTCGATTAACGAAAGGTCAAGCTTTCGAGTGGTGTTGGCAACAATAAGAACTTGTTGAAAAAACGTGCCTATGAAAATGATGGCAATTTTAGGTGCATCATGGATGCCCAAAATAGCCACTGCAAGAGCACCAAAAGCGGGAGCTGGCAGGTAGCGAAAGAACTCTATAAACGGCTCATGAAACTTAGAGAAAGTAGCGTATGTACCACACAGAATTCCTAATGGCACTGCTACTATCGATGAAAGAAAAAATCCCCAGAAGATGACCGTAATGCTATGCCATAAACTTTCGTGTAGCCATTGCTCACTTCGCCTTTTAGGTTCAGTGGTAAATGACGTGTAAAAAGCGATGGCTACTTCGTGTGGGGCGGGTAAGTAAACAGGGTTGACTCGAACGCCTTGTGGAATCTTAACTGACGCCTTGCGTGCCTTTTCGACTTCGGCATCAAAGCGGTCGCGTTTAACCTGAATGCCGGTTTTAAAGTAGCTGACGCTTCCAGGTTCTGTTATTTGTATGTTTGGATGCCAGATAAACGGCGTATAGCTGACAATACACCAAATGAGTACTGGAACTAGGAATGACAGTATCGTTAGCCACCTTGATCGAACAGTGTTAAGTGACGTGCGTGGTACAAACCAGTTTGAAGTAGAGAAAGTCATAGATCCTAATAGCGTTTTTGGCAGCTTGCGAAGTGAGATATAAAAACCGCCAAAAGAGGGAGAACTAACGTTCCCCCTCTTTTGGGATTCCTTACTTGCTTAAGGTCATTGATCCGTCAATATAACTGTCAATATCTTGACTTTCTTTGTACACACCGTATTTGAGATTAAACTCATCTGCAATTTTTGTGGAACCATACAGCGACTTAAAACCGTCCGATTTTTTGAAAAAAGCTTTTGCTTCTGCAAGGCTTAAAATTTTGGTGCCTTGTAAAATCGGTTTATATTCTTCGGCAGTAACACCGACACGCGACGCCATAATTGATATGGCCTCCTCGCGTGTTTTTGGATCCAAGATGTAGTCAACAGTTTTATACCAAACGTCAATGACCTTTGACCAATCATCTGGACGCGATGCCAAACTGCTTGGTGATACCGCAAGGACATCGTAAATAAGTCCGGGTTCATCAGCAGACGTGTAGAGAGCTTTAGAGCCAGCCACTTGAGTTAACGCTTGCCCAGAATTTGGCTGCCATGCAACAATCGCCGATACATCACCGGACGCGAGTACTTGTGGGGTTTCATTGGTGGGTACATTAACCAGTTCAACGTCATCTTCGGTTAGTCCCGCTTTTTCAAGTGCATTCAGTAAGAGTAAATGGCTGACAAAGCCAATTTCCACGCCAACTTTCTTGCCTTTCAAATCGGCTATTGAATCAATTCCAGGTGCCCCAACAACAATGTCATTACCATTGCTATAGTCGTTGAGCAAAATCATCACTCCTTTCGCGCCAGTAGCGCCCGTTACCAGAGTGTCGCCATTTGTCATGGGGACTGCGTCCAATTGGCCGGCGGCAAACGCATCCATTGATGCAACATAATCAAACCATTCAAAAGTGACACTCACTCCAGCTTCTTTAAAAAACTCTTTTTCAAGAGCAACTTCCCAGGCAACCCAACCTGGCCAATCGCTGTAGCCAATTTTAAGCGGCTCAGCGTTTGCGGTTGATGACAGTAACGCAGTAGAAAACACCACTCCGATTATTGAGGTAAAAAGCAGTGTGCGAATTTTTTTAAAAATAGTCATAGCAAGCTCCAAGTTGATTACATTCGGTTTACAAAGAAACCACTGGCGAGAAAACACAAGGCATTAAGCGATGTCTCTCCCGGGCTTTTTTCCCGCCGTGTAACCTTGCTTTATGCCTTACTTGAATGTGCGTATCGCTGCATCATTCCCGCTTGCTCAAGGTCGATTGCTCTCGGACCAGTCACTGCCATAAACGTTGCATGGCAGCCGGAACCCTAGCGATCTATTGATAAATTGTCTGTCGAGACTTCTGTTTAATTAAAAGGTGCATCGTTGCACCTAGCCGTGTATTTTCTCGATCGTTTTAAATAAAGCAAAGTTCATGCCAACCTTATAGATATTCTTGAGTGTGTCGTTCTTATTCAAATAAAATCATTGCTAGTGATGCCCTGGGTTTGATCAGTGATTCTCAAAGAAGTGCAATTGCTGCGCTTTATTACCCAAACTTCGCGCCAAAAAGGTGCATGATCTTTTTTCTTTGTCCTTAATTTGTGCATGCCGCCTGGCTTCTCTGAGTTTTTATGATCTTAATACATTGGGTTTTTTAGTTTGGAAAGTTTGGCACGATCTGTGCTTGGCCCATTAGTGATCAGAAGTTTTCATCACTACATCAGTATAAAACTAACAAGGTAGGGATCTTCGGATTTAGGTAAAAATTTGAGTAACTGGTTTTAGATCTGAACAAAAGCTCGGTCTTTTAACAACAAAATTACGAGAGGTAATTGACACAATGAAAGTTAAAAAATTTGTATTAGGTAGCCTTGCGCTAGCAACTTTAGCGACAAGCTCATTTGCAAATGCTGGAGATATTGAAGCTAATATTGCACTATCCACCGACTACGTTTTCCGCGGCTTCACGCAAACCAATGAAGAGCCCGCAATTTCAGGTGGATTCGATTATGGCTTTGAAAATGGCATATACGTTGGCACTTGGGCTTCCAACGTAAACTTTGGTGATGATACATCCGCAGAATTAGATTTGTATGTTGGTTACGGCATAGAGTTAAACGAATCCGTTTCTCTGGATTTTTCTGTGTTTCGCTTCATCTACGCCGGTGAAGAGGACGCTCTGAACTACACAGAGTTCAACGTTGGAGTTAGTTTCGGTGATTTTAGCCTTGGTTTGGTTTATTCTGGAGATTACTTCGGCTCTGATGCAAACGCGTATGTGCTTAATGCTGATTACTCGATTGGTTTAGCTGAAAACCTGGGTCTTGATTTGCACGTCGGTTACAGTGATGCCGACGAAGACGACTTTTTTGCAGCAGGAGAAGACAGTTATATAGATTACTCCGCAGCATTGACTACATCAGCGGCCGGGGTTGACTTTGCATTAACTTATTATGGCACTGACCTAAATGATATTGATGCGGCTGACGATCGACTCGTCCTTTCAATGAGTAAAGCATTCTAAATAAGGGACATGCGATTATATGTCTTGAAGTCTTAAACAGACATTGAGTCAAGCTATAGTCAGCGTTTTAAAACCTGACTATAGCGTCCGAGCAAAATCCGCGACCTTCTATTTAGAAGCTTAACACCAGCAAATGAACCATGTTTGAAAATAGCGCACGCTCTAATGCCTATAACGCCCGCCACAAAGGCGCGCAACTTGTTGCGCGTCCATCGAACGTAGTGAGCGTTTGTACTGGTGCTTCTTAACTGGTTTGACGAACTTTATGATCATTTTTCATATAACCCAATTCCATTAACTCTTGAGCCAATTCTTTTAGCCTATTTGTTTCCTGTTGAGTTCTGTCACTTTTGCTTAAGAACTCTTGATACCGTAATACCTTTTGCTTTATTACTTGATCAGATTTTCTGCACTCCATACACTTAACACAATCTGCATCAATATAAAATATTAATTCTTCGAACTAATATTTTTGTTCTTCCCCGAAGAACAAAAACCAACGGTCACAAGCAATGCATTTCCTTTCTTGATCGATACAGTAGGCACGCGGAAATGTTGCATAGTTTTCACTGCTGATGAGATGGGTACGGCCCCAGCTTCTTATTTTCAGTTTTGAGTTATACTGAGGTCTCACTAAATAAATTTGTTTTTAATTTGTGGAAGGACATGGTGAACAGCCAACGGCATTAATCCCATTATCTGATCTTCTATATTCACGAAGAAGCCACTGAGAATAAAGGCTCGCACTACTGTCACTTTCGCAATAGGTTGATTCACCACGACCATTTACTATGTAATTTTCTTGCATAGTGCGATCATAAATCATAAAGGTACTAACTTTATTCATATAGTCTTCCTGGCTCGTATTGATATCTTTTGTTCGAATAATGTAATCCAAATACCATACTCTTCCCCAACCCTCTCCTGTTGTTGCAAAATACACTGCTCTTGCTGTGTCTAAATGATCTGGGTTACTTCCAGATAGTAAACAAGTACAAAACTCTGGAGCATTTATCCAAACACTCCCTGATGTTTTTTCATCCAAAATAATTTGTTTCAACGTTGAATGGAAATCATTCCATGAGGCATACGAAGTAGATGAATCAATAGTCGACCCGATTGATTCTCCAACCCTTAAAGAGCTGATATCGCCACTGATAATACGCATAAAATAAGAAATAGCGTTACCTGTTTCGCAACGTTTAATATTATGTCCATTTACAATGCTTATACTGCAGTTTACGTTATCATTTTCTGTAGCAAACTTAGTAGATTCCAATGCCGCAAGTTCTCTAGCAACCCAAAAATCCTGTGGGTTAGGCTTTGCTGCATTCCCAGCTGTGGTATAGATGAAAACAACTTTATTTCCAGATTTAATATCTTTCATGGCAGACGAACCCATAAAAAGTTGCCAGTCATCTTGATGGGCTTGAATGTAAAAAGATGTATTAGCAAAAACTAATGAAGTGGATATGAGTAGGGATAATGATAGAATCAACTTTTTTATCATAGGTAGTTTTATACGTTTCTTGAGTTTGGTTCGCCTCGGAGACATTTTTATCTGAGTCATGCGGCTTTGCTTGACTCAGGGCTATGGTAAAACATTTGTTCGTACTCTGCTGGTGGAATATCACCAATGGGTCTGAGTAGCCTTCGATTATTGAACCAGCCTAGTTCGCCCTGAATTGATCGGGGTTGCGGAAATAGCAGCAAGGGCCGGCAATTCGTTCAGTTGTGTGGTAAATGCGTGTTAATGAGCCTTAACCAACTTGGGCGAATTTTTTTCTAACCATATTAAGGTTTCTAAATACCCCCCAAGGCGGCGTAGGTAGGCCGGCGACAGGTCTTGCATGCGAGCAAGGGCTTTAACACTGAGCATGTGTGGGTTGTGAGGGCCAGGGTTGGCGGGGTATTCGCTAATCGCCTGTTCTAATAATGAATCGATGTGAGCGTGCTTGGTGGATTCACGAAAAAGGCGCATTGACTGAAGTTCTAACTGTTTTGCATCACCGCCTTTAATCACACACGAAGCACTCGACGCAATATTGAGTATGCTTTGCTCTTGCTGATCAAGCCGCTCTTCAAACGACGTTTTCTCGGTTAACGGCTCTGCATCATGATCAATATGCTCGTCAATAGCGCCTATCAAACTTCGGAGTCCTTCAAGCCGGTTGGCACGGTGTTGCGCCCGCTCAAGTTGAACCAACAGGCGTTCTAAACACTTAAACTCATTGGCTGAAAACAGTAACTCGGCTTCACGTCCGGATTCTGGGAAATCGGCCAGAATAGCGCTCATTTGTTCGCTTGCAGCTTTTTTTTGAAGTCGGTATCGCTCACGATATTCTAAAAAAGCCGTTGAAACTCTGTCGTGTAAGTCTCTATTGTCGCGATTTTCAACCAAACGAAGCCTTGAGTACAAGCCTTGAATATAGGCATAGCCCGCCGGATCAAAATTCTCAGTCTTTAGAGACGTTAAACTTTCAAATTCAGCCTCTAATTTACCTATATCAAGCTCGCTCACAACTTACGTCACTCAACTTGCTCGTTTAGCGGTATAAACCCATCCGATTCACGCTTTGTAGATTCAATGCGTGACCCAGAGCCTTGCGACTCGGATTTTCTCGGAACGGGTGCCATCTCCACTCGACGGTTTTGCGCCCTACCTTGTTCAGTTTCATTAGAAGCGATGGGGCTTTGCTCACCAAAAGCCGCGGCAAAAACCAATGAATTAGGCATACCTTCTTGAATTAGTACTCGAGTTACAGTCAACGCACGCTGTGCTGAAAGCTCCCAATTGTCTTGGAAATTTCTATGGGCACCTCTAATGGGTTTATCATCGGTGAAACCACTGATCATCAACATCTGATCTCGGTCATCCAGAAACACCTTCAAGGGTGCAACTAAACTTCGTAATAACGCTCGCCCCTGTGGCTGTAATTGGTCAGAGTTAACCGAAAATAACACATTGCCGCGTATTCCAATGCGCCCGTTTTCCAAGGTGACGCGACCGTTCTGTAACGGATCAGCCAAAGCTTGCTCTAACGCCATGCGGCGTTGCTCTTCAGCTTGGCGTTTTGCGGTCTCAGTTTTCAAAGACTGGGCCAATTCAAGTTGAAAACCTAAGGCCCAGATTAACAATAAGACAAACACGCCGACCAAACCCGACATCAAGTCGCCGAATATGGCCCATATCGGCGGGGCGTTAGTAACGCCTTCGTCTAACTCATTCACAAGCCCGCCTCTTTCACGGCCAACTGTTCTGGCTTTTTGGTATTCAGCGCTGCGATGATTTGTTGATGTGAAAGCAAATTATGGTCGATAATTTCACGTGCTTGAGCCACATAATACGCCAACTGTTCATCGCTGCGGCTATTAGACTGCTCAAGTGAAGCTTCGATGCGCGTTAGATTTTCAATTAATTGAGTATTCGAGTCTTTAAAAAGGGAGACTGCCGCACTAAAGGATTCACTCATGCTGGCAATATCGACACTACTGCTGGAAAGTTGCTCAGCCGCACCAATGAGCTTCGAGGACTCCTCGGCAACTTGCTCACCAAACTGAACGCCCACTTTATTCAAGGCCTCTGTTGAGTGCTTAACTAAAGCATCAATGGCCTCTCTCTGACCTTTTGAACTGTTTTCAAGGGTCGTGGACAATGTTTCGAATTGCTTCATTAATCGAGTTCTTTCGTCTAATAATTCGTTATCACGCTCGAAGTTATTGCTCAATTCAGCGCGCAGTTTTTCCATCACGTCTGCGGCCGCTTTAGGGGTTTGTGATGCCGTTTCCATTAAACGCGTCATCGGCGCTTCAAGAGACTGACCCAACGTGGTTAAATTATTAGAAAGTGTTTCTTCCAATGTACGCATCTGCTGAACCGTGTCAGACGCCATTTTCTCACTCTGATGTCGCTGCTGCTCTAACCACTGATGGCTTTTTTCCTCGAAGCCTTGCAAGAGGGTGGCGGTGCTTTTTCGCAAGTCATCACCAACGCAAGACATAGAATCAGTCACGGTTTTCATCAGTTCGCCAGTCAGCGAATCTTGCTGATTAATGCTACGACTAAATGCCTGACTTACTTCTGACCCCATACTCTTGGTTACCTCACTTAACTCGGTCATGTGCTGCTGATTTGCGGCCACAATGGTTTGTTGAATTTCGTCTACTGAACTGGCAACGCTCGCCATGGTTTGCTCAGTGATGGGCCGCAGGTTGTTAACCATTGCTTTTTCGTTTTCCTCCAATGAGGCTCTTAATGATTGCCCCATCGATGTCTGAAAATCCTTATGTAACTCGACCAACTGTGACTGAGTTTGTTGTTGATTAGTCAATAAGTTCTCACTGACCTTATCACTCATTTTTTCTAAATTTTTGGCTAACTCGGTTAACTTTTGCACAACCTCAGGTAAAACTTCGGCCTGATTTTGCACCGCTTGGAAGGCCATTTTTTGCTGATGCCCCAAAGAGTAATGACTAAAGTCATCAAGCAATTTAGAATCCAGCTCATGACTGGCTTGCAATCGCTCACGCCGGCTTAAGGTGGATAAAAGCCCCAACATCGCGGAAGCTGCCACACCGGCTACCGATGTACCAAAGGCTAAGCCCAAGCCTTCAATCGGGGCGGCCAAGCCTGCACGAATTGCCTCCAGCTCACTTGTGCCTTCCAGCGCTACTACCGCTCCTTTAAGCGTGTCGACCATGCCAACAAATGTGCCTAGCAAACCTAGCATCACTAGCAGCCCCACTAAATAAGGCGTAAGCACGGGCGCCGGCAAGCCCACTCGTTCTCCATGGATTCTGTTGCGGACTGCATTTCTCAAACTTGGCGAAACGCCTTGCAACCAGGCTGGCAAGTCGTCGATTGGGCCGTGAACTTGGCCCAACGCTGCAAGCAAGGTGTTTGATGCTCGGCGAAACAAGCAAAGCTCCCACGAGCCTATAACGTAAACCACGCCAATAAGAATTGTGACACCCAAGCCCAGTAAATCGCTCCCTAAAAAGACGTGCCCGATCCAAACGATCGCTAATGCGCCAACCAAAAAAGCCGCGCCAAATAAATATCTAGTCATAAAAATCAACAATTGTGTTCATTAAGCGCCTCATACAAGCCAAACACAGGCTGTAAGCGCACATCTAATTCGGCAAGTAACATCTCTCGCATGTCCGCGTGAAATAACAAAATCCATGCAGGTTCGTCACTCTCAGTGTTGTTGTGGCTGAGTAACTCACTGCGGTTGGCCAAATCTTTAAAACGATGACCCAACAACTTGGGAATCACATTGAATAACTTGCGATTAGAGCCATCAAGGCTTTCTTCAAGTGTTTGGTCAAGAACAGCCAGTTGATGCAGCCCTGCCGAAGCCGCCGACACCCAGCTACGGACACTCACTCGCAACTCTTTCACAACAACAGCCAGTTCCATTTGATGGGTAATGTAAAAACGTTGATAAGGCTCAAAGGTTTTTAGCGCTTCGGGGCGAACCCCTGCTGCCACGCTGGGAATGCGGGTTGGTGCATCTCCTTGGTTCAAAGAAAAACTGTCTTGAATGGAACGAATGGCCCGAGCCCGTTTATCTAAAACATATTGCTGCACTTCATCGCAACTCAATCTTTGAGACTGGCTGGCCTCCACTGGCATGGTTTTTATTCCACGGGCCAGGGTCATGGAACCAGAGACCCCAACCATGTGCCCTAATTTCTCAGCCAAGTTGTACTCAGTCACGCTTAATTTCCTCGCAGACAGTTCAATGAGTAAGCGCACCAAACGGCAACGATCTTGCAAGGCTGAGAATCTTCTTCGCGTCATAACCAAACCAATGTATCACCCAAACCCGGCGCATCAAAATAGCGTAAATAAAGTTCCGCATTCTACGTGAGTTTCGCTAAAAAATTCAATAAAAGAGGGGTTAAGCAACGCGGTCCATTAGCAGGCCAGCGTCATTTAATGCCATGTCACTTTGCCTTTCCTAAGCAATCGACAACACTTAAATTTTTATTCAACAATAAGCGCTATCTGGCTTGATTTTAAAAGCGCCAGCGCGATAAAAAAGAATGAAAAGACAGGCATGGCGAGCCAACAGTAATTCCTGTTTTACTTTGGCTCGCACCAATAAAGAACAGACATAATGAGGCGACAGGCGTAATGCCATCCATCACACCTGCCCACTAAATCTGAAAGATATGACGTGAGTCTTATGTGATGTACATTACGCTCAGAACTTCGCCATCAATATTCGAGGCCACTGATTTACTGAACGCTTCATTTATCGTGCCCAATTAGGCTTTGTTTCAATTTTATTCTCGAACAGATATTCCATCTTACAAGGCTTGCCATCACAAGTTGCTGGGTCGAATTTTGTGTTAGAAATAATGTAATTCAACATAGTTGCTATGTTTTTAGAGGGCGCTTTATAAACCGTGACACTCTCAACGCCACCGCTCTCATCAATCATTGCTATGGCAAGCACATCGCCTTCTTTACGTAAATCGAGATTCGCTTTGTACAGCGGACGATAAATTACTTGCGTTCCTTCACTGGGAAAAGGAGGGTACTCACTCTCTTTTAGGTCACCGTATGCATTCTTTACACGCTGTTTAAGTGCGGGCGAAAGTTCAGAATAAGATTTATCGAACGGCACATCTGAATGAAACAATTTTTGTTTGAATTTTGATTTAAATGCAAAATTCAGTTGTTCGGATTCAAAATTATGGCACTTTTTTGAACAATACTTAATCTAAGCCAGTATGAGAATACTTATTTTTGTTAATCGGCGCTTACCTTATTGCTTACCAACGCTTATTATTACTTGTCGGCGCCTAGCATTATCGGCATTTAAACCTTTTCTGAAATTAGCTGAGGCTTGAATCAGAACCATTTATTTAGCGTCACATAAAAACAATCACTCGTCACACAATCATGAAAAAAGCGTCGACCTCATACATTGCAACACTGATTTTATTCGTTCTTTTTTTGCCCAACTCAGTCACACTCGCTGAACAAAACGAATCTAAATTGGCACAAAAGATTCGACATTGTGCGGCTATCAAAAGCCCTGACAAACGTTACCTCTGCTATGATTTAATTGCGGAAAAATTGGACCATGGTCGAGCGTCCAGCATAGATAAGAATAACGATAATGAGCCGAAGGTTTCATCAAACAAAGCACTACCATCAACATTAGGTGGCAGCAAGTTCGATAGCACTCATCGAGAATCGCCGATTAACACCGGTCAAGTGGTCTCCTGTAAACGTGCCAGCGATAAACGCTGGTTTTTCATCTTCGAAAATGGTCAAGTGTGGAAGCAAACTGATCGACGTCAACGCTTTTTCAAAAACTGTCAGTTTAATGTCACGGTTCAAAAAGATGGCATCGGTTATGTAATGTCTATCGAATCAAAGAAAAGCAAAATTCGAATTAAGCGTACACGTTAAGGGTTTGCATAGACATTAACTTTGATGTTGTGCGCTGGTAAAAAATAGCCACAGATTAAAATCGAAGTTGAAGAAGGTCAAAGCCGATTCTAAAATAACTTTTGCGCCAAATAACGATAAAGAGGCTTCAAATAATGATAAAAAATATGGGTTTAGTACTTTTTTGGGGTTCAACATTCGCTGCATCGGTGTCTTTAAGTTCAGAAGAGACGATAACAAAACCAACTCAGCAGCCAACCGATAACACAACACCAACAGACCTCTTCAACAGCCCAGCCATTGGCTGGACGAACAGCTTATATAGACCCCAAAACGGGTGAATTAACTTCACAGAGTACTACACCGGCTGGCACGCAGAAAACAGTTCAGAAGGCCGCCGCACCCATTAAATACACAACGTATTCTGACGGCACAGTGGGCGCAAAATTAGAAGGACGTTTCCACACAAGTGTGGTGGCTACCATTAATTGCAACGGAACAATTACCGCTGAACATTCGGAGAACCGGGTTGAAATACAAAAGGCGTGCGAGGAGAAATAACCATGCAAAAACCAACGCCCTTTTTATACGCTAGGTTATTCAGCCTACTGACAGCGGTCGTCGTTTCCTTAAGCGCATTCTCGGCTCATTCAACCAATATCATGCTAATTAATAACGATGGGGCGAATGAAGGGTTCAATAGCAATCAACCCCTCTTCGCCAATCAAACTGGAAACAGTGGCGCCACACTAGGACAACAGCGCCTAAACGTATTTCAAGCCGCGGCTGATTACTGGGAATCTAAAATCGACAGTCCGGTTACCATTCGCGTTGGCATTAACTTCGACCCATTGTTCTGCGGACCAAACAGCGCCACGCTGGGTTCCGCGGGCCCAAACTCGGTGTTTAGAAATTTTGCTAATGCGCCTTTAGACAATACTTGGTACGTAGAAGCACTAGCAAACAGCTTAGCCGGGGTAGACTTAGAACCAAGCAGCGACGACATCAGCGCCAGCTTTAACAGCGCTATTGACAACAACAATAATTGCCTAAACGGAACTAATTGGTGGCTAGGAATCGATGCTCCAGCCCCTTTTGGCACCATCAGTTTGTACGATACCGTTTTACATGAATAGGACACGGCTTAGGCTTTCTCAGCCTTGTTAGCGATAACGGCGCCCTTCTTAGCAATCTAAATGATGCTTTCACAAACAATTTATTTGATCAAGACATTGGGCAATCGTGGCCACTAATGAACAATGCACAACGCGCTGAGTCAGCAACTAATGGCCCCAACCTTACATGGAGCGGCAACAACGCAAACAACAACAGTTCGCACTTAAATGCATCAGCAAGCCGCACAAATGGGAGCATTCGAATGTTTGCACCACGCTCATTTCAACAAGGCTCATCCGTTTCGCATTGGGACACTTCCCTCTCTCCGGATGAATTAATGGAACCAAGCGCTACCCCAACTTCCGACGACAGGTCGACAGTCCAGTTACTGAAAGATATAGGCTGGAGAATTTTCGAAGGCCCAGGGCAAGTTGCGTTCACGGCTAATAATTATAACGTCGTCGAAGATAGAAGGCAGGCTGACATCGCAATATCACGCTCTGGTGGTTTTGACGGTGCAATTTCAGTCACGGTCACGTCTGCTGATATAACGGCGTTAGCGGGATCTGATTACACCCCGGTTAACGAAATTGTGAGTTGGGCTGACGGTGAATTTGACATACGAACCGTTACAGCACCAATCGTTGATGATGGTCTCTCAGAGCGGCCCGACGAAACGGTACGTATTATTCTATCAAACCCAACCGGGTCAGCCACTATTACCGGGCCGAGTTCAGCGACACTGACCATTACTGACCCTCAAGACGACGATTTTCTACTATTGATCATTCCCGCTATTTCAGCCGCGGTCAAAACGAAAGCTAACGCCCCTCAATAACCTGAGTTCAAACGCAACCTCATTCATGCTTGATGATAGCTGAGTATTCATCAAGCATGACTTTTTTCTTTATTAGAAAAGTGGATACCGACGCGGCGATTAACACCAAACCGATAAGATTGGTTACCCACCCTGCTGGCGCCCATACGCCGCAACATAAGAACTGGTTTAAAACCTCGTAGCTAATCGGCAATACAACCATCCAGCCTGCGATAACCAGAGTAGGCTGTAAAGCAAAGAAAATCACCAATGGCATGAGATACCAAGGAAAGATCACCGGTGACAATATGAGTGGCAACACAAATAGCGCTTGAGCCAAAGCAAGTGCATAACCAGACGATTTATCTCTAGAAGCCCAACCCCACACCAATAAAGACGACATAAGCAAGCCAAACAATACCGCCACTAAGATCACCATGCTTTGCCCTAGGCAAGGCTCCAACCAATGAAAAAGGGGTGAGTTAGCACGCCACTTAGAAAAAAACACCGAAATCGACCCCACTGGCCGCAAACCACTTGCTAACGCCGTACCATACACAACCAATAAGGTTATAAAGCACCCCAATGCCAGCCATGCACGCGCACGCCATGTTTTCACGAATAGCGCTAAGGGCAATAACAAAAATAAAGGTAGAATTTTTACAGAAGCCCCAAGTCCAATAACCACGCCCGCCAACAGCCACTTTTTATATTGCCAAGCCCAGACAGCGGCAGCTACCGAAAGCGCTGAAAAGACGTCAATATGAGCGGCCTCGCCGGCTTCAAAAATCAACAACGGGCTTAGGGCGATTAACGGCAGGTGCCGTAACAAACCCGCTCGTTGCAGCACTTTGTAACCCACAGCCAATAATGACAAGCTGGCCAAAGCAGTCAACGTTTTCCACACCACAATGGCGTGCAACGAACCAAAAAATGAGGCAATGGAATAAAGCAACAGCGCCAATGGCGGATACAAGGTTACGTACTTGGCGTGTTCGGAGGGGGGCAGCCATTGTGCCCGCAGATCAGCAAGCTCTGGGGCATCATGGGCAATGCTGTATGGGTCTAGGCCTTCTAACAATATGCGCCCATCAAACAAATAACGACTCACATCATTGGATGTGTAAGGGTCGATCACAATCAGAACCAGCCGTGCGGCGACACCACAAAATAACAACCTGCGAATTAATTTAGTGTTCAGTGTAACCGGCATTTTACACCAAACCCCAAACATCAACGCATAAGCAAGAAGGTACTGCACAACCACTTGAGTGCCAATATGGTTGCCCATGATATTCAACGCACTTGATTGCAACTGGTAAGATAAAAATAAGCTGTAGGCTATCACTGCGAAAAACAGCAACAGCAATCCATTTGTTAAATGCATTGGCCGTGTTTCCACACCCATAACACTCATAGGAAAACGAAACTTATCATTTAAACAACGCAGCCCATACAAAGGTCTGCATTAAGGTAATCACAAAAAGCAATCAAGGCCTGGCTCGTGAACGTAGGCTCGTGAACGCCGATAGAGAAAAGCCAACAGCCAACATAATAAAGAATGGCAGCATTAACCAGCTTTCATTTTGAATCGACCATATAGCCCCGTAAGTAAACGCTAACCCTGCCGCCAACTCCACACCCTCACTGGCAGGCAAATGAGTTTTGTACTTCTTTGTTAAACCTGCGGTGTCCGCCGCAGTCGCTGTTTCACCGCTTTTTGGCGTACGAACAAACTCGCTCTCTTGATTAGCCAGTGCTTCGAGTGCTGCTCTGGCATTATTAAACGCTAAAAAAATTCCAAGTAGCAATAAAAATGGCAGATTGATTAACGCCTTAATACGGGAATGGTCCAGCGCAACTTGGCCGTAATACAAATAAACCAAATGACTACCCGAAGCCAGCATCAATAAAGGAATGTCTAACCAAAACACAAATGGCATTTGCAGATACTCACGGGCTATTAAGCTGGGAATCAGTAAAAACAAAGTGTCAATTAACATCACAAAATAAGCAAAGTTGTTCGATAGATGAAAGGTCGCTTCTAATTTTTTGCTCAACTTAAAATCAGTTCGCCATATGGTCCCTATCAACTTCTTCATAACTTGAACACCGCCCTTAGCCCAACGGTGTTGTTGACTTTTAAATGCCCGCATATCAGACGGTAATTCTGCTGGGCAAATAATATCGTTACGGTAAATAAGCTTCCAGCCTTTGATTTGAGCGCGATAACTAAGATCAAGATCTTCAGTAAGAGTATCAGCCGCCCAATGTCCGGCATCAATGATTGCGCTGGTACGCCAGATACCTGCCGTACCATTGAAGTTAAACAACATATTGCCGTAATAACGCATCTGTTGCTCTAACGCAAAATGCGAGTCCAACATCACGGCCTGGCATTTTGTTAAACGATTACTGTTAATGTTTAAGTGCCCCCAACGCCCCTGCACCATCGCAACATTCGGGTCTGTGAAGTGATGCACTGTCTGCCGTAAAAAATCAGTATTCGGCATGAAGTCTGCATCAAATATAGCAATAAATTCACCACTGGCTGTATCCATGGCGTCTCGTAAAGCACCGGCTTTAAATCCTTGGCGATTAGCACGATGGACATGATCGATGTTGACGCCGTTCTCTCGTAATTCAATGACATACGCCCTAATCACATCAACGGTTTCGTCAGTAGAATCGTCAACAACTTGAATTTGCAATAAGTCAGCAGGGTAGTCCAGTTTTATAGCTTGCTCAATAATTCGCAACGCAACATTGCGTTCATTAAACACGGGTATCTGAACCGTCACCTTTGGTAATTGACTGAAACGTTGTTCTATTTGAGGTACTTGACTGGATTTCTTAGATCGATAGTAATGCGCACGAAACACCAACGACAAACGGTGTGCCCCGAATAAACACAAAATCAGTAATAAACCATAGTGCAATCCCAGAACCAACCAGCTCAGTATTATTTCCATCAGCCTTATTTACCATTAATTGATTCGTTCGACACGTTAGAATGTGCGTGTTAACGCAACTTGAACCCCATCACCTTGCAACGTGTTATCACCATATAAGTCATCGGTATAAGTGAGTTCAGCACCCCAATGACTACCTTCACTGGGTTGACCAAAGCTCCATCCGGCTGTTAACTCAAGCTTGCCAATATCAAACTCAGGGGTGCGCGATAAATTACCGCCGTTAATAAATTGGACATCGGCATTATTGGCACTTTCAATGCCATCCAGCTTTGCACGTAAGTAAAAATTATCACTCAGTGAAACACCGTATTCAATCAAATAACGAATCTCATCTGATGGTTCATCAGTACGAAAACGATAGCCGAGTTCAAAACCCACGTAGCCCAATGAACCCAAACTTTTTCCAACCAAAACTTTGGCCTCAATGTCTTCTTGGCCATTGCCTAGTGGCAAAGTATCGTCTTCGTCGTACAAGTAAGGCAGCTTTGCTAAAAGTTGGGTTGAAAGCACGAATGGTTCAGCTTGCCACTGATACTTAACGCCAATATCAATATCGCCTAAACCGTCATTTTGAATGGCAACGCCAGCGGCATCCGTTTGGGTAATATCTTGATATAGCACCGAGGTAAACAGTCCCCAATTATTACCTAAGCCCCACTCACCATAATAAGACACACTGCTTCCCTCAAACTCGCCCAGATCAGGGTTGCCGCCAAAAAAATCAGTGGCACTGTAATCACTGATGCCTATCTTATTATAGGAGCCACCTTTCTCGGCAACCCACGCACCAGCGTGAGACTGCCATGGCAGGAAGGTGAAAAGCAAAGAGGCCACGACAAGCGCCACTCGCGCCTTCAGTATAGGTTGGTTCATGATGTTCTCCACTGGTTGGGCTATTACCCACGACTTCAAATTCAGCATGGGTTTTGTTTAACTGTAGAAGAAGAACAAAGAGCAACCGTTTTGATTACAGTTTTTTTATTTTTCCACTCAATTACGATGATTTCGTAAAAAATTCAGATGGGTTAATACTTTTTAACTATTAATAATTACAATTTTATTATTATTAACGATATATAACCATGAACTCAAACGCGTTAGTTGAGCTACTTCGTTCCCTACATCGCTTAGCTTATCCGTATCCGTATCCGTATCCGTATCCGTATCCGTACACGATAATGACTTAGAAGACGCTCTACATGGACACAACTATTCAGCGTTGAACATACTGAGAAAAAGCACCGACCTATAAAAAAGCCGCATGGCTATTAGCATACGGCTTTTTAATTTTAAACAACTGGTCCGCTCAGTATTTTGAGCCAACCTTGCTGCAGTGATTGTCAGCGTTTCATGGAACCAAAAAATTCAGAATTGGCTTTAGTGGCTTTAAGTTTATCCAACAAAAACTCAATGGCTTCCACTTCGCTCATCGGATGCAACAATTTGCGTAAAATCCAAACTTTTTGTAATTCTTCCGGTTCAATAAGCAACTCTTCACGGCGAGTCGATGATTTATTAACAATGATCGCAGGGTACACTCGCTTCTCAGCAATCTTACGCTCAAGATGCACTTCCATATTACCCGTGCCTTTGAATTCTTCGTAAATCACTTCGTCCATTTTCGATCCAGTTTCGATCAATGCTGTGGCCAAAATAGTTAAGCTGCCGCCTTCTTCTATATTACGCGCTGCGCCAAAAAAACGTTTTGGGCGTTGCAATGCATTTGCATCAACCCCTCCTGTTAACACCTTACCAGAGGCCGGTGCAACGGTATTGTATGCACGGGCTAAACGAGTGATCGAATCAAGTAAAATTACTACGTCTTTCTTATGTTCAACTAAACGTTTGGCTTTCTCTATTACCATTTCCGCCACTTGCACGTGACGCGCAGCCGGTTCATCAAAAGTAGAAGAGATCACTTCGCCACGCACCGAACGCTGCATTTCTGTCACTTCTTCAGGGCGTTCATCAATCAATAGTACCATCAACTCAACGTCTGGGTTGTTGGTGGTAATGGCTTGCGCAATCTGTTGCAACATCACCGTTTTACCACTTTTGGGCGACGATACAATCAAACCACGTTGCCCTTTACCTAATGGCGCAATCAAGTCAATAACTCGGCCAGTTAAGTCTTCTGATGTGCCGTTTTCTTGCTCGAGTTTGAGCGACTTGTTCGGGTGCAACGGCGTTAAGTTTTCAAATAAAATTTTATTGCGTGCTTCTTCTGGAGTAGACCCATTAATGGTAGACACTTTCAGAAGAGCAAAATACCGCTCTGAGTCTTTAGGAGGCCGAATTAGACCAGCTACTGTATCACCAGTGCGCAGATTGAAACGACGAATCTGGCTCGGGCTAACGTAAATATCATCGGGCCCAGCAAGATATGAACTGTCTGCTGAACGTAAAAAGCCAAATCCGTCTTGCAGAATTTCGACTACGCCCTCGCCTTCGATATCTTCGCCTTTCTTGGCCATTGATTTTAGGATTGTAAAAATCTGATCCTGCTTACGCATACGGCCTAAGCCGTCTAAATCCATTGAGCGCCCGATCTGTGTAAGCTCGGTTGCGGACTTCTTTTTGAGGTCGGTTAACGATGTTGGCATGATTTTATTATATGTTTGTAAGGCTGCGCCGCAGATGGTTACTGTGTTCCGAAAGCCTACGTATTGAATACGACTCCGAGATGAGCCCTAAAAAGTTTTAATAGTTGGAATTTGTGATCTCAAACTGTGTGATCTCAACCTAAGCCTTAATATGTGCCGGCTATCGTAAATATGCTTAGCATTATCAAGGATAATCGACTGATCGATTATTATAAAATCGGGGACGCAGGTTTAGTCCTCAACCTTATCTGGCCATCAACTGTTTGTACATCATTGCTTATTTTGAAAGTTATTGCACGATAACAACAATCACAAAACGCCTGACTGAACATAAGCAGTAACGAGGGTTTGATTGGTTTTGAACCTTGAGAAAATTTGACTCGACGATCGCGAATCTTAACTAACATTACCACGTAGTCGGATAACTGTCTAGGCAGCTTGGCAAGTTTAGTTGAGAACGCCTCTTGCCCACCACGTAATTTTGTAAGCTTATTGTCATCATCAATTGAGTGACGCCTGTGGGCTTATTGAAAGAAAACCAGACAATGACAAACTTAAGTTAAGGAGCTTGCGATAACCACTAAACTCCTTACTTTGAATCGCTCTAAATATTTTCGTCAATGAAAGCCGTTAGCTGAGACTTAGACATCGCACCTACTTTTTGGGCGGCTACGTTTCCGTCTTTAAACAGCATCAACGTGGGAATTCCTCTGACGTTGTATTTAGGCGGCGTGGTCTGGTTTGCATCAATATCAAGCTTAGCCACCACCAAACGATCGCCATATTCGGCCGCAACGTCGTCTAATATAGGGGATAACATTTTGCATGGACCACACCACTCGGCCCAGTAATCAAGCAGCACAGGAGTACTCGAATCGAGTACATCCTCTTGAAAGGAGCTATCGGAAACATGTATCGGTTTTGAAGACATAGTATTCGCCTTTTAATATCTAAATTAGGGTATAGTGTGCGGATTATTTTGCATATTGCAAGCATAAAAACTAGCATTCAATCTACTCCTTTTGTTTGATGGTTTCTTTGAGCGATTGATAATAAGTCAATTATCTCCTAACTCAGAAATCTTAATAGACAAAAGAACAGGAATTGAATAAATACGAAAACGGGACTTTTATTGATGCTTTTACAAACTTTAAAAGTGCCGTAACGTACTGAAAAAACACCTAAAAAGCACTGTATAGGCACAGCCATTACAGATCTTAAAACAAAACGTCAGCGTTTAAAAACGCACTATCCAATAACTCGGCTTACCGTTAGATGAGTCAGTTCAATTGATTGAAGACGAATAATACAAATGACAGAAACACACCTAAGCAGCACTAAATTTTCCGAACTTAACATTCACACTGCCGTGCAAAAAGGCATTGATGAAACTGGGTTTGAGTTTTGCACCCCCATACAAGCCATGGCACTGCCCATTGCCTTGCAAGGCAAAGACGTGAGCGGTCAAGCGCAAACAGGAACGGGCAAAACGGCCGCTTTTCTGATTGCTTGTTTACACAAGTTGTTAAACGAACAGCCCAAAGAAAGTAAAAAGAAGAATCCTGTACGGGCCTTAATAGTGGCCCCAACTCGAGAACTGGCCATCCAGATTCATGAGGATGGCAAATCGCTTATCAAACACACCGAACTCAAAATGGGGTTAGCCTATGGCGGCACGGACTATGACAAGCAACGCACAACCATTGAAAACGGCGTCGACATACTGGTCGGCACCCCAGGCCGCATCATTGATTATTTCAAACAAGGTGTGTTCGCACTTGACGCATTAGAAGTGATTATTTTAGATGAAGCTGATCGCATGTTCGATTTAGGCTTTATATCAGACATTCGCTATTTGTTCCGTGCGATGCCTGAACCCGCTGATCGCCTAAATCTACTATTTTCAGCCACTCTGTCTCATCGTGTTGCCGAGTTAGCTTACGAGCATATGAGTGAGCCAGAGGTGGTTAAAATCGAAGCCGAAGTCACGGCTGATCGCGTGGAAGAAATCGCTTACATGCCATCAAATGACGAAAAAATTCCTCTCTTGATGGGCATCCTTAAAAAAGCCGGTGAACAACGCTGTGTTGTGTTCATTAACACCAAACACATGGCTGAAAAAATCGAAGCCTGGTTAAATGTCAACGATTTCAAGTGCGCATTATTGTCTGGCGATGTGCCACAGAAAAAGCGCGAAAAACTGTTACAAAAATTCAAGGATGGCAGTGTTAACGTCCTAATTGCCACTGATGTTGCCGCGCGCGGCTTACACATACCTGACGTCAACTTTGTGGTGAATTTCGATCTGCCAACCGACGCAGAAGACTACGTACACCGCATTGGTCGCACCGGCAGGGCTGGTGCAAGCGGTGTCGCCATGAGTCTGATCTGTGAAACCTATGCTATGAACATTATGGACATTGAAGAGTATATCGAGCATAGGATCCCCGTTGAACGAGAAATCGCCGACTTACTCTTTAAAGACCCCATCAAACCTGACTTGACACAGTTACGCTCGAACCGAAAATTCGACGGCAAAGACAAAAAAGGCCGTGGTAACAACAAAAAAGACAAACACGGGGGTAAAAACGCTCGCAGCGGGCATGAAGACAGTGATAAAAAAGCGGCCGGCGAGCGCGTTAGACGTGAAAAAGGCAACCCAAATAGAATGCCTCGCAACGAGAGACGCAAGAATCGCGAGCCAGAGAAAACTCCAGAACAACGCGAAGCAGAAAAGTTGGCGGCTCTGGAGAAGCGGAAAAACCAACCAACCCAAAGCCGCAGAATTCCACTGCGTGGTCGACGCGACATAGAGGTCCCGGCTGTCGGTTAGGGGCATTACATTTACGCAGCAGTCAGTTTTACGCTAAAAAGGCGGTCCTGCAATAGAACGTAAACCAATTTAAAAAATTAGACCCAAAGTACATCTAATGCAACCCGTTTGCCCTCAGAGTTCAAACCCAAACAGCCGCACCGCACTGCTACTTGGCGGTGGCGGAGCCCGTGCGGCGTATCAGGTGGGCGTACTCAAAGCCTTATCTGAGTTAGTGCCTAAAGGGTGTCCCAACCCTTTCCCGATTATCTGTGGCACTTCAGCTGGCTCTATTAATACGGTAGCCATGGCCTCTAACGCCAATAATTTTCACCAAGGTGTCGAACGCATCACACAGGTTTGGTCAAATTTTAAACTTGAACACGTTTTTTACGCCGATGCAAAAAACCTAACGCGCCGCATCTCGCGCTGGGCTTGGTGTAACTTCGGACCAGGAAATTGGCGAAATGGTCCCAGCTCATTATTAGACAACACGCCATTAAGACACTTACTCAATCAACATGTTGATTTCAATCGCATAGATCAAGCGATTAGCGCAGGTCACCTGCACGGATATTGTATTACGGCCTGCAGTTACACATCTGGAGAATCAAAAACGTTTTTTGATGGCGTTGAAGAAATCGACAGTTGGCAGCGTAACCGCCGCGAGGGCATACGCTGCAAGTTATCCATTGATCATCTGATGGCATCTTCAGCCATCCCCGTTATCTTCCCATCCGTCAAACTAGGTGAAGAACACTTTGGCGATGGTTCTATGCGACAAAGTTCGCCCATCAGCCCTGCGATTCATTTGGGCGCCAACAAAGTGCTGATCATAGGGTTGCGAATTAATGAAGACGAAGAGACACCCGAACCACCCGAACATAGGCCCAGTTTAGGCCAAATATCAGGTTATGTTCTAGACACTTTGTTTTTGAACAGTTTACAATCGGATCTTGAGCGCATGAGCCGCACTAACCGAGTCTTAAAAGATCATCCTGATGACAACCCTGAGCAACTGAAACAAATACATTATCGCTTAGTTGCTCCCTCAAGGGACATTGCCGATATAGCTCAAGAACATTATGACAACTTGCCCAAAAGTTTTCGAATGGCGTTAAAACTCTTGGGCATGGGGAAAAGTAACAGTCGACGCTTAGTCAGCTACTTGATGTTCGACGGGGTGTTTTGCCAAAGACTGATAGACCTTGGTTATAAAGATGCAATGAAACAACGCGACTCCTTAACCGAATTTTTATCCAGCTAGTTTATAAACGCCGGCAAAGCAATTCTGACATTAGAGCCTCCCCCTAAGGAAAAGCGAGGACGGTAATTAGTCGCCCCTGAAGAATCATTAGATGCATGATTTTAATGAGATAAGTTGGTTTTTCTGCTAGGGAGTCTCTGCAAAAAACGAATTTGGTATAATGCACAAGACCGATTAATCCGAACCAATAGCTACCATGAAACAGCCAAGCTTTGCTGATTTAGCCTACGAGAATAAAAAGAAAATAACCCGAAAGGAGCGATTTCTTGGAGAGATGGATTCAGTCTTGCCTTGGTCAGTAATGCTTAAACCTATCAAAACCAAGTACCCCAAAGGGTCACGTGGCCGCCCCCCTGTGTCAGTGGACACACTACTGCGTATTTACTTTATGCA
>CALJWL010000006.1 GCA_937974565.1 uncultured Arenicella sp.
TTGTAACTCTCGCCCGATTCCGCTCGTTTGTTGCCCCACGCATCGTATTGATAGCGTGCTTGCACTTGGCCGTTTTCGTTGGTCAGCGTCACCACGCTTTGCAAGGCGTCACACAGATAAAAACTGGTGGGTTCGTTTTGCGCGGCTAGGCTTAAGAGACGGTTGGCGCCGTAGTCAAACTTCGCTCTCGTTTCGTTGTTAATGTCGTATTGTTGCAGCACGCTTTGATCGTCGTAGGTGCTTCTTTCCGTTCCCCTTTCGCCTACTTTTTCGATTCTTAAGCCTTGGTAGTCGTAGAGAAATTGGCCCACCGTGCTGCCGCCTTGGGTGACTCGCCTTAAGTCGTCTCGTATGTCGAAGACGAAGCGGGTGGTTTGGCCTTGCTTGGTCTTTTGTATTTGGTTGCCGTTTTGGTCGAAGGCGTAGCTGGCGTTGTTGCTGGCGTCTTGCTTGTCTTCAACTTCGGTCAGTTGGTTTCTTTGGTTGTAGGTGTAGGTTTTGTTTTTGCTGATCGTGCCGCTGGCGATCTCGATGTCTTGTTCGCTGATTCGGTTGTACGCCGCGTCGTAGCTGTACGTCGTCTCTACTTCGGGGTACGTGACTTTGGTGAGCCGATCATTTTGGTCGTACTCATACGTGGTCGTTTCTGCCGACCCGCCGTTGGTTTCTTGTTGTTCGCTTCGGTTGCCGTTGTCGTCGTATTGGTATTCGTAGTTCGACACCGTGGCGTTGTTTTGTTGATTGTGGATTCTCGTTGTGCGTCTGGCCTGATCGTAGGTGTAGCTCGCTTGCGTGTTGTTCGGGTAACGCACTTCGTTGATCAGGCTGCTGCGGTCGTACTCATATTGTGTGAGGCCTTGCGTGTTATTGACCGCGATCACGCGGTTTAAACCATCGTAGTTGTAGGTCGTGATCAACCCATCGCTGTCGGTGAGGCTGGTGCGGTTGCCGTTCACATCGTATTGATAGCGCACCGTTTTTTGATGGCTGTCGGTGCGTATGAACAGGCGGTCAAAGCTGTCGTAGCGGCGTTCGTCTGTGCGCACTTCGTTTGGCTTGTTCGTCACCGTGTAGGTTTCGGTTACCTTGGTTTGGTTGTTGTTGCCATCGTATTCATACGCTTCTTCGATTAAGTCTCGGCCCGTGGTTGCCCTTGGGTTTTGATACGTGGTTTTGATCAGCCGATTGAGCGCGTCGTACGTGTGCGTTTGGGTTTGCCCATTCGCGTCTAATTCGCTAACAAGGTTGCTGTTTTGATCGTAGCTGTATTCGCATTGCGCTGGCGCTTGGCCCGTGGTTGTCGGGTAATGCATCACCGACTTGCGGTTAAGCGCGTCGTATTCGTAGCGCTTTTGGTTGCCGTTGGCGTCGGTGTGCCGCGTCAGGTTGTTTTGCCGGTCGTAGCCGTAGCTCGACTCTTGGTTGTCGGCGTCAATGATCTTGGTCAACCGGTTCAGTTGGTCGTACTCATAACGCCATTGGTTGCCTAAGGGGCGAGTCTTGCGCGTTTGGTTGTTGTTTAAATCATAAGCGTAGAATGTGGTTTCATTCTCGCCGTTGGTTTCACTGAGTTTTCTTCGGCGTTCGTCGTACGTGTAACGCATCACTCGTCGCTCGGGGTCCAAATGTTCGCTAACATCCCCCATCGCGTCGTATTCGTAGCGGCTGATGGCCGTTTCCGGTCGGCTTTCCAGCACCATTTCATGCCGGCCGTTGTATTCCATTGCCGTCACATTGCCGTTGGCGTCTTCAATGCCGATTAAGTTGCCTATGTCTGAGTAGGTGTTTTTGATGACAACGATGCCGTCTCGCCGCTCTTCGATCACGCGGTCAACTTCATCATAGCGGGTGTCGGTCACAATGCCGCGCTTGTCGGTGGTGCTGATGAGGTTGTCGTTGGCATCATAACGGTTGGAAATCACCCGCGCGTGCGTGCCCGCTTGCGGTTCGCTGACCTGCGTCACACGGTTTAGCGCATCGTATTCATAGTCGGTAACGTGGCCGCGTTTGTCGTCAATGCTTAAGACGTTGTCCACCGCGTCGTATTCGGTTTGCACGCGTTCGCCGTTGGCGTCAATTTCATCGATTAAACGGTTTAGCCTGTCGTAGCCAAAGCGCGTGGTGTTGCCTTCGCCATCGGTGCGACTGATCGCATTGCCAAACACATCGTATTGCGTATTGAGGGTGCGGCCTTCGGGCGCCGACACTTGCGTGGCTTGGCTTACGTTGTCAAAGCGCGTGCGCGTGATGTGGCCTTTGCCATCAATCACGGTGATCGGGTTGCTGTCGGCGTCGTATTCGTATTGGCTGACTTGGCCTACGCTGTCTTTTTCATCCACCACGCGGTTTAGAAAATCAAATGCGCGCGTGATGACATTGCCATTAGGCCACGTTTCTTCAATGGCGTTGCCCACCAGATCGTAACGGGTGAGGGTTTCAAAACCGCGTTGATCGCGCACCACCGTGCGACGATGCAGTTCATCGTAAGCGTATTCTACTCGATTGCCAGCGTGGTCTACCTCAACCAATCGATTGCCGTAATCGTCGTATTGATAAGTGTGGCGGTCATCGACTTTGTTGACCATGGAGATCATGCGGTTACGGTCGTCGTATTCGTAGGTTTCGGCATGGCCTCGGCCGTCCACGTATCGCAACAAATTGGCGGTGCGGTCGTATTCCCACGTCATGCTGCGCTGGGCGTCACGGCCAACCGCGTCCGTTTGTTTAATTTTTAAATTGTTGGCGTCGTAGTCAATTTGAGTGATTCGGCCCAACTCGTCGGTTGTCTCAATGACGTTGCTGTTGCCATCGTATTTTAGGCGCGTAACGCCGCCTTCGGGGTCGGTGATCTGGGTTTGACGATACAAGTTATCGTATTCGTAACGCGTGCTTTGCCGTGCAGAGTCACGGCCTGTGATGGTTTGTTCTAGAACGTTTTGGGTGTTGTCGTACTGGTAATCGGCCGTTCGCCTTCGGCCTTGTTCGTTGGCTGGCCAAACGGTTTCGATTTTGCGGTTGGCGTCATCGTAGCGGTGTTCGGTTAGATTGCCGCGATAATCGCTCTCAATCAACACATTGTCGTTTGAGTCATACTCGTAGGTCATGGTGACCGCGTGAGTGGCGCTGTTGCTGCGGGTGTTGACCGTGGCCAGTGTATTGCGTTCAATTACGCGGTTATCAAAGTCGTACGTGTGTCGATACGCTCGGCCTTGCTCGTCCACTTCCAGCACTTTGTTTTTGTTTTCATCATAGGCGTATTCACGCACCCCTCCTTCGGCGTTGGTGCGTTTGACTAAGCGGTTTAACCAGTCGTAATCAAACTCGGTTTTGTTGCCGTTTTCATCGACCTCTTGAGTGAGAAAACTGCGGTTGTCGTGGGTTTTTTTGACCTTGCCCACTGGGTAGTCAATGGCGTCAACGTTGCCTAAACTGTCGTATTCGTAGCGGGTGATTTTGCGGCGTTGATCGCGCATGCTCAACAAATCACCGTTGGCACGATAGGTGTAGGTAATGGCGCAAGAACCCGTGCAATCACGGGTGCTGGGCAGCACCTTAGAGCTTAGATTGCCGCGCCCGTCGTACGTATAGCGCGTGGTGTTACCGCGGCGGTCGGTGTGGCTCTTCAACAAGTTACGAATATTCGCCGTGTCGGTTTCGTAAGTGGATCGGGTGGTAAACGTGCCGCCATTCGGGCCGGTTACTTGCTCCGTCAAGCGGTTGCCAAACTCGTCATAGGTGTATTCACTTAGCACCCCGTTTTCGTCTTCGCTGCTCAGCATAACCGTGTCACGGTCGGCCCACGTCATTTTCTGCGTGCCGGTGGGGCCACGAATTTC
The DNA here is from genome assembly GCA_937974565.1 of uncultured Arenicella sp. GTDB lineage: Bacteria > Pseudomonadota > Gammaproteobacteria > Arenicellales > Arenicellaceae > Arenicella. The sequence goes on from CALJWL010000006.1 coordinate 3,837, forward strand.
AAACGCACGGCCAAAGCGGTCCATCTCGTAGACGTATTCAACTTCGCGCGGGTCCGTCACCGTGGCGGTGGAGGGCGCGCGCTCGAATTCTTTGCCGGTGTAACGAATGCTGGCGGTGATGTCTTGCGGGTTGGTGGCATTGGTGTCTTTCTTGCTGGATTGGGTGACCAGCAAATCAGGCAACGCAAACTCAAGCTCAAAGTTTGTGCCTTGCACTGAAAATTCATTACGCGTGATGCCTTGGTATTCGTATTCGGTTTCTATGCCGCGTGGGTCAATCAGCTTCTCAATCGACGTGGCCACTTGCACATCGTACATCAGGCCTCGGCGGCTTTGCTCGCCGTCAAAAAGCCGGCCGTATTCGTACGATTCTTGAATGATTTCTTCGTTAACCTTTAAACTATCGTAGTCAGTGGACACCGGAACATTCTGACCATCAATGTTTCTAACCGTGACCAAACGCCCAAATTTATCGTATTCGTAATCAAAGCGGTAACCCATGCCTTCCACCGAGGTAATCACTTCTCGAGGGTAAGGGTAGATAAGGCTCCAACTGCCAATCTCTTCAGTAACCAGACCACGGCCGCCCTCAAATATCTCTTCAAATTCCGTACGGATAATCTCATTCGCTATCGTGGTGATTGGCGTGTAGGTGAAATTAATACTGCGGCTGGATGAGTCGACAATCGATTTGATTTGAGGATAGGCTGTTTCGTTGTTGTTGTATTCAATGCGAGTGACATTGCCATTGGTGTCTTCGATGTAGTCTAAATAATATTTAGGCCGTGAGAGTGCGGCTCTGACGTTTTCATTAAACACGCTGGCGTAGCGATATAAGGTGCCATCTTTGGCGTAAAAGTTCCAACCCTCTTCTTCGAACTCTAATGTGCTGTGATAACCCATGCCCGGCGTGTAATCACCGTTGCCCGCGGGAAAAAAGGTCACGCCGCCCGCCACGCCGCCACTGACCGTAACCCAACCACAACTGTTTTGGCTGACAAACGAGTCGTAGTTGTGCCCCCAACCGGGGCCAAAATTAGACACACTGGTGTTAGCGCTGGAATACGAACGCGTAAACTCAATGCTTGGGCCACGCCCCGGCAAAGATACGTCATTACGACTTAAGAATAAGTTACCACGATACAAGTTAATATCGCTGTAAACCGGTGACCCCACGGGCAAGGGGCTGAGGGACTGAATGCTTAGGCTAATGGAGGAGGATTCTCGCTCTACATTACCGTCCTCAACACTGCGAGCCACCACATCAAACGTGGTTCTTCCACGATGGTAAAACGCTTTATCAAAGCCTATGTCTTTACTGTCAAACACATGAACACCGGCACTTAGAAAACGGTCGTTCAGAAATGTTTCGGCGTTTCTCGCAATCGTGGGCCGAGTTTGAATGGTGACTCTTGCGTCTTGTAATAACGTAAACTGTATCTTCGGTTCATCAATCACGCACGTGGCCGCGTTCACGTCATCTGTGACCAGCGAACCTGAATCTACGCTAAGGTTTTGAATGACCGGCGCAATCAGATTAACATCGACCCGATCTGACCTAACTTCGTCAATGCTAGACCCGTAATTTAAAATTATTTCGGCTTCGTATTTCTTACTCGGGTCAAACCTTCGAGGCTGCAAAGTCACTTGCCGACCATTGGCAAGCTCTACCGCAAAAAGAGAACCGTTTTCGTATAACGCAAGATTTATAAAAAATGGTTTATAACTGGTGGGTGAAAACTCGATGTCATAGGGCACAAATTCATCGGCCTCTAAGTTTTTATTAAGTTTCACCTCTAGAGGGGCCAACTCAGGAAAGTTTATAGACGTTAATATGCTTCCAAATGGAGCAGACAACTCCTCTTCCATAACGCCGCCACTATCAGGCCTTCTTATCTTCCAAAAAACTTCCCCGGTGAATTGCCCTACCAAATTACTGCCTCTGATATTGGTATAGCGCACTTCCTCCAAACCAGTAAACGTACGTTCGGCTCTCGCTCCGAGAAAAGACACATCAATATCTTCAACATCTATCCCGGCTATGGGGCCTCGTTTGGATAACTCATCGACATCAAGAATGGCAACATAAGTACCTCTGTAGTACTCACCTGCCCGAACTGCCGCACGCCGACTTGCCAAACTCAATAAAAATGGCGGCCTGTTAACAATGGTTTGAAAATCAACTACTAAATTTGGGCACCCATCACATGACAAATCGACTGGGTTAACACCGCCCAAATCGTATGCCTGTGCGCCACTTTGTCCTTGCGGCTCAACTCTGACTCGCCCACCTAAAATCCTTGGGTAGACATGACCTTTCACATCAGACTGCAATTCAATAGCATCAGTAGCACAACTAGGGTCAATGACGGTAAAAGAACATCTATTGTTGTAAATCTGGTGAGAAGTTAAGACAATAGTAGCAGGGTCGACGCCACTTGGGACATCACGAGGGCGCGGTTCCCCCACAGAGGCTAGCACCTTAACGCCAGCCACAGGATTATCAAACTCATCGGTAACACGAACTTCCCAGTTTTCCGTTACCTCCTCGTATTTAAAGAATACACTAGGCGGCCTGGTACTGATGAGCTTCGCTGGAGGCCCCGCCGTCGTTAACAACGTAAACATAGCATCGCTGTCTAAATCAGAACGCACAACGCGTATAGCAGAGACAGCGATAAAGCTAGTGCCCACTTGTTGCGACTGGCTATTACCTTCAATTGCAACAAAATTGTTTATCGGGTTATCTTCAATTTTTTCTGGTGAACGATAAACCGCTTCAGCCATGCCTTGAAAATTGGTTAAAACACGCACTGAAGAACCCACGCTTTCATCATCAACAATAAACTCGCCGGCACCAGAGGACACTCTAAATTCAACCTCGCCCCCACTGATTGGCGCGCCTTTAACATCCACGACTTTCACCTTAAGTGGCTTGAATTCTTTACCCGCTGCAGAACGTTGCAAATTAGAGGACGCAAAAAGTAATATTCGTGCGGCACTGCTTGGGTCTGTATTCGGTTGCTGCCCCCGAGGACTGCGCAGCAAACCACTCAACCGATCATCCAGCGGCGCCGCCGTCGCACCACCCGCCAAGCCTCTGCTGATAAAGTAGCCCGAAGAATGACTGATGGGGTCGTTCACAATCCACGCCGACCCACGCCAGTCAATGTAACGGATCTCAGTCTGTGGTATGCGAACCGAGTAATTTAGTTCCAACCATTGTCGAACATCGTTTCTAACACTGGCCGCATGTTCAGACAACGCGGTGTCCAGATTCGGTAAATCGCTGTTCGACAATTCCAACACCGCAACGCCGCTTTCAGCGGCCAAGGCCATGGCTTTGTCAGCCGATACGCTGTCTAGGTCAAATTGCCGTTCAAAAACTTGATGCTCCAAGTAAGAACCTTGAAGTGACGTTAACGCAGCAAACTCAGCGTGTTCGCCAGCATTAGCGGTGCGTGCAACCGACTCTGAAACGGCCGTTGCCACGTCGATATTAATACCGCGGGGGTCAAACTCAAACGGCTGATCAAACAGGCCAGTGACCTCAACATCGCTGCCCACAAACACCAAGTTTGGTATCGGCTGAATCTTGTTTCGTTGGGTCACATTGGCAATCAGCTGTTCGTCTTGGTGCCATGCATTAATGTAGCGTTGGTTTAACTCACTGAGCAACGCGCCAAGTGGGCGGGTATTCGCGTTTTCTTGCTCGGTGGATTTCTCTAAACCGTACAACCCAAAGCCAAATGAGTGATAACTGCCTGAAAACACACTTTTGTCGATGCTTGTGTTTGCCGTTGGTGTCACAATGTCCACGGCCACTTTGTGTTTTACTCCAGCGTTTAAGGTAGTTGAGCCTACTTTAAGGGTCTCACCGTTCGCTTGAATGGTGGGCCGCAGGTTAACCAAATACAACGGCGTGCTATCAAGCCCCCCAAGGCTTAAAACCAAGTTATGGTCCTCACGGCTGCCGGCCTGATAGTTGAGTGCCAAATCTTTGCCATACAGCGTGTGCAAAGGCACTTCATGATCCAGCGCCAAATCGTTGCCTTGTGTGGTTTCATACACCTTAAAGCGCACTGAATGCAGCAGGTCTTCGGGGGGCGTGTCGCCTTCATAAGTCACGGCCACCACGTCAACAGGAAGGCTGTTGGGCAAATAGCCGGCTCGATTCTCAACCACCTTCGCGCTTGAAAGCAGCTCATTAATGCTGATGGGCTCAGTGCTGCCATCGGCGTTAGCACCTTCACTTAACAACGGCTCTATTTGATCCAATAGGCCCGCCACCACGCCCAACGATTGTGAGTTTGACAACAGGTCTGTGCGAACAAGGTCAAGGTTCAGATTTAAGCTATCCGTCTGAGTCAACTCAACGGATTTGATGGCCGGCATTAACGGCAACCACGCTTCACCGCTGCTATCAACGGTGGCGCCTCGGTAGTTTGAATAAGGCACCCGAACCGCCAGCCAAGTGTGAGCTATTTCGGCCTCGGAAAGGCGGCCGTCCACCACTTTTGGAACGTGCGGTATGCCGGCTTTTTGTAAGGCTAATATCGCTTCTCGCGCATCGCTGGTGCTGGTGTAATCGAGTAACTGTTGATTGTTTAACCGGATCACGCCACGCAAGTACTTAACGGGTAGGCCACTGGCGGATAACAGTTGATGCAATAAATGCGCTTGATCTGTGCTGCTGCCTCCGCGTTGATTAAGCGTGCCGTCAGCGCCTTTGGCCAAACCGTAGTAAAGCTCGTTTTCAACGTCGTTTTGCACAAACTCAAACAACTTAATCGGGTCATAACCCAAGTCTTCGGCCAACTTGGCAACGCCAAACCCCACGTTACTGGCGTCACGGTCACCCAAATTTATTAACGAAGCGTCCGCGCGCTCATACACCGGCACAACCACGGGCTGATACGTTGGCGTTTGACTGGCTAAGTTCAGTGACTGAATCGGCAGGTCGTTGCGCCGTAAAATAGCCGGTTGTTGTTGCGTGATGTTTTGCCGCACTTGGGCCACTTGCTGGCGCAGTTCGTCTATGTGCAAACCTCGTCGCAACTCAGAAACATTCTCATCATCGGAACTGTTCAGCGCAAGGTTCAGCGCCGCCAAGAAAGGCTTAGCGGCTTTTTCATAATCTGACTTTGCGGCGACTAACTTGGGTAAAAATTCGTTCTCCGCCTTGTTTTCCAGTAACGTTTGAGTGGAAGTAAACTCACTCAGCACTAACTGATGCAACGCATTCAGTTTCTCAACGTCGACGTTAAAGTCAGCAATAGAAACCGGCTTTTCTAATAAAGCCGCAAAGCGGCCTAACGCCGGTTCGCGCCCTAAGTGCGATTCAAGCTTCGTGATTGTGCTAATCAGTTGAGTCAAAAATTGGCTGGAAGCGCTTTGACCTGTTGCACTTGACTGATCTAAACCCGCCGCTGAGGTTGTTAACGCCGTTTCGCCAGTCAGCGTAATGGGGTCGGCCTTGTCTTGCGACAACGCTGGTTGAGTTGCAAACGCAACCACGCCAATAAGCATTGGCATAACCCATGTTTGACGAAAGCAACGCTTCCCTAATTTGATGACTGTCTTCATTCTGATTTATGTCTTGTTACTCATTGCCTTACGTTCAAAGCGTCAGGCTTTGTGTGTTTAGTTCGCGCTAAATTAAATCCACGCAGCAGCGCAGTGTTCCGGTTACTCGCCCTTCGTAGTCGCCCACATCACTGATACGGCCCATTGATGTTTGCATTGCGGTAAACGTGGCTATTTGTTCGCAAGCCAACTCAGTGCCACAAAATTGACGGGTATCAAAGACACCACTGACCGTGCCTCTTACGGCGTCAATGGTTCCTGAGAATTCAATGACACTGACCAGCGGAGTAATGCCATCGGCGCACAGGCCTGCGGTGTTTTCTAATACGCCCTGAAACGTTTGCCCATTTCTAGTTGCGATGAGCGGGCCTCTTACATCGTCATCCGTCACGGTAATTGAAATCGGCTGTTCTATCGATTCCGTTTCAAACGCCGAACAAGTGCGGCCAGCCGACGTCATGGCGTGGGCCGGTAGTGCAATCGCACTGACCACAGGAGAAGTCCAAACAGCCCCCATTCCTAAGCCTTTAATCAGCTTACGCTTGCGTTCATTCATCGTTAGTCGTCCCCCAATAATAGGTTTAGAATTGGCACAATCACTTGCCCCCCAACCGTGCCGTTAATCTGCAATGTAAAGGTTCTGGTTTGTGACGTGTAGTTGCGACCGTTGGTGGCTTGATCCACTATTCGGTACTCAACGGTTATTCGTCCACGTGCGGTGGCTTTAGGCGTGTAACGTAAATCACAGCTTGGGTAACTGATCGTTGGCAACCCACCGGCTGCAAACGCATTATTGTTAGACGTGCCTAAAATTTCGACTCGGTATCTGGGCACAGAACGATTATCTGTTTGGTTATTTGCCCACCCAACCAAGTTGACAACGTCACCGGCGTCAGCGCTGTGATCGGCCACCAATGAGCAACTGGCTGATGGTGCCACATCAACGCTTACCATGGCTGAAGAACTGAGGCCGGTTGCTTCACTCGCCACGTCATAGGCAAACGAATCGTGCCCCACAAAGCGCAAACTTGGGAAGTAGTTATACACGCCGTTACCAACTCGCACCAACGAACCATGGTCCGGTTGTTTAGTGATGCTCACCACACCGTCGTTGATGGATTCCAGAGTGTCATTTTCCAATACCCGCACCGTGCCCCACACACCACGGCGTAACAGCAAGCGATCATCATTAGCCGACACAGTGGCCAAGCGGTCGATCTCAAAAGTGCGTTCCATGCGGTTGGAGTTATTGGCTTTATCAATGGCCTCAATCACAATGCGGTGCGTTCCTAATTCGGTGATGGGGCCATTGAGTACCACGCCGTCAACCCAAATTGTAGATCTATCTGGGTTAGCGTCACGCACGCTCACCATGGGGGCGACCGCCCCTTCAAAGGTTTGGCCTTCTTGAATATTAAGCACCGAAATTTCAGGCGGTGTGTTGTCTATTTCAAAGCTTAGGCTCTCAATGCCGCTGACATTGTCACGATTATCCGTGGCGCGGGCTTGCAAGAACTGACTGCCTTCCGTTAAGTGCGACAGGTCAACTTCGTAAAACCCGGTGTTCAATACCGATAAATTGGCCAACAACCAAGGCCCATTGTTCACTCGATATTCCACCGTTTTAACGCCGGAGTCGTCTTGCGCTGTTAGCCTGGCTATCAGCCCGGCGCTGGTCACAACCCCGCCTTGGCTAGGTTCAACAATCGTTAGCATTGGCGGCGTCACCTCTTGCACTGAAAAGGCTTTTTCGTCCAACACTCTGCGGGTATTGTCGGGGCCTAACTCAGCCACTAAGCGCAATAAGAAGGTTCCCTCATCATAGGCCGCCAATACCAGTTCGTCAGACAATAATCGAGCGGTGGAAGGATCAAGGGTGCCTAAACGTTCGGTGCCTAATTCTTGCACTGATGCTCCTGAGACTAATTCATACACCACGTCGACGGGCCCTGCACTGGCGTTACCCGAGTTCATGACCTCGCTGTCGTACTCAAGTGTGTCCAGCGCGGTCAATCTGTCGGACGACAGGTTGAGTGTGCCTAACACCGTGTTACTGGCTTGAATCAAAAATCGCGTGTCGGCACGGCCAAGCACCGTATCTTCTTGCATGGTGGATACGGTGGCAAAGTATTCACCAGCGGGGGCCACACCGGTGTTCCAAAAGAACGGTAGCTGCGCTTGCGCCCCAGCAATCAAATTCACTAACGTGGCTGTCTCTTGAAAGACCAACGCCCCTTGATTGTCTCTTACCTCTAATAAAACATCGGCTTCAGAAAGGCTCACCGCTGATGATTTATTGCCCAACGTGGCCGTTAGAGTCACTTGTTCGTTGTCCGTGAACGTTAACTTATTACTGGCTAACGCGCTCTGTAACACAATGTCTTCATACAAGCTAAATGGTGACGATTGCATAATTAGGTGGCTGACATTAACCGGTTGAAAACGTGACCGCACGTGATAATCGCCAGGGAAAATGTCGTGTGAGTTCCACGCAAACGCTTGCTCTATTGTGTCGCCCAAAGCCAAATTATTCACGTTAATAGTGTCAATCACATCAACCAGATGATTCTGCGCATCCACCACTTCGATGTTCCAAACCCCGGTAACCGCACGCCCTGGATTAAACAGCGCTACGGTTCCGGCAACCTGCGCACCCGACGGGTATGAGAACCCACCGGTGGCCGGTGCTTGCAAGTTGATGCTCAGCCTTGGATCAAGCGAGGCTAATACGTCTATCGCGGCAATGGTTGAGTTGTTGGTTTCGTCGACTTCCTCCACACCGTTATCGGCGTCAATTCTGGCAAACAAGGCGTGAGTGCCCAACACTTGAGGGAAGAAAGGCGCGTCTAACGTGACTGACGAGTTAGCTTCTAACGTGCCCACCTCTTTTCTCATGAACTCCAAGGTGCTTCCGTCCGGTGCAGTTTGCAACAGGGTAAGCACACTGGGGGCACTGTCTGTGGCGGTGACGTTGCTTACCGTTAATTCAACGGTGGCGGTATCTCCTAATAACACAGCGGGCCTATTTACGTTAAGTGCGACTTGTAAATCGGGCAACTCGGCCGAAACGCCATCGTAGAAAACACGCACTTCGTTACTGAGTTCAGATATTGCCTGATCTGTTGACACGGAGAGTGCCGAGAAGTTATTTATACCCTGCTCAAGTTCAACGTCAGAAAAAACGAATAAACCGGCCAGTTGGTACTCAAATGTTTGATCGGAATCATTACTGATCAATAATGATCGGCCGCGTTCAGCCCAACCTTCAGCGAAATACAAGGCTCCAAATGGGTTGAAGGGGTTGGCGGGTTCTTGCATTAGCACAGGCAATTCACCGATGTCTTGATGCACGCCAGTTTGAATATCAATCAACCCCAAACGTTGGGGGCTATCTATATCAACAAACTGCGTTGAGACCACAAACCGATCGCTCACCCAAAAGGCAGAACTGATGTTCAGCCCCAAAGGCAACTTAGTGAATTCAAACGTTTGCACGTTTAACACTTCGAAATTCAGCGCGGCACCGTCATCGCTTAGCAACAACAGTTGACGGCCACTGGGTGACCAATCATTAACAGCGAAAATCACTTCTGAACGGTTCACGCTCTGCTGTGACTGCGAGCCCGTCAGCAAATCCGTAACGCGAATAACTTGGGCTCCAAGGTCATCTCTTGTCAAAGAGACAAAAGTGTCGGATTGCGGGTGTAGACTATAAATAGCGCCATCAACACTCACTATTTCGGCTGGCGACACGAGTGGTTGTGGCACGGGCTGTGCTGGGTTCTGTAAATCGAGTCGATACACACCGAATTCACCGGTAAAGGCATCAGTTTCAATCTCCACCACCATAAATTGGTCGGCTTCGTTAAACGCCAACACCTGCACAATCGGCCCTAAAGACAGGCTTGGCAGGCTAACGTCACTTAATACATTGGTTAGCACGTTCAATGTTTTATAACTGCCATCAAACATTTCTATCAACAATGTGTTGGGTGAGGTAAGCACCGCGTTAGAAATTTCAAAACTAATCTCTGATAAACCCGCGGCCACTATTCTTTCAAATTGCCCTTCATCGCTTAAGCGATAAAAGCCGGTGTCGCCCGTTTCAAAGTCAAGGCGCACTAAAACACTTCTGCCGGCGACCTCATAAATGAGGTTGTAACCGGTGGTTCCGTCAAATAACGGCTCAGAGAGCGCAGCAACTTGGTTCGCTTGAGTGAACATTCGCTGTTGCAAGTTGCCGTCAAAGAGCGTCACATTAGAACCCGGTTCGGCAAAGCCTAAAATAGATTGCAAATTAGTATTGGCGGTCACCGTGCCACTGGCGTCAAACGGCAAGGTAATCACCGGCGGGCCAGCAAACGCCACTTGCGGAATCGTCACCGTAACGGTATTGGACGACGGCGATTCATTGCCACTGAGGTCGGTTGCCGTAACGTAAAAGTGGTATCTAAGCTCCTGCGTAATTTGCGTGAAATCATAGAGCCTGTTTTGCGTTTCATCCACCTTTTCAAATGGTTGTGCATCCCCACGTGAGACGTAAACCGTGTAATGAACCACATCGGCGGCATCCCCATTAAACTGCCAACTTAAATTAATGTCGTTGTCCAGCTCGGAGTACGCGGCTTGCAAATCAATTGGCGCGGGTAACAGTGGTTCGTTGATCTGCACGGCTACGTCATTACTTGGGTCACTGATATTGCCTTGCGGGTCAATGGCCACCACCGTAAACGTGTAAATGCCGTTCGGCAGCCTAGGCAATGCGTAGGTTGTGGTGGCTTGAGTGACCACTTCGGCTCCGTCTGCGTACAACCGATAAGTGGAGTTGGGCTCGGAACTTTCAGTCCAAACCAATTGTTTGTTTGAGCCTTGCTCTATCAAAGAGAGAACCAGAGCCTGCGGTGGCGTCACATCGCCCACGGCCACTTCAATGGCTGGCGATAAGGCGCCCACGCCGCCATATTGGTCAACGGCTCGAACCTGATACCGCACTTGGTCGTGCGGTATTGGATCAGCGACTTCAGAATACGTGGTGCCCAATTGCAGTGTCTCGGCAAAGACACTCATTTTTTCCAAGCGTGCGGTTCTAAACGTACTTTCCCATTCGCGCGCAGTGAAACGAAACCCCGTGGTTAACACAGGCTTACTTAACTCAACGCTTACCAAACGGTCTTGGAAGAATTTTCTGTGGTCACCCAGCTCCACGTACTCACCGTCGATTAGCACTTCAAAGATCACGGTTCTCGCGGCGCGGCTAGACGTCTGCCATAGCAGTTCTACTTTAGACACCAAACTTGGGTCGTCCCACGTTTGGCCAAATTGAACCACATTGCGTGCGGTGGTGTTGACGTCCCAAAACGCCGATTCTGGCGCCAGCGGCGCTGAGTTTGCAATGTTCACGCCGTGAGTGCTGAACGGCGTCACCTCACTTATGAGTGCGCTGGCTTGCAATAATTCGCCGTTTTTAAAAACCTGATAACCGCTTATTTGCTCCTGCGCTGGGTTGGAAGACCAACTAATATCAACTTGCGCTGACGCGTCGGCGAACGCCCCTTGCACATTCTCTGGCACACTCGGTTCCCCTTGCGCAATCACCTTAATTAATTTACTGACTTCCCCAATAAATCGCTCACTGTCACTGGAAGCTAATGCTGTGATGCCATTGATGCCCAAACCGTTAAGAGGGATATCCGAGCTAACATTATCCTCGGCCGGCGAAAGCGCTTGAGTCACGGACACGTTCGGCACCTGCGCGGTATTAACGTTAAACTCTACTTTCTCAATGCCGTTTGCGGCCGTGCCAACCGCAACTCGCCCTTGCGCAACAGCGGTGTTAACCACTCGCTCGTCAATTGAAAAAGACGTTCGAACGTACACCCCGATAACGGTATCACTATCAACACTCTCGTTATCTGAGGCATCGATTGCTCTAACTAGGTAGCGTAAACGCTGCCCCAAACCTGAAACGACGCTCGCGTTATCAATGTAGCTTGAATCGCTGAGAGGCGCGGTGTTGAGCCGCCTGTATTCACACTCCTCGCAATTGGCTCGATACACATGGTAGCCCACCAAGTCTGGCTCGTCGTTGTCACTCCAGATTAGAGTGCCTTGCGGGCCGTTGGTGCTGATTTCTAAGTTTTTAACTTGGGCTGGCGGCTCCACGTCTTTTTTAATCACCGCAAGAGGCGCTGGGGCCGGGTCTGATTTACCACCTAAATCAGTGGCTACGACCCTCACTTGGTATGGCCCGTATTCCAAACCGTCTGTATCCCAGATTACTTCAAATGGCGCTGAACTGACCGTGCCAATTTCTACCCAAGTGCCCACCGTGCCTGACGAATTTTCGTCCATATATTCGAACTGAACGTGATCAATATCGAGGTCTTGCGAACCCGCTAATAAATACAGCTCGTTGTCAAATTCATGGCCGTTTTCAATATTAACAATGGTCGCCGTTGGGGGTTGATTATCCAACGTCAACTCAACCACGTTTGAAGGCTCACTGGTGTTGCCTAAGTCATCAATTGCGTAAACCACCCAGCGATGAGTGCCGTCAACCAGCTCAAGATCGGTGTATTCAAGGTCTTGAATAGCAAACGGGCGCAAATCGCCAATCACGGGCCCATCAACCCCAAGCAAGGCTTCGCCACGATACAAAAGAAAACCCAATCGATCACCGGCCGTGTCGGTATGTTGCCAACGCAATAAAGCGTCAGCCGGGTTTGACGCATTGACTTGCGCTGGCGATAAAACCGGCGCCTGAGGCGGTTCATTATCCACTACGATGTCGATGCTGTCTGAGGCTTTATTGTCATGGATATCTTCCGCTTCCAACAACAGCGTGAGCCTTGCTTCGTTGCTAAAGTCCAACGTGTTGAGTTGAGCCAATTCGTCACCCACCACCGGCACCGATGACTCGCGAATCAACCGTCTGTTGTCGTTGGCGTCAATCAAGAAGAGTCGATAAATCTTAAAGTCATCACCACTGTGCGCTGTGCCAATCACACTTTGCACTAAATTCACGCGGCCCTCGTTTTGCGGCGATGAAATACGTACGGTTGGCGGTGTGAGATCGACCGTTACCTTAAGTTCATTGGACGGTTCGCTTATCAAACCCGCTCGATCAACCACCTGCACATAATACGTGTATTCACTTTCGGCCAGATCGAGGTCCGTAAATTTCGTCGTTGTAATGATATCGCCATTAACCTGAATGCCATTTCGAAACAGGTTGTAGCCAGCAAAATCATCGGCCGTTGACGCGGCCCATTCGAGTTCAATATTCGACGTGGCCTTTTCAAACTCCGCTGAAACCAATTCCACTGGTGTGGGTGGGGTTGTATCAACAATAAAGTTGCGCGTGGTACGGCTTGAATTGCCAGCCTTATCGCTGGCCGACAACTCTAATAGATAAGGACCATCCGCTGGCAAGGTCGATAAGGTGTAAAGCGAACCGCCATTGACCGGCTGGTTGGAAACCGTCAGGTCATTAAACACAGCACTATTAACATCATTGCCGGATGCGATCTTCAACTCATACTGTTCAAAATTCGAATCATTCGCCACGCCATTGATCGACGACAGCTCTGTCAGATACTCGTTTTGACCGGGCACGTTGATCGCGACTTCAGGAGGCGTATTATCAACCACAAACGCTACGGTAGTAATGGCAGCCAGCCCGCTACGATCAGTGGCGGACAATTCTACAAAATATGCTCCTTCTTGCAATGCCGCCAATTCAACCATTTCTGCGATGTCGTCAGACGATTCATCGTCAACCGCAACAAGAATTTCTTCAGTGCCATCAGCGGCCAACACAATTCGCAAACGATAGTCACGTAAAAATCGATCTTGCACCGAGGCTGACACCTCAAGCTGCGCATTCGCATTATAGATACTATCGTTAGCTGGGCTGAGGATTTGTAAACGCGGCGGAAGAATATCCAAATACAACTCGGCGCTCAGTTGGGCACGATTACCGGCATGATCATTTGCTACAAACCGGGCAGTAAAGGCCCGCTCACTGTCTAATAGAAAAGACGGTATGGTAGTAATTAAGCCGTCTTTAGGCTGTTGCGATTCTTCTAGTACCACCATATTAGAACCGATTATTTCACCGTTAACTAATAGCGGTTCAAGCACCACTTTGAGGTCTTTAAAATTGGCATCTTGAATCAGACCATTCACCTCACTTTCGCCCGCCAATTCAATCACAGAATCGCTTAATTGAAGCACATTGATGGTTGGCAGCGTATTATCCAATTCAAACTGAATGCTTTCAACTTGTTGATTGGTGGGATTAGAGGCCGTCAATTCCACCGTGTATAGGCCATCGGGTGGCACTTGGCCCATCTCATTTTTACCGTCCCAAACTAACGTACTGTAAGGGTCGGACTGCAATTGATTGCTCACGAGGGTTCGAATTAATTCGTCAGCTTGATTTTTAATTAGCACATCAATGTTGGCATCACGTAGTAAACCAACCCTTATCGACAAAGTATCTAGGCGGCCGTCCTGATTCGGCGACACATAGTAATCTTCGGTTTCTAAAGAAGCGATCAGGTCTTGACGCACAGGTAATTCTATCTGTTGTTCAACTCTTAATGAGTTTTCCAACGCATCTTTCGCGTTTAAAATTAATGTCCAGTTCCCAGTTAAACCGAGTGTATTCCAATCTCCGATTGGCCCCAGAACGGGGGCGGCACCAGAGCTAAGCGCCACCGATACACCCTGCTCGTCTTGGGCCACCAACTCATACGAGGCACCAACTTGGTCTGATATTTCACCGAGTACACGAATCAATATCGGTAGCGATTGCGAGCCGGTGGGATAATCAATACGGACATCAGGTGGCGTATTATCAATATGTGCGTAGTCTACAAATTCTTCCTGATGACCACAGCCATCAGTAACAGTGATCACCACCTTGTAGACACCATCAGCCAACACACGGCCATCTTGGCCAGTGCCATCCCAACTAATTGCAGTGGTTGCAATATCGATATTTTGGCCTTGAACTGGCGAAGAAACAGAGACTGGATTGGTCATAGCCTGTGATTCTTCGGTTACCTCAAAGACATCCATATCAACCCTAGCCGCTTCACCCACCGTAATATCGTAAACAAGCTCATCAAACTTGCCGTCTCCGTTAGGTGAAAATGCCCTTTCGATTCCATCAATGTCAGGCGTCTCAACAATAATGCCCCCGCTACTGACCACTCTGAAGTCTTCAAGCTCAGCATCCACGTAAAACTGCGTTGTGCTGCAAACCGAGGCACCGCTCCAATTTCGTGCTTCGCTGAGTAAGCTGATTGAGCCCGACTCGCTAAACGGAGCAACCACTTGTATGCCAGAAGAGCGCACTCGATAACCTAAGTAGTCATGAGTCACCAAGGACGGTATCACTCTGGCGTCATCGCGTTCTCTAAACAGTTGAGGTGGGCTATTCGATCCTAAAACTTGAATATACTCAGAACCCAATTCACCAACTCGTTGTTCGTAAATACCATAACGTGAGTAGTTAAAACCGGACCGGTTAACTCTTTCAGTTCGATTTTTTATCCCATTTGCATCATACAAACCATGATTACAACCAACTTCATTGCAACCAACCGATATTTCCTCACCGACTTCCTTAGTCTCGATGGTAGCTCGATACGCTTCTGCTTGCTCTTGAGTAACCGTGTCATCAATGCCGACAAACCGGACTTTACTGTGCGAGAGTATCTTTTCGTTACTTTCATAGGTAACTCTTGAATACAGATCTGGCCCATCAGACTCGATCTGACTGATGATCTCGACACCCGGAGAGGCGCCAATTCGCTGAGCGTCAGTTTCACGGATAGAATAGTACTCGTCAGCACAAATTCTGTCATTTTGTGCTGGATAGCTAATATTCAAAGTAGGCGGCACCTTTACTATCGGCAAGTAAATGGGCTTGATATTAGTGGTGCCATCGTCCAATGTTAGTTGTGCAAGTAACTCGGTTTTCCCAACAGGGAATAAGGTGGTGTCAATTTCAAATTCATATCGTGTGCCAAATTCAGGAAGATTAACCGCGTGCAATACGCGCCCCATTCGAAACACTTTAGGGTAGGTGCCTTGCTCTTGGTCTGTTCTTTCAGGCACCCCCAACTGCAAGGTCAGTGGTGTAGGGAAGTTATCCCGCCTAAATAAAGATTTATCAATTGGCTGCATTGCTACAGTCACTTTATTTGACGGAACGGCTTCGCATTGCTGCGTATAAACGGGGTCAACGTCTACCGTAATATCGGTACAAGAACCTTTATATGTAATTGATTCAACGTCTATAAATCCACCAAACCGGGTCACAATAACAGCATTCAACGTATAGTCAGTGCCACAGTTATCGATCAGGTTAATGGGTTGCTCTCCAGGCTGAAGCTCCCTATTGTTAATGCTCACAGATACAATACCTGGTTGTGAGGAACTGGGCTTAAGTCGATCACTTTCTATAGTGCGAATGTGTCTCCCCTGCAATTGTTTTGATACTAGGTCGGGAGACTCTGTTTCAATAGTATCTCCGTCAGACGTAACACGGTCATCATTAAGAAATCTAACATCAGCTTCAGGCCCACTGGACTTAATAGACAAAATAACTCTCTGTATATCTGACGCAGACTCGTCTGATGTAAAGTAAATCGCATCAAACTCTGGCAAAAAACGCCCTCGGATCGCTCCACGGGATACAGTACTGTCAACAGGAATAATATTAATCCCACCAGTATCAACATACCCTCCTGCTACCATATGACTTCGAATGAAGAACACATGGTCTATAAATTGGTAATCTGGCAAAGTGGATAAGTCAATTTTCACCCTTCTAGAGTTTTCACCAACCTCTCTTTGTTTTGCACCAGCAACCACTGTTTCACCGATATCACTTACCTCAATAGTGACACTTCTCTGATTAGAAACGTCCTCACCATCCTGCAGGGGGCGATAAAATAACTCGTAGAAAGCCACTCTCTCTTTAATAGAGTGCGCAAAATTAAGCTCTAACTCATTAACTCCTTTTTGTATGAAAATGTCTCGAGTCACCTTTTGTTCTAAAAGCCCAGAATATTCTGGGCTACTGTTGTAATCAAACGGCACCCTTCCCAACATGAATTGACTGTTGTGGGTAAAGTGCGCTCTATTTATTTTATTTGATCCCACGTTAGAAATGGTTTTATTTCCCGACCTATCAGCCACCACGGCCCTAAAATCGAACAGACTAAATGCCTCTGTACTTGTCCTCGCTTCTCTCAGGCGATTAATCGAGTAAGACAGAGTTTGTTCGCCCGGATTACTAAAAGAAAAAGCTTCTGTAATAACGTTCCAAGTACTTTCAGAAGGCTTTTTAAATTCAAGGCGTGCATATTCAACTTGACTTTCATCAATTTTAAGCTCTAAAAATGGATTGATACCAAGCAAACACCCCTCAATGGGTGGGGTGGGCAATGGCGCGCGTTCGCAAGCTTCTTGATCGACGCCTAAGAACAGTTTCGAATTTAATATCGGCTGAAATATAGGCTTGCTGATGTCTTGCACCACAGGGAATCGAGTATCGATATCAATAAAAAACTCAAAACCTTGAATCACAATTTTATAAATTCCATCCGGCACTCGGCTGCCACGGGAATCTAAACCATTCCAAACTATAGACCCTTCAGTTCCAATAAGTTCAAATGTCTCACGAAAGCTACGAACTAAAACCCCGTCGGCACTGAAAATATCAGCGGCAATATTAACTTGGTTTAGAACCTTGAAGTTAATAGCCGTGGTGTCTTTTATGTCATCCCCATTTGGAGAAAACGAAGGTTCTGAGATAAACACACCTGAAATGGAGGATTGGTCCGAATTGATGACTCTTCTAATTTCTTCGCGCTTATTGCCAGCCTTATCGAACACCGTTAAACGAACAAAGAAACTGCCTATGTAAGGCGGCACCCACGTGGTAAAAACAGAGTCAATAACTTGGGCACTGGAGGGCGGAGCAATCAGGGTCCATGCATCGCGCATAGAAGTGTCGCGATAATGCAGTTCATAGCGATCAAAATTTTTATCAATGGCCGACCCTTCTAGCCTGAACCCTCGGTCATCAGTGCCACGTAAGACTCTGAGATCTGAGGTCAAGTTCAACAGAGACTGAAATTGACGGTAGCCTCTCGTTTCATCAAACACGCCGCACTTATCACTAACATCGTTACTGTAAAATGATAGAAATTTGGTGAATGGTGTGGGGGAGACCCCGGTAATGTCATTCGATGATGCTTCGAACGTTCGTTCAGAAAACAGGAATAGAGCGGAACTTGCGGGCTGGCTGGCGTTCACAGTCATCGGCACAAAAGGAGACAAACGATCAGGGTTTTGCAGCGGAGAAATAATGTCGACCCCACTCACGTCTGCCATCGCAGGGTTGATGAGTAACTCTCGCCCTCCGTTTAACCAAAATAGCGTGTCTGGCCCTTCTGTTGATTGGTAGCTGTATCTATCAATATAATAATCGTTGACTAACAATGGGCGACGGTGTTGAACGAACGGCAAGCCTTGATTGAGGGGCACATCGTTGGCATTTCGAAGAAAATCGTCAGGAGCGCTGTTGGTGAAATTTTGCTGATCAACTGGGACACTGATCTGGGCGTTATCAATGCTGAACACTCGGTCTGCGGCATTGGAAACATACAGTGTGTCTGCGCGCTTAAATGCGACCACTTTGCTCGCATCACCATTTCTTAGGTCAGCAACATAAACCCCATCCACATTCGCGTGGTTAACGACGTTAGATTCGGAAAGCGTGATTTGGTTACAAAGCGGATCACGAGGGGATAAAAATTCCGTGCCACAATAATTTTGATACGCCGCAAAGCTGAGAAAATCTTCCACAATAAAGGCGAATTCGGAGGCATCAGGGTTCCATGTTATTTCGGTAACGGAGCCTAATAAACGTTCTGTCAATTCACCGTTGGCAACAAACAACGATTCAGCAAATGACCGCAGTTCTTCATTATTAATCAGTGCCTGAGTCCATTGAATTCGAGCAACGTCTATCGTCTGAATAATCGACAGGCTTGCGTTAACGACATTGATGACGCCCTCTTCAGGGATTGCCACGGCCAGTAGATCGCCATTCGGGCTCCATGCAAATGCGGTCGCCTTGCGAGAGGCAACCGTGTGCGTGCCGTTCTGAATGTCGACAACAATCAACTCGCCGCTCGGCGGGTTCATTAGGAAATCTTGAACGCCTGAATAATTGTTATCTTGCTCGTATACCGACGTAGACTGTTCCTGCACCCAAGCTGTGAAATGCGTGCCTTGGCTATTAACTTCTATGCCGGTAATTTCTTTGTCTGCCCCCAGTATTGCAGCGTCAAAGACAACACGCGGTGTTGCACTATCAGAGTCTTGGGTAATCCAAACTTGCTGGGTTGTGTTGCCTTCTTCGCAACAAGCTCTGTCGTTATACCAAAACAAGACACGATTGTTTGGTAAGGGGATGGGTTTAGAAACCCCAACCGACGGCGGCAGCGAGCCTTGTGGGGAGGTGATGTCGCTGCCGTCGGTTGACATAAACAGGAAACGAGAGCTGAATTCACCCGAAGCGAAGCCAGAAATGCGTGTCAGCAGCCTGTCTCCACTTAACGAGGCTGTTAAATAATCAATTGAAAAATTTTGGCTGCTGTCGGGGTTTAAACCTTCCTGTGATAACAACTGAGTTACCGAACCGCCATCGCTCTCTGCCCGATATAGCCCGGTTGGAAATGGGTGCAGTGCGTCGGTATCCACTTCTTCCCCATTTGCATTAATAAATGGCCTAAAAAAGGTAGTGAAGTAGATAAAACGATTATCCGGGCTGTAAATAAGGCTGTCTGCACCCGGTGTGTGTAATTCGTTTACTTCGCCAATGCGACACGTCAGGTTGCGTTCTATGCCAAAGACAGTTCCGAATGCCTCTGATATCGGGGAGCGGTTAACATCAACCACCACATTTCGCTGGCCGGTGTAAATTCCAGGGCCACGCTTTACCGCAATGGTATAGGCTCCGTCTGATACGTTGCCACCAAAGCGGTTTTTGCCGTCCCAAGTGACTCTGTCACTGTGGATGGCGGTGTCGAATTCGAATTCAAATACTTCGTTGCCCAAATCATTGATGACCACGACGCTGTCATTGCTTGGCTCGGGCAGATTAAAGGTGTAATCCACGGTGTCTTGAACACCGTCGCTGTCGGGTGAAATAAAGAAGTCTGACAGAAAGAAGTTGCCGCCTTGAACTTCAACTTCTTTCGCCAAATCATTGTTTGACTCGCTCAACTCGCGAATCGCATTAGCGGCATCAACCACCACGTATATGGAAAACGCACCCGGTTCTTCAAAGGCGTAATCGAAGGTCCACTCGGCTTGCCCTGAACTGGCAATGTCCAAGGTGGATTCAGCAATCAGTGGCCCAGTATTATCGTTGCCAAGGTAAGCTTGTATGACCACTCCCTCAGCGGATTGCATGCCATGATTGCTCACCACAACCACTTGCTCGGTGGCATTGCCAACACTGGGGAATTGAGGAGTGATGATTAAGCTTTCAGACGACACCGCGAAATCAGGCAGGCTGATAGACTGATATTCCAAAAAGGCTTGATTATCTTGTTCATCAAATTCCACGACTTGATCTTGGTGATCAACAACCACATAAATAAACTGCGCGCCTTGATAGTCCACCTCTGGCCAAACAGCGACCACCTCTGCCGCGGCTGAGGCCGGTATGCTTTGAACTGTCTCTTCGGTGATTAAGTGACCGCCAGCATCGGGGGCACCTTGATAAAAAGCAACACTCAGGTTGGTTACCGGCTCAGTTCCCGTGTTGCGGACCGTTGCTTTTAAAGTACTGCCCATTCCCTGAAAGCCCGTCTCGGGCAAGATGGAGAATTCTTGAAAATCAACTGAGACGTTTTTGCCCGCTTGGCGCTGAGATTCAAATGCCTTAGACGCCGAGTTATTTGACTCATCGGCCTCAGCAACCGAATTTACCGAGTCAACCTCTACTCTCAGTGTCGATGTGCCTTCGATATTAACTGGCCAGCCGCCAACCACCCTCGCCGTTTTCCCAGGCTCGATGTTTAAGCGCGTTGTAAGAACATCAAACTCACCTTCAACGTTCGTTACAAAAACACGTACGGGCACGTCATTCGCCGCCAATGTTCCTGTGTTTCGAATCACGGCACCCAACTCAACCAATTCATTTAATAAAGGCTGAGCGGTTGGCAAAATTAAATCATCCGTTGCAACGGACACATCAACACTCGACTCACTGCCAACCACCAACGAAGCTGAGTTATTGTCTTCATTTTCTTCAGCAAACCGATTTTGTGGATCCACAACGAAGAAAAACGACTGATCCGCTGGGTTGGTTTTATCAAACTCAAACGTAAGCTGTTCTACGGATTTTGCCAACAGTGAAACGGTTTTCGATTCAAGCAGTTCCCCATTAGAGGGTTCCTTGTTCCATAACTCAACCGTTACATCATTCGCTTGCGATGCACCAATGTTATGTATAACAGCGCTAAGGCTGAGTGTCGTGGGTAACGTGGTTACTTGCGTTGGTGTCGACCTTAACTCAGAGCGATTAATCAACAACTCGACGCCTTGAGGGGCTTCTAAAACATTAACTTGCGCCGAGGCGCTATTATCGCCTTCTGAGCGTTCGCCTACTTCAAATAGCGTATCCGCAACTGCGTTAAGCTCAACGGTGCCCTGAGAACCTAAACTGTTCCAGTAGAAGGCCACTTCAAGTTGCCGAAAAGGGGCTATTGGGGGAAGGCGAATTTCGTCAACTAAATCACCAGCATTAGGGGCCCCTTCATACAGAGACAGCACACTCGCTTGCGCTGGTTTGGCCCCGTTGTTTTCCAACGTCGCCAACACTTTAATGATCTCACCGTCTCTAATCTCATTTTTCTCAACGGCAACCGACGACACGACGATGTTTGGTAACCGGCTAACACGCAAGACCTCTAATACTTGTGCCGTGGTAGAAACACTGCCACCCCAGTCGCCCGCGGTGCTTTGCTGGCTTAGTATGTAATCGAGCGCCAAATCAACATCAATCTTATCTGTTTGGCGAAACCTAATGAACACGCCAATGGCATCCGTTGTCTCGCGAGTGGTGCTGCCTGCGTCACCAAAACCGCTGTCATTGTTAATTTGTGAGGCCAACCAATCAATGGTTGATTGAACCGGTTCAGATGAAATACCGGCACATGCCAATGAATTTAACACCCTTGACGTTAATGTTACTGAGGGCTGTTGAGATTGATTAACAGACCAAGCCCCGTTTGAGTTTCGCCTGCTGAGTACATAGGCAATGCCTTGCTGTATTTCATTCTCAAAGCCGGATGAGTTTACCGTTGCCATTGCACAGATTGCCAACGACGTATCCAGCACGCTGCTTTCTAAAGAGGCCTGCAAGCCCCAGCCTCCGTCATCATTTTGCAATTGAACCAACCGGTCTAACTCGCTGGCATCACCCATGACTTGCGCTCTTCTAGAGATAGAATCGGTGTTTGCGGGTTCTTGCGCGGCCAACCAGTTTCTGGCTTTGTCCACTTGTTCATCCGCGGTTCCAAGTTCTTCAAGCAGGCCTATTATCAAAGACGTGTCTCGAATACTCGTTGCACTCTTATCGCTCCACGAACCATCACTGTTTTGCTGGCTTAACACCCAATCCATGGCTTTCTCTGACGCTTGATCTTGTTGACCGACCTCACCATTCGGCCCCAACACTGGCTGCCCTGAGATGGGAGTAGAAACCAACTTAATTGGGTCGACGTTGGCAATGGCTCTGCCACTGGTTAAAATCGAAAATCGCGTTGCAAACTCCTTTTTCAGCTCATTTAACTCAGCGTAAGTACGTTCGGTAATTCGTCTTTGTGATGAAAGGTATAAAAACGCAAACTTAAATTCTTTCTGTGAGTCTGAAAAACTGGGCGTTCTCTCACCCTGAGCCTCGATCAAATCATCAATGCTATAATCTTTGCGTGTGCCATTAACAACCGCACCCTTTACTGGTAAATCAGAAAGTTCATAGTCGTTGGTACCATTGGGTCGGATCACATAAAACGGGTCGACCTCTGTTTTGTCGATCAGCCCCATTAAATACAAATCAAGCTGGCTGTACTTTTCTTGAACAGCAACGGCGGTGAAAGTGCCATCACCGTTATCACGCCAGCGGCTTCCATATTGAACAGAGGCATCGGTGTTCAAATAAAAGTTCCAATGACTGTCGTCTCGACCTTTCAGCTCCTCAATAGCGGGAAACGCAGCCCATTGGTGCAACAGTTCATGTGCGAGTACATTCAGCCCTACTTCGTAGCTTTCTTGATCGTCCAATGGGTTGATGACTAACGAGTTGGTTTGATACCGGCTCAGCGCGGCCATATCAATAAACCCTTTTAATTTGCCCTCACTGCCGTAAAGCTCGGTATTATCTAACTCGGCCACCCCAATGCCGGTGACACTGTTAGACACAGCATGATGAAAGGCTCTGGCTTCACCTGTGTCAATTTCAAAATCGGTAAAAACAACTAAAAAGTCATAAATATCGGGGTTGTTCTTATAAAACTCTTTCGCTACCGCTTGTCGCGCCTTGATATTAAATTCGCCATCAGCGCCAGTACGGTTGTAATCTCCCAAAAAATTTATAAATGAGACATTATTGACTTGCTCGATGAATTCCACGGAAAACAAGCCGCTGTCATCGGCGCCGGTGTTTGCATAAACAGGGGAAGTCAGCAATACGCTCGAAAGAAGTAAAGCGAATTGAAAGCGCACTGCCAATTTAATATTGATTATTTTGAATATTTGAGACATTTAAAAATTTCCACCTGAACGAGTCACTTCAAAGAGGGTGAAACCCATGCACATTTGCTCGACATAAATCGTGAGCAATGGTGTGACTGTTTAGTTTGAGGAGTAGGCCTGAACGTCTTCTACGTGGCCTTTGCTTAACAGGCTAAAGTTGCGTTTTTGCGCTTCATCAAGATACACCATGATTAATTCACCGCCGGCGAGATTACGCAACAAAACCGCCTGTGCAGACACCTTTGAAACCTGCATGCTTCCAGAAAAGAGTAAATCTCCTTCTCGCACTATCGCCATATCTTGGCTTTTTTGCTTTATCACCGCCGTTCGATCATTCGGTGATGTAGCAATCACGGTCAACTCATCCAATACTGAGACTGACGGTTCTGCGTTTGTTAAATTAGAGTGAACCCCAATATCAACCACAGCTAACTCATCAGCGACTTGTGATGCTTCAATGCCAATAAAATAAAACACGCCTGCTAACAGCAACGCGCATCCAACTAATCCAACCCAAATAGTTTTCATCCTATGATGCCTTTATTAATCCACTATCTACCTGTGCGAATAGTAAAAAGTCAAATAAATAAATTCAAGTTAAAAAACGCAGCAATTTTCTCTTCTTTTCATTTGCGAACATAAATTTCAGTGGTATCGGTCACTCGAACACCTTATTTCATTGCAGCGCCACCCGATGGCCTATGCTATGGTCAGAACATAGGTAAAGTAGAATGCGCGCGCTTCGCAACGCCCCATAAGAGACAGAAAATTAAGAACGAGCACAGATATGAAGAAAACACTGACGTCCTTTCTTGGAGCTTTAATGCCTTTCCTGGCATTTACGGCACTTACGGCACTGGCACTGCTGGCATCGTCATCGGTATTGGCACACACGACCAGTGACGTTAATCAACGCTTTGAACGCTTATTAGACGACCATTGGGCTAGAGTGTTGATTGAAAACCCGACCTTCGCCACCAGCCTTGGTGTTAGGAAATATGATGCGTTGCTGCCTGACCCATCATTAGAGGCTTATCGTGCTTCTGTTAAAGCAGCCAATCAATTTCTAACTCGCCTCAACCTCATTGACCCCAGCGCACTGTCTTCAGCCAACCAACTTAATCATGCGCTATTAACATTGGATTTGGAAAATCAGGTTGCCGCGGCAAAACATGGCGGTGGCAAATACATGATTCTGACCAATCGCGGCGGCCCACACTTGCAGCTTACGTCAATGGTCGGCCGTTTACCCTTCTTCACGTTAAAGGACTACCAAAGTTACGTGGCCAGACTAAACGCCATGCCAGCCTATTTGGATAAAGCAACCGCTAGAATTCAAGCCGGCCTGGATGCGGGTTGGGTGCAACCGTGCGAACCCATGCGCGGATACGAACAATCAATCAAAACGCACATGGTCGCTGACGCGAAAGACAGTGCGTTTATGGCCCCTTTTTCAAACAAGCCTAATGTTGTAGACACCAAAAAATTTAACCAACTTCGCGACCAAGCGAAGGCGAGTGTAGAACAAAACTTAATCCCAGCGTTCGCTCGGTTTTACGATTTCTACAATTCATCGTACGCACCTAAGTGTAACCCGAAGGTCGGCACTGATACGCTTCCTGGTGGTGTCGATTACTACGAACATCGTGTTCGCTTTTTCACCACCACTGATCTAAGTGCTGATGAAGTTCACAATATCGGCTTAGGTGAAGTCAGCCGCATTCGCTCTGAAATGGATGAGGTGATCAAGCAAGCGGGCTTTAAAGGCGACTTCAACGCGTGGTTGAACTATTTAAAAACCAACCCCGATTTTTACCCGAAAACGCCAGAACAACGAATGCGAGCAGTGGCCGCGATTTCAAAGAAGATGGACGGCGAGTTGCCCAAGTTGTTTGGCAAATTACCGCGCATGCCCTATGGCTTAAAAGAAATTCCGGCAGATATTGCCAAAAAAACCACCACGGCTTACTATCAACGTCCAGCGGGTGACGGCTCACGTGCTGGGTTTTATTTCGTTAACACCTCACTGCTCGACACCCGACCGCTATATCAACTTGAAGCACTCTCATTGCATGAGGCCGTGCCAGGGCATCACTTACAGATTGCATTAGCTCAAGAACTCGACCTGCCTAATTTTAGAAAATACGGGGGACAAACCGTTTTTGTTGAAGGCTGGGGCTTGTACAGTGAACGCTTAGGCCTTGAGGTTGGCTTTTATCAAACGCCATACACCAACTTTGGGCGCTTGTCTTACGAAATGTGGCGAGCTTGCCGGTTGGTGGTCGACACGGGCCTACACAGTAAAGGCTGGACGCGACAACAGGCGATCGACTTTATGGCTGAAAACTCAGGCCTGTCAATGAACAACGTGGTTTCCGAAGTGGATCGCTACATCACCTGGCCAGGTCAAGCATTGGCTTACAAGATCGGTGAGCTAAAGATACGAGAACTGCGCACGAACGCGGAGAAACAGTTAGGTGCCGAGTTTGATGTGCGGGAGTTTCACGACAAGGTTTTGGAAAACGGCGCATTGCCGCTGTCTGTACTCGAAGACGTGATTAATAACTGGCTAGCCAGTAAATTGTAACCACAACATGCGCGCCTGCCCTAGCTGCAAAGAACGCGGACTGAGTTCAATCGGGGTGATTTTCATGATTCACGATGAGCGTGTTAGCTGTTCTCGGTGTGGCACCTCGTTCACCATTGCTAAAAGCAGTAAGAGCCTAATGGTGGGCATTGAATACACGTTCATTCTCGCCGCAGTGGCCTTATCCATTGCGATGAAAAGCATGTAGCCAATCGGCGCGCTGCTGGTTATATTAATCGCCGTGCGTGCGTATGTTTTACCCAAAATGGCAATTGAGCATAAGCGGGTTTTAAATCGCCTTAGAAAGTATCGGCGCAAGTGATGTTAATTTCATTCATCATTTTTTAGCTTAGCCTGAAGACAATTAAGCCATGGATCAGTCACCCAAAATCTTATCCAATAACCTGCGGAGATCGCTTTACTAAAAAATCGTTGGATGAGCGTGTGGCTCTATAAAAACGATTTTTGCAGCGTTCCCTTAGAATCTTCAGATAACCAATGAACAAGTTAATACATCGCGGCAATCTAATTGAACTGCACAATGAACGAGTCGATTTTAAAGACGGCGGACACACTCACTTTGATATCGTCAAACACCCAGGTGGGGCTGTGATCGCGGCAATCAACCACAAAGAAGAAGTTTGCCTTCTCAAGCAATGGAGGCATGCAGTGGGGCAATTTATTTGGGAGTTCCCAGCGGGTTGCTTGGAACCCAATGAACCACCTATTGAGACCGCCAAGCGTGAGCTGGAAGAAGAAGCCGCTGTCAAGGCATCTGAATGGCAAGAACGAGGCACCTTAATACCCAGCCCAGGTTTCAGTAACGAAGTTCTCTTTTTATTTGAAGCGCGACAGTTGCATGAAGGGCAATTAAATTTAGACGACGCGGAGCAGCTTGAAGCGCATTGGTTGCCTTTATCTAAAGTTCAAGAAATGGGTAAGAACGGGGAAATAAGTGACGCCAAGACTCTGGCGTTGTTACTCAGAATCGATTATTAACCAGACATGACGCAGCGAAGGCTATTGTATCAACCACGCGGCTAACGCCACACCAGCCACGACTCCGGCGGTAAACCCACCAAAAAATATCAAGCCACTGAGTCTCGGGAGTTTGGCGCTTCCAGGCACCCGATTCTTACCATCGAATTGTTCTGTAGAGATGAGTAATTCACTGACTTGAATTTCAAAAACAGCGGCATAGGCCGCAACCGTTTCATTAGAAGCAACGCCGTCTTTCTCAACCCGTTGTATTGTACGCATGCTTACGCCACAGACCTCGGCTAGGTGTTGCTGAGTCCAGTTGTGATCTAGCCGTAGACGTTTCATGCGCGTTGAATCAACTAACATGCGATTAGATCCCAGACACGGTTTCTGCAAGTTTATTAATCACTGAGCTTAGGCTTGATGCCATCACCCCGACCACAAGCCCAAAGCCTATGAGGCCCAGTATGGCATGAAGCTTTTTGGGTGTTGAAAGGGCCACATAGAAGGGGTCGATCTTTCGGCCGATCTGCGTGCCATCCACCCAAACGGTCACGTCTTGTTTTAGGGTCAGGAAATTTAAAACCCGAGTCACGATGCGAAATGCTCGCCCTTTGTATTCAAACTCGGTGTCGGTGATAAAGCCTAACCAAGGGGAATGACGGTTAAAAATCAGCTCTCCGTCTATATAAATTCGACGTTTTAACAAAAAAAAGTCGTGAATAAAAACGACTTCTACCCCATCATGGTTGAAAACCATGCGTGATGTATGCAGGTCATAACCGATCAGTTCTTTGAAAAAGCTCATGAATACAAAATTAGGTTGCGACTGTGTAACGCGATTAGATCATCTGGCGGCTTAATACGTGACGACAAAACAATGACACGAGCATGACAAGCACGCCGAAACAAATTCACAAACCCTCGATTAGCTCATAATTTTTATTCAGGGCACCTCGATGCGCGTCAATGAATGCCATGCCTCGGTTTCCCATTTCATCACGCAGACTAGGGTTAGACAGCAGCTCAGCCACTGTCTCTACTAGCTCATCGGTGTTGTTCACCATTCGCCCAGCACCTTCTTTGATTGTCCAGCGACTGATATCAGGAAAATTGAACATATGCGGTCCAAATATAACCGGCACGCCTAATGCGCAAGGTTCTAATATGTTTTGACCACCCAAAGGCTCCAAGCTTCCCCCAACAAAGGCCACATCCGAACAGGCGTACATCAAACTAAGCTCACCCATGGTATCACCTAAATAGACGTCCACATCAGCACCAAGTTCGTTAACATTGTCGGTACGACGTACGCACGTAAGCTCACGGCGCTGAATTTTTCGCGCCATGTAATCAAATCGTTCAGGGTGTCGAGGCACCAATATCAGCAGCAACGAAGGAAATGTCGTTTTAAGCGTTTTGTACGCCGCGAGAATCTTGCTTTCTTCGCCATCTCGGGTGCTTCCAGCGATCCATATTAATCGGTCTTGGCCGAGCTGACGACGCATCACTTCGGCCGATTCTCTTAGACTGGGTGCCATAGTGACATCAAACTTAATACTGCCCGTCTCGAAAATTTTATCTTCGGCAACGCCAAGAAGCTCTAGATGCTCGCGATCGGCTTTGCCTTGCACCGCAAAAAAATCGACCTGACTTAACGTGTTTTCAACAAACTTGGGAAACTTGGCGTAACCAGCGTAAGAACGCTCTGATAAACGTACATTGGTATAGACCAGCGTGGCTTTTGATGCTTTGACTGCGGCGATCATATTTGGCCAAATCTCAGTTTCCATCACCAACACAACCCTAGCCTGAACGGCGTTAACAAAACGTTTCATCGCCCAATTCAAATCGTATGGAAAGTAACAATGCGCAACCTTGCCTTTCAACATTTGTGTCACCATCGCTGAACCGGTCGGTGTGGTTGTGGTGACCAAGACATTAATGTCGGGTTTTTCCTTAATCAGCCTCAGCACCAATGGTGCGGCCGCGCGTGCTTCACCCACGGAAACCGCATGCACCCATAAATCATAAGGCGCAGCCGCTAAAACCTCTGTGTTCGCCGCCCCAAATCGCTCTGACCAACGCGACCAATAGGCCGCATTCTTAAACCCCCGCAGAGCCAAACTAACCAAGCCAAAAGGGATGGCTAGGTTAAGCAAAAGACGATAGAACCAAATCATACTAACCGCCTTATAACCAGTCTTTCACTACAATGTAATCTGACAGCAATTGCGCCTCGGGTGAACCTTCTTCGGGCAAGGCATGATATTCCCACGCCACCTTAGGGGGCATTGACATCAAAATGGACTCGGTTCGCCCACCTGATTGCAAACCAAACAGAGTGCCACGGTCATACACCAAATTAAATTCAACGTAACGCCCTCTACGCAATAACTGCCAATCTCGTTGCTGTTGTGTGAAAGGCGTATCTTTACGTCGCTCAAGAATGGGTTGGTAGGCTTTTATATAGTGATCACCGACGCTTTTCATAAACGCAAAACTCTGCTCAAAACCGAGTTCGTTCAAGTCATCATAAAACAAACCGCCCACACCACGTTGTTCGTTTCTGTGTGGCAGATGAAAATAATCGTCGCACCACTTTTTATATTTTTCATACAAACCATGGCCAAATGTTGAACAAGCGCTATGCGCCACTTGGTGCCAGTGTCTTGCGTCTTCTTCAAAGCCGTAATACGGCGTCATATCAAACCCACCGCCAAACCACCAAACGGGTTGTTCGGTATCCGCGCCAGCAATAAAAAAACGTACGTTCATGTGTGATGTGGGCGCGTAAGGGTTTTGTGGGTGGATTACTAACGATACACCCATGGCTTCGAATTTTTTACCCGCCAGCTCTGGCCGTTTATGGGTGGCCGCAGGCGGCAACTTATCGCCCAACACGTGCGAAAAATTCACGCCGCCTTTTTCAATCACTTTACCACCAGAAAGCACTCGAGTTCGGCCACCACCACGACCATTGGCGTGTTGCCAAGTATCTTCAACAAACTCATTGCCATCGATAAAACTCAGTGCGTCACAAATGGATTCTTGCAATGAGTGCAAATAGTTTTTGACTGCGTTTCGTTGATCCAACGTTGGTGCCATGTCGTGTGTGTACCTGTTTATCTTAGAGTGGCGCCAGTGAGCGCATCTCGAATAGTGGAAGGGTTAGACGCTCCGCCAACGGGCGCATCAATGATGTAGTCACACTCTTTACCTAGGTCATGCCTAACAGCATTGGCGTCTAAATGTTCTTGTTCGCCCGTGCGGTTGGCGCTGGTGGAAACGATCGGGTGACCAAACGTCGCCAGCAATGAAAGGCACAAAGCGTGATCTGGAATGCGCATTGCAATGGATGCGTGTTTGCCACGCACCCATTGAGAAACATTCGGTTTTACTGGCAGTAACCACGTGTTCGGCCCGGGCCAACTGGAAGTGACTGACTCCATATTCTGCACTTTATTAACGTCAGCATATTCTTGAACTTGATCAAGATTGGCGGCAATCAGAATAACGCCTTGCTCAGGTTTGCGGCGCTTTACGTTCAACAGCTTTTTCATCGCCAGGATGTTTCTAGGGTCGCAACCCAGACCGAAACAGTATTCAGTTGGGTAGGCAATCACACCACCGGCCAATAAGGCTTCGGCGGCCTTATCAATTTGGTGAGCTAAATTTTGAGATAAATTTTGAGCTGATGTGAGTGGCATAAGGTGTGCTTGAGGCTGACGTTTTCAATCATGATTAGGCAGCCACATGGTTCAACAAAACACGTGCGGCTACTGCGCTATTGTAACGCAGGGCTCATTGGGCCGACAGAGTTTCCTTGCTTACATGCTCGTGATCTGTGCTTTTTTCCTAAGGTTGATTGAGTGCCCAGTCATAATCAAAACGGATATCGTATACGCCATTCATTGCCTCGCTGACTGGCTCTGGCACGTATTGCTGCAAATAACGAATGAGTGCAGACTCGCTATCAGCGAAATCCGTGTCGTAATTCTGAAAGATTTCAGATAAAACCAACTCACCGTCTTCCAAACGCACGGCTCGGCTCTGCATTAAGTATTTTTCCTGAAACTTATCTAATAGCTCATTATTATTTTCGCCGTTTAACACTTCTGTCGGCATATCGGGGCCGCCTAAGGTGCAGAAAAACAGAGCGAAATGCATCCTTGGGTCACGATACAATGGCCTAATAACGCCATTAAGAATGTCGTCCAAAGACATGTCTTGCAATGCCACTGTTACGATGGTTCGTCGCCACCGCCGTGTCGGCAAGCCTCTGGCCTGAACTTTCGTTACTCTGCCATTACTGTAAGCGTCAATCACCATATTCAACGTGGCTGCGTTATAGAGATTAACCCAATACGCTTTAGCTTCGGCTTCACTCAACTGCCGCGGCTCTAATAATTGCAAATAGTCCAGATAAGCCTGCAATTTCGCCTTATCATCGTCCAAAACTCGATCATAATCAAATCGCGAGATGCCACTAGGGTGGTCAGAAATGACATACGCCTGCAAAATTTCTTGCAGCGCTGTGTGATCAACATTAATCTCACTTAAAGGCTCTGAATCGTCCCAAAATTCGATCGGTTTCATTTCGATGGCCGACACACTCGGCCGGCTTAACAGCAGCAGGGCTATCGCCAACAAGCTCAGTAACTTGTATTTTCTATTCAACATAATCCTCACCAACCCTTGATAAACAGAACAAGTGTCTTTTTATAATGCCCACACCCCAATACCCCGAGAGCATGAGCATTCTTTCTCGACATTGCCTTTATTTGTATGAAAAAGCCGACAGCGGGAACTGAGATCGCTTTTGAGTCTTACCTAAATACCTATCGGTATTGAATTGGGTAAACGATGTCAGTTGGATGTACTAAATGGTTGAACACCAATGGTAGGAAGAACGCCAATATGCATTGCTAACCCAAGATGACCTCCATTACGATTGGTTTAGCAGCTCAAGAAACAACAATAACACCACCGCATACCAACTTCTTTCACTCTCGATGACTGATAATCTGTCATCGTTACAAGATACCTTACCCGAGACGGGTTGACCTGCGCAAGCCAACGAGATACGAAATTGTACTGGATGTCAATAAAAGACAATTTAGCTAAAGCCTACACGGCCAAGAAAAACAAAGACCAGCAACCACTGAGGAGGGCAAATGGTTTCTGGTTTAGTGCGTATGGCTTTATGGCTTATTTAGCGACCAATCATAGTTGTAACGCGCGCGATTCGAAGCGGATAATGCGCGGGCCATGCTGTCTGAGAGATAAGGAATGATGAACTGTTTTACGCTTTCATAGTCGCCACCAAAATCATCGACGTACCATTTAAATATACTCGACAACACCACACCACGATCACTTAACATCACACCACGATCGTGATTTAGAAACTCTCGAGTATTACTCTCCAACAAGTCTTCCACATTTCTACCGTTAAACGACACGTCTGGAATGCTCGCTGACCCGACAGTGCCGGCGGCTAAAGAGAAATGCACTCTTGGGTCATTGAATATGGGTCTTAATATTCCGTGTTCTATATCATCCAGCGATATCTTTTGCATGGATATGTACAAACGGTTACTGCGCCACAAGCCTCGCCCCATTTCACGCATTGAGCTTTCAGGCTCAGACTCTAACACTTCTTGAATTAATGCCGCATTAAATAAGTTCAACCAATAGGCTTTCTGCCATGCTTTATTAAGCTGTCTGGGGTCAAGCTGCTGCATGTAATCAATGAACTCATTGAGCTTAACTTTATCGGCATCCGTGACGGCCTGGTAGTCAAAACGATTCACTCCTGATGGGTGATTTTTGATGACGTATGTTTCTAAAATTGAAACCCATTTTGAATCATCGAATGCAAGCTGACTTAGCTTTTCACTGTCGTTCCAAAACTTAATTTCTTTGGCTTTAGGTGCTGCATTTGCTGATGTTTGAAACAGAAAAAATGCCAACACTAACATAATGAAAACAAAAAATAATTCCCGTAAGACCAAGTGATCTAAACACCGGTTTATCATAGACGACCCCTTTCTTTTATTGATCATGACCTTGAAAAATACAATAACGAATTTAGGCTTATCAACGCAAGCACTAGATGTAAAAAAATAATTTACGTTGGCGACACGACTAAACGTGTTGAAGCCATGGGAATTCGTTAGAACTTTTATACAGGTAGAATAATACTAGTTGATAATATTTAGATTCCAGTCATAACTGTAAACAATCTTTACTTTTTGGCTCGGCTCACCTAGGTCTATAAAGCGCCTAAAGTAGTTGAGCAACTCGTCTTTATTTGGTGCAAAGTCGCTCTGGTACCAACTGAAAATTTTAGACGCTGTTAACACTCCGTTTTCATAGCTCAAAGCTCTTGGGTGAGTTAAGAATTGCAATTCCGCTTTTTGCAAAAGCGCTTCTGTGTTATTTGCTGTGTAAGCTGTTTTTTGCAAATTTGGACAGCCAATGCTGGCACAGTTGACCGCATAATGAATTCGATAATCTTGCCAAATTGGCCTCAAAACGCCATGTTCTAAATCGTTCAAACTCATTTTTTTTCCGTTAACCAGCAGCGTACTCTTGCTCCACGG
Source organism: uncultured Arenicella sp. (assembly GCA_937974565.1). Classification (GTDB taxonomy): domain Bacteria; phylum Pseudomonadota; class Gammaproteobacteria; order Arenicellales; family Arenicellaceae; genus Arenicella. Next base: position 37,452 of record CALJWL010000006.1, read on the forward strand.
TCCAGGCCAAATATAGTTAGACCGAATCTGCCTAATCGATGTAATACCACGCTCTTGCACAGCTCGACTCACCAACTCGAAGGTTTTAGCGTTGTACAAATTGACCCAATAAGCAAATTGCTCATCACGGTTTAAAACACTTGGGTTAATGGCTTGTAAGTACGTCAAATATTGATTTAAAACCGAAAAATCAGCCTCTGTGACACCGGCGTAATCAATTTCGTTCATGCCAGAGGCGTCTGTGCTTACGTATTTTTCCAGCAACCCTTGCCAAACACTGTGATCAATGAAAATCTCACTTGCGGCATCGTAGGGCTCCCAATGTTCAATGAGCTTTGATTTTGGCGCGGCCACCGCGGTGTTATGAGCCGCTTCCACAGTGGTTAGAATCAGCATGGCGGCCAACAACCATAAAAAAGGCGCCTTACAAAAATTCATATCATTAAGTCTATTGGGGGCTGCGTTAACAGAGGCCTCGGTAGCCCACTTTAAGTTAGTCTGAAGTATAGGTGTGGTGAGCATGATTCTTGGAAGCCAACTCCGGCTTGCATTACAATACGCATAGCGTTTAATCAAGTGCGGCGAACTTAACTTAAGTTTGCCAAATGTCTTTTATAACCCGACAATCACTCTACCATAAACACACTAAAAAAAGATAGCGTAATGCTTTTCGGTCAACAGGCGCCGAAGCACACACTGGCCTCGACGCCCGTCAATGACATTCACTTCTGCAATCCTGTGCTAAGTTTTTTCTCGGTTTAGGTTTTGCTTGTTGACCTGAGACTCTTGATTTGACTGCCTTACACGGTGTTTCATACTAAAAAGACCGTTAATGTGCTTTATTTAGCCTCGTTTAATGACCAGTCGTAATCATAACTTGTGGATTCATAATCGACGAATAAGGACTGCCGATCTTCCTCAGCAAAGTCACTCAAGTATTCCAGAATTTCATCAACATCACTCCCAAAATCTTCGCCATACCAATCAAAGATACTTGATAACTTGAGTTTACCAGCGTCACCATCAACGCCTCGATCATGATTGATAAACTCAACCGCGCCCTTGTCTAATAGTTCCTCTAAATTATCCGCAGTAAACGCTGTGCCTTGAAGGTTGGGACACCCGATACTGGCGCAATTAACCGCAAAATGAATTCGCGGATCTTGCCATATGGGTCTGAGTATTCGATGCTCAATATCGTTGAGTGTAAGGTCTTCATCATCAATCTTGATAAGAGACTTATCCCAAGGCCCAAACGGCGAGGTTAGAAATCGAATCTTACGAATAGAGGTGACCGGATACTCGTCCAGTACAACATCTATTGTTAGAGCGTTGTAGAGGTTGATCCAATACGCCATTTGCTCGTTTTTATTCAAGTCTCTCGGGTCTTGCGCTGTCAGCTCTGATAAATAGTTCTTTAACAATGCTTTATCGGCCTTGCTCACTTTACCATAAGCAAATCTGTTAACGCCATCATCCGTGTCGTCAACTAAGTAGCTATCTAAAATAGTTTGCCACTTATCGTGTGAAACGGTGTGCGTTGATTCTTCATCACTGGCCACCCATAACTCCCAAGCGTCCGAGCCGAAAGCGTTGCCCGCCAGACTGAACACAGCCAATAGAGTGGCTGCGATAATTTTGATCTGTTTTACCATTACGTATCTCTGTTAGTTGCGATCTTTAACTTCATGCTTTTAAGTAGGCCCATTGATCGTGTTCTTATCGAGGCATACCGATTATCAGCATGGCTTTGTTGGATGCGAATACTTTAGCTTCGACGCCAACGCTGAAACTTCTCCACCCATTTAAGCAAGCCGTGCGGTTGGTTTTCTCGTTTCCAGACTCCGGCCACAAATTTGTTTGCCTCAGCCAAACTGGGGTACAAATGAATAGTGCCCAGTATTTTATTCAGCCCCAAATTATGTTTCATGGCAAGCACATACTCTGAAATCAAATCACCGGCATGATGCCCAACAATGGTGACGCCCAAAATCGTGTCTTTACCAGTGGGGGTGATTACTTTAACAAAACCGTGGGCTTCGCCATCGGCAATGGCTCTATCAAGATCATCGATGCCATATTTTGTTACTTGGTAATCCAAATTTTTCTCTTTAGCTTCACTTTCACTGATACCCACTCTAGCAACCTCAGGCATCGTGAAGGTTGCCCATGGTATGACCCGATAATCCACCTTAAACTTGCGGGCAAAGCCAAATAAGGCATTCACTGTGGCATACCACGCTTGGTGTGATGCCGTATGAGTGAACTGAAACGGCCCGGTCACATCACCACAGGCAAAGATATTAGGCACGGCGGTGCGTAAGTAATCGTCGGTTTCGATGGTGCCATTGCGACGCAACTTGATTCCATGTTTGGCAAGGTCCATCTGGTCTGTATTTGGTTTACGGCCTACGGCAACCAACACTTGATCGAAAGGCACTTCAACAGGACCATCAGGAGATTCACAGTGCAACACCCGCTGGCCGCCTTCTTCGACGAATTTCACGGCTTTGTGGTTGGTCAGAACACGAATGCCTTCACGCTCAAACTTGGCGGTAATATGCTCAGCAACGTCACTGTCTTCTCGGCCCATCAGTTGGCTCATCATCTCGACCGTGGTGACTTGAGAACCGAGTTTTGAGAACGCCTGACTGAGTTCGCAACCGATTGGCCCACCGCCTAAAACAACCAGACGTTTAGGCAATTGTTCTAATTCCCACACGTTATCTGAGGTCAGATAGGACATGTTATCCAAGCCTTCAATGGGGGGCACAAAAGGCCTTGCGCCAGTGGATATGATGATGCTCTTAGTGGTGATTGTTCGATCTCCAACCTTGACCGTGTGCTTGTCGATGATTTCACCTTCACCTTGAACACACTCGACGCCCAGGCCGGTAAAACGTTCTACAGAATCATGCGGCTCAATGGTTTTAATCACCTCTTGCACGCGCTGCATCACTTTTTTGAAAACCGGCTTAACATCAACCGGTTCGATGCCGAATTCGTCAGCACGTGACATGTAATTAGCCACCTTCGCTGAACGCAGTAATGCTTTACTTGGCACACAGCCTGTATTCAAGCAATCACCGCCCATTTTATCTCGTTCTATTAGGATGACTTTGGCTTTTACGGCGGCGGCAATCAACGCTGCGACTAAACCACCAGACCCCGCACCAATAACAACTAGGTTTGCTTCATATTTTGCCATCTTTATTCTCCTGTGGAATCGGCTCTTTTATGGCTTGAGCCGGTAAGTTAGGTTGGGGTATTGCGTGCTTTTAAAAAGCTCAATGCTTTTTTAGCAATGATTGGGAAAACGCCTAATAACACGAATGAAATGATCAATTTTAGGCTTACGATGTCACTGGTACTTTTGATCTGGGCAATTTGAGTGCCTGCATTAACGTAAACAGCGGTGCCGGCTAACATTCCTAATTGGCTAGCCCAATAAAAGGTTAATGTTTTTAGCTTGGTCAGAGCTAATAAAGAGTTAACAACAAAAAACGGAAATAACGGCACTAATCTCAAACCAAATACATAAAACGCACCCTCGCTCTCAATGCCTTTATTTACAGCGGCCAAACGGTCGCCAAACTTAGCTTCAATTGCGTCATGAAACAAAAACCGTGTGAAGATAAACGCCAAAGTCGCACCTATTGTACTGGCGAATGAGACTAACAAAACTCCAGCCCAAAACCCAAAAATAGCACCACCGGCTACGGTTAATATTAGCGCCGCTGGTAACGCTAATGCCGCGAATGCCACATAAGTTAGGAAAAATGCACCCGCAATGAGTATTGGCTTTTCTGCATAAAGCGTGTTCAATGCATCTTTCTGGCTTTTAAGGTATTCAAGAGAAAAGTACTGTTGTAAGTCGAATATAAAGAAGGCAGCAATCAATGCAACAAAGATCGCGGCTAAGACAATTTTAGCTTTCATAAATTTTTACGTAATGTGGGTGTCTTTTATTATTGGGTTTCTATCTAAGGCTTGTATTGCAGCTTAGCATGGGCATGGTGATTAATTTGTGTCCCCAATAAGGCGCCAATAAGAACAATTTGTCGACCCATAGCAAGACCTAGCATACTCTCCTTTTATTACTGACCCACCAATAAATATCAAAAGAATGATAGATAAACTAGCCATTACGCCGAATTGGTCGGCTATTCAATCAAACAATATGCCTACGCTTAATGAAGGCGAATTGCATTTATGGTGTCTGCCATTAGAACTTAACAGCAAACAAGTTGATCAAGCGCAACGCTGGCTAAGCGATATACAACGCGACAAACACGCCAGACGCAGCACACCGCAACTAAAACAAGCGTATCTCGCGGGCCGTTACTTTTTACTGCGTTTACTAGGGCATTATACAAACGACGACCCCGCGTTAATTCAACTCAGCTACACACGGTTAAACAAGCCGTATTTGAGTGATAACACCCACCACATACACTTTAATTTCACCGACACATCAATCAAAAACGACCCCAACTTAGGCGAGTCAACGCAAACAAACACCGTTGGCCTCTACGCGTTTTCTTATGACGCCGAAGTTGGGGTTGACATAGAACACCTCTCACGACGCAGCGATTTCACGCCGATCGTAAAGCGACGTTTTAGTGCTTCGGAACAAACCTTGGTGACTAACGGCAATGGGGACATAGACCCAGAACTGTTTCTTAGTATATGGACTCGCAAAGAAGCCTCTGGTAAGGCCACGGGGCAAGGCATCAATTTTCAAATGAATCAACGCAACCTGATCAATAACGACACAAACGACAACAACCTCGCGCAACTCAACTATACGGACGAAGAGCAGCGCGCTTGGCGGCTTACCCAACTGCGCTTAGCGCACGACCTAATTGGCTGCGTGGTTCATGCCGGGCATCAGCCATTATCAATCAAAGCGTTTAATCGGTGCGATATATAAAGCATCGCCATACCGTAATACTCGTGCAACGCTCGGGTGGTTTGTTGCAATGCCCCTGCGGATGGCAACCAATTGAAAACTTCAGGTTTATCAACCTTTCTAACCGCCACATCAGCCGACACTGGTGTGATGCTTAATGGCAACGTCCTAAAAATTTTCATCGCGCGAGGCATGTGGCTGGCCGACGTTACAAGCAAAGCACTGTTAATACCAGCATGGTTTAATAACCCCGCCGTAAGCCTTCCGTTTTGCAAAGTATTACGACTATTGGCTTCATGCAAAATAGCTTCTTCGGGCACACCCCATTGCGTCAATAATGTTCTGGCGTAGTCCGCTTCTCCACCAAAGTTCGCTTGATGGTAGACATTGCCGCCACTGATAACGATTGTTGATGCTTTACCCGCTTTGTATAATTGCGTGGCATACCAGTAACGATCCGATGTCGAGCCAAGCTGGGTATGCTGTGCTGGCGGCAACGGAATACGCAAGCCACCGCCCAGCACTATGATCGCATCGTGGCGCTGAATCTCGGCCAATGAACGCTGCGGGTATTGGCTTTCTAAACCAGACATTAACTTATTAGAGAACATCGGGTTAGAGCTAAAGAGAAAAATAACAACACACAAACAGCGGCAACATAACGCCCACACTGGTTTCTTACACACGTGCAATAGTATTGATAAAAGGGCAAACATTGACATCAACCCAACCGGGTAGATTAATGCAGCCAAAATTTTAGTGGCAATCAACGAGTCCAAGGAAGGTGCCCGGTATTTTTAATTGATAATGACATGGTCGCATCATAACGCATCACAACTTTAATACAGACACGTCGGTTATCTAAGCAAGCTCTGATTTAATTGGTTTTACCTTTGGCCAAGTCGTTGCCTTACTCAACAAAACCTGCCAGCCAAGCTTATATCACTCCACTCAATCCTCAGTTTGAAAAGCCGAAGAAAGCCTCAACTTGGCTCAATTAAAGGTTCTCGAAACCTGACTGCAAACTATTAACTCTACACACTTCAAGTGTTAGCATTACGGTCCGATATTTCAGCAGTTACTCACAATGGACTTATTTGACTTTACCGAGGGCCGAGAAGGCTACTATGGTGAGTATGGCGGCACTTTTTTGCCGGAGATACTCCACACCACAATTGAGGAACTCAAAACTGAGTTCCGCAAAGCCAAAGACGACCCAAGTTTTTGGCAAGAGTTCATCGAGTTAATGCAAAGTTACTCTGGTCGCCCAACGCCAGTAACGCATTTAGCGAACCTGTCTAAAAAACTAGGCGGTGCGCAGATTTACATCAAGCGCGAAGACTTAAACCACACAGGCTCTCACAAAATCAACAATGTGATGGGCCAAGGCTTGCTGGTGAAACGCATGGGCAAAACCCGTGTTATTGCCGAGACAGGCGCTGGCCAACACGGCTATGCGACCGCGACCATGGCAGCGCGTTTTGGGTTTCAAAGCAAAATTTACATGGGGGCCGTGGACGTTGCACGCCAACGGCCAAACGTGTTCTGGATGGAAAACATGGGGTCTGAAGTGATTGCCGTGAAAGACGGCCAACAGACGTTAAAAGACGCGATTAATGAATGTTTACGAGATTGGGTCACCAACATGGATAACACTCATTACGTATTGGGCACCGCGTGCGGGCCGCACCCATTTCCAGAGATGGTAAGTTGGTTCCAGTCCATTATTGGCAAAGAGGCACGAGCGCAAATGCTTGAACGCGCAGGCAAACTGCCAGATCGCGTGTTTGCTTGTGTTGGCGGAGGCTCCAATGCCATTGGTTTATTCCAAGGCTTTATGGACGACAATGACACCCAACTGGTGGGCTGCGAAGCTGGCGGGTTTGGCCCAGGCAAGGGCAACCATGCCGCCCGATTAGCTTATAAAGACGCGTCAGTTGGCGTTGCACAAGGCATGAAAACGTATTTTCTGCAAAATGATGATGGCAATATGTTGCACACTCATTCGGTGGCGGCGGGCTTAGATTATATTGGCGTCAATCCAGTACTGGTTCACCTTTGGGAAAAAAGCCGCGTGCGCTTTGAGGCAGTGACCGATGCGCAAGTCACGGAAGCACTTAAGCTTGCCATGCGCACCGAGGGTGTTATCCCCGCGCTGGAAAGTTCTCATGGGTTTGCGCAAGCTATTTTAGAAGCCGAACAAATGTCTAAAGACGAAGTCGTGCTGATTAATATGAGCGGGCGCGGCGATAAAGACATTTTCACCATTGCAGACGCTTTGGGTGATGAACATTGGAAAACATTTATTCGACAGAAGGCAGAGGAATATGGGCCAGAGTGACAATCTTAAAAGCTATCTGAGTGAGCGTAAGAACTCACTCGCAAAAAGACAGCGAGCGGCCATGATTATGACCCACGTTGTCTGTGGTTACCCATCCTTTGAAGACAACTGGAAAGAATTAGAGGTTATGGAGGAGTTTGGCGTTGACTTGGTTGAGCTTCAATTCCCATTCTCGGAGCCATCCGCCGACGGCCCTTTGTTTGTTAAAGCCAACCAAGAAGCCATCAAGAATGGAGTGCGCGTGCAAGATTGCTTTGACTTTATGAGTAAAGTTACAGCGCACTTCTCTTTTAAAGTGGTCATGATGGGGTACTTTAACACCATCTTCAAAACTGGCCAGAGAACGTTTTTAGAACGATTAAAAGGCGCCGGCGGTTACGGTTTTATTGTGCCCGATTTGCCCATTGAAGAAGCCGGTGAACTTCACGGCATTGCCAAAGAAATGGGGTTGTCACCGGTTGTATTGATGACGCCGACTAACAGCGATCAACGCCTAGCCGAGCTAGCTCAAACCGCCGATGGATTTGTCTACACCGTGGCACGAAAAGGCGTCACTGGGTCAAACACCGACATGGACAGTGAACTGGCTGAATTTATCGCGCGCTGCAAGCAATTTACAGACGTACCGCTCGCCGTTGGTTTTGGTGTTTCACACGCGCATGACATTGAGTTTATTGGCCAACATGCCGACATTGCGGTGATCGGCACGGCGGCCTTAAAAGCGTGGGAGACGGGCAAAGAGCAAGGCTTGCGAGATTTTTTCACTCAACTCCTCCATTAGCTAACCTGCGGCCTTATTATCCGTATGGGTACGGATAATCGTTAAAAAGAGTAATAAAAAGCCCAGCTAGGATTCATCTGGGCTTTTTTGTTGGAATTTTATATTGCGGCTTGCCATACTAAATAGGTGCAAGGCCTTACCGCAATACACATGCAGACCTTGGGCACTAAATTCTCAGAGGCTTGGGACTGAAATAGCGATTAAGATGGCGCTGATACAGTTACATCCCTCTATTTTCCATGTAAAAACGATGCAGCCCTTCGTGACTCATCGTTAAACCGAATTAAGGAGAAGCAATGCGTGAAAGAAAACTTTTTTGCATAGGCTGGTTACCCATTCTGGCTATATCTCTTGCTTTATTGACGTTGACTTTAATGTTCAAATGGCGTCACATTGAGCAACACGTTAAGTCGTCTGCTGAACAAGCACTGGCAAGCGAAGAATTTTCATGGGCCAGCCTAGAGACCTATAACCAAGGACGCAATGTGGTTATTACTGGCGCTGCCCCCAATAATGAGGCCATTAAAAAAGCCGAGAAACTCGCCACCAATGCGTATGGCGTGCGCGAGGCAACTCATAATGGCGAACCATTGGCCGCTAAGCCAACTCCGGCTCCCGCTAAGCCAACTCCGGATCCCGCGCCAGTATTACAGAACGTCGATTTAGAGATGTTGGTCAATGGCAACAAAATAGAACTTAGAGGCAATGTTGCAAACCAAGCCGATGCGGACCGACTATTGTTAGCCGCCAGAAATGAATTCGGTGCCGACAATGTGGTGAATTACCTAACCATCGACAATACGTTTAAAACCATTGCTGACATCGGCTTTGTGGGTGCCTTAGGAGCGGCCAAAGAGTCATCCAACCCAATTAAGGCTCGTCTGCAACACAAAACTCTGTCATTGACTGGCACCGTAGCCGATGTCGAAACTCGCACAACAATCGGTAACGCCGCCAAGCGTTTATTTAATGGCACCGTTGACAATGGCTTAACCGTGCCAGCGCCCATAAAGCAAGACGTATGCGCCGACTTGTTAGCCAAACTATTGGCGACTGGCAAGATCAACTTTCAAACTGGCAACGCGACAATCGCGACAGACAGCTACGATTTACTTGATCAAATTATCGCTATCGCCAAACGCTGCCCTAATGCCAATTTCAATGTCGAAGGCCACACCGACTCAACAGGCAATCACAATTCTAATCTCCGCCTCAGCGAACGCCGAGCAACATCGGTCATCAATTACCTGACAGAGAAAGGTTTAAATCCACAGCGTTTCTCAGCCATAGGCTTGGGTCCTAACAAACCCATCGCAAGTAACAACACGGCGCAGGGCCGAGCTGAAAACCGACGAATTGAGTTCAAACTCCGTAACTAATTACACGACAGGAACAATCATTATGAAATTTCTTTTTTTTGAGATCTGGGTATTTCTTCTATTAGCCTTTTTACTAGGTATGTTTGTGCAGTGGTTTTTTTGTTGCCGCAGTAAAAAAGATGACCCAAAGGTCAGCCAATCCACCGCTGATATTGAAGCTCAAAGCATTGCCGCGGCCGCAACGCCGATTGCATCCGTTGACACTTCAAACGCCACACGAACTGAAGTCGCTATTGACGAACAATGGCGCCCCATGGGGTTTAGCAGCGCGCCAACCGACGCCGATGAGTTAAAGCGAATCAAAGGCATTGGCTCAGTTATCGAAGGAACCTTAAACGAATTAGGTATATATCAGTTTAAACAAATAGCCAGTTGGGATGATAACAACGTGAAATGGGTTGAAAACTTTCTTTCTTTCCCTGGCCGAGTTTACCGCGAGGACTGGATCGATCAAGCCCAGACACTGGCAGACGGCGGCAGCACTGAGTTTGCGGAAAGAGTCGATAAAGGCGATGTAAATTACGACAACTGAGTTGCTTTAGCCTCAATGGCATAGGCACTTAATTGATGGTCAAGGTCTGCTGGGTAGGCCTTGACCTTTTTAATGGGCGTTTCATATTGATGCACAGAAAACTTACTTTGATTTAAAGCAGAACAGACTTAAAAGTTACCCTTAAAACCAAAACATTGCTTAACTTTAAGGAAGTTTTGGTTTTTTTACTTGATTCTACTTTTACGCTTCGGTTAGACTAAAGTCTGAGCATTGAAGTTGCGTAGCAGCTATGGCCCCTACCCAACCCAATACCCAACCATGGTTTTTGCGTAACTTCAATTGCTCATTGATTCTTCTTTTATTTCCTCTCACGTCATTCCTTTCAGCAACATCCCATGGCTTTCAGAGCTTATAACCCACCGACTCTATTCCCTGATTTAATCTTAAATACGGCCTTTCAACTGTTTAACTCATCGGTTGCTTATTCTTAATAAACAATTATATAACAATAACTTATCTCCAATATAATATCGAAATTTAGGTTCGCGATAAATTCACAAGGCAATCCAACACAATGAAAAGTTTCACGATAACGAGGCACAACTACTCGCTGATAATTAAACCACCGTCAATACAGCAATTTACAACTGTCGAGACGTGAATGATCGACATAAAACAGCTCACGCACACCATCAGACCAAAGTCTGATCCGCTTTCAAACAAAGCCTCTTATTAATAACCGTTTGGATTATTTTGTTGCCAATTCCACTGATCTCGCATTATCTCATCCAACCCACGCTCGGCTTTCCAACCTAACTCACTAGCACTTAACACCACATCCGCAAAACTGCTGGCGACATCGCCGGCACGGCGCCCTTCCATCGAGTACGGTATTTTTCGCCCACTCGCTTTTTCAAACGCCGCAACCATCTCCAATACTGAATAACCTTGACCCGCACCAATGTTATAGGCGCGACAACCATGTTCGGGCTGAAAACGCTTCACTGCTTGAATGTGGGCGGCCGCCAAATCAACAACATGAATGTAATCTCGCACGCCTGTGCCATCGAGCGTGTCGTAGTCACCTCCCCATACGTTTAGCTTTTCAAGCCGCCCCACACCAACCTGCGCAATATAGGGCATCAAATTATTAGGAATGCCGCTGGGGTCTTCGCCAATAAGCCCAGATTCATGCGCGCCAACGGGGTTAAAATACCGAAGTAATGTAAACACCCAATTCGAGTCGGCGACTGCAATGTCTCGTAAGATGGTCTCGATCATCAATTTGGTCTGACCATAGGGGTTAGTTGCTGACAGAGGAAAGTCTTCGGTAATAGGCACACTTGCAGGGTCACCATAAACCGTGGCTGAAGAGCTAAACACCAATCTCCGACAATGATGCTCTTGCATAACCGTCAATAAAGACAATGTGCTTTCAATATTACAGCGGTAGTATTCCAGCGGCTTTTCAGACGATTCTCCCACCGCTTTTAGCCCTGCAAAATGTATCACAGCATCAAAGTCGTGCTCTGCAAACACACGATCTAAGGCAAGCTCATCCCTTAAATCTGCCTTTATGAACGGTGGTCTCTGGTCACAAATGGATTCAATTCGATCAATCACGGTGGCCGAACTGTTGACCAAATTATCGACAATGACCGGCTGATAACCCTGCTCAATCAGAGAGACCACAGCATGACTGCCAATGTAACCCGTTCCGCCCGTCACTAATATTTTCTTCATTGATTAAAATGCTTACAAAATTGCAGTAGTTTAATTGATATAATTGTTAAACATTAGGCACCAGAGTGAGTTCCTAACCTATTGCTTGTCACATTATTGTACTATATCTTGCGAGCTAAGTATTTGCTTACTAATAAACCCTTCTTAAGGTCGGTCACCCTTAATTTACGCTAACAACTCACTTGGAACCAGAATTGCTTTTTCCATGCCTCAGTCTTACGAATCTGCACGCACACCAATATCCATGAATTAGATTCGCCACACCACCAAGACAATGTATCAATTACTCCGTGACCGACCTAAATTTATTTTGGCGATAATTGTCGCCAACGTACTTTTGTCTGCGTGGAGCATCACTCTGGATTCGGTAATCAATAACGACGGCGTAACTTATATCGCCATGGCCGAGCTGTTTCTAGAAGGTGACTGGGAGACCGCAAAAAGTTATTACAGTTGGCCGTTTTACCCTCTGTTAATCGCGGGCATAGCAAAGGCATTGCTGTTAGATGCATCAACAGCCGCTTATGTGCTTAACACCTTACTAGCAACGTCATTAAGCTTGGCTTTTGTTGCGGTGTTAGGGCAACTGTCGAACAACAATCGCCGAATATTGTTGATCGCAGCAGTCGTCGTTCTACTATTCCCAAGCATCACTAAATATCGCTCCTACGTCATTCGTGACTTTGGGTATCTGAGCTTCTATCTTTGGTCGCTCTACTTTATTTTTCGTTTCTGTACCACGCTTAGCAAAAAGCACCTAATCGGCTGGTTAACGGCCACAGGTTTGGCTTGCCTGTTTCGGTTTGAGGGCATTGTATTGATGTTCGTTACGCCGTATTTTTTGTTTTTGTTTCTAAGTGAGGGCATCCAACACCGAAAAAAGATTTTGGCCGGTTTGTCGGTGTCGATTGGTGTTGCTTCCACGGCCGTTATTTCTTGGTATTTGAGTGACAAATACCAAGCTAGCATTCAATTGGCTCAAGAAGCAGGCAAGGATATCCATTCTGTGTTTGACCTCTTTATGTCGAACATCAACGAGCAGTTTGGTGTCGCGCCGGGCGGCACATGGGCCTATTTGACCTCCATCGGCAGCAAAGTGTTGGACGTTATCTATCAACTCATACGTCGAATGGCCGTTTTTTATTTCTTCTTAGGCCTAATCGCCTACAAGTTTGGAATGGGACTAAGCACTCGCCTTCATAAACGTATTTGGTTAGTCTACTTACTTACTAACTTATTTATGCTTATCGGCTTTAGTTTTACCAACAATTTGGTGGTTGGACGCTACACAATGGCCACCGCTCTAACCATCTTGCTGCTGGCACCGTTCGCAATAGATCGAGTGATTAACGCCCTTGGCTCAAGCCGATTAATTGCCAAATTGGGGGCTGTGCTTCTACTCTTTGTTTTAACCTTCGCTTCAGCAGACGGTCTTAATGTACAAACGAAAAAAACGCATTTTCTGGAAGTCGGTCGTTGGCTGCATAACAATTTACCTGAAGGCGCAAGCCTATTTAGTAATGATCGTCTACTAATTCATTACGCCGATTTAGGCCCTCGAAGTAACTTTGTTGACCAATTCACCAATAAACGAATGTGGTCACACATCGACAAGAATGTTTTTTACTCTTATGATTATGTTGCCGTTTCAGTAACACCAAACAGCTTATTAGAATCAAACTTCGCGAGTTCATTGTGGTTTAAAATGGACCGTGGCCCAATCAAGGTTTTTGAAGCGGATAACGGGCGCAAGGTGATTATTTTTTCAACCCAACCACAAGACACAGACACGTCAAGAGTAAAATCTTCGGATGACTAGTCCGACCAACATAACTCGCCGAGAATTATTAAAACGCCTGACCATTGGTGCAACCATGGCCAGTGGCGTGATCGGCGGTGTGTCTTATAGCTTAAATCGAGGGATACGCTACCCAACCTTAAGTTTAGAACCCAAACCATTGAACACCCAGTTTTCATTGGCTCAGGGCGTGGCCTCGCTTAGCAGTTATGATGTACTAAAACTGGCGCAGAAACCGAACCAGCACAACGGTAACAATAAAAACCTGACCCCACATTTTAGGGCATTCTCAGCCGAGCCTCGTGTTGTGCTGCGCGCTAACAAACAACAATCAATCCGGTTCACTGTTAATAATATTGCAGCTGATGCCGTTCTTAAAATAGAGCCCAGCGGTGCCGTAAACACATCGCAGGTTGCCGAAACCATTGACGGCATTACTCGAACTGTCGAATTAAATATGGCGCGCGCGCAAGAGGTCACCTTATCTTGGAGGCTCCCCTACGACAGTGACTTTAAGTTCGCGTCTATCGGTGACTCTGGTGGAGATCAAGAGCTTGCTTGGTGCATACAACGGGCACAGGATCTCGGTGCTAAATTTTTATTGCATTTAGGCGATTTTAATTATCAAGAAGGCGATTACGCGAGATCAATAAGGCTGTTCCACAACAGCCCAATACCCTGTTATATCAGCATCGGCAACCACGATTTTCACGACAGCGGCCTTATCTATTCACAGTTTTTAAACCAACTAGGCCCGTTAAATCACGCGTTCACCATCGGCAAAACGCGCTTCGTTAATATCGATACCGCGGCCAGGGTGCTGCCCTACTCCGCGGGGCATCGTGGGGCTCTACTAAACGCCTTAATGACAACCAATAACCGCGTAACCGAAACGGTTTCATACACCCACTGCCCGCTGCATGACCCACAAGAAGGCAGCACCCACGATCTAGGCAGTAAAGGAGAGCGTGATTGGTTAATCGACGCATTGAAACGCATCAACTCAAAAACATTGCTCAGCGGACACATTCATATCTATGATAGAACCGAATTTATGGGCATTGACAATATCATTGCCGGTCAAGGCTTAGGTCATCAAGACATACTGACCAACTCTGATTACTCTAAAATGGCCATCGGTGAAGTAGCCAAAGACGGGAAAGTCAGCTTCAAACCTGAACCGCTTAGCATGCCAATGAATCTGCACTGCCACCCACGCAGCCAGCCAGTCAAAGACAGCTTATTGCAGCATCACGACACGCCTCAAAATAGAGCCTTACTCAATCGCATTGAAACCAACTGCAAATCCATTAAAGCGTAACTGGCCAATTCTGATGAGTTGTCATTGATAACACAGCACATCAGCGATATTAAAACCGTACTGCTTTTCTTTGTTCAGTAAAATAAACAAGCCGTGAGACTTGTCCGCACATCTTTGGTTATTGGGTTAACGCCTAGTCTGGCAACAAGAGGGTTATGCGGGGAATCAGTAAGCGGGGAGACCCGTATCTGCGTGGTCAGACTCTTGTGCTACTCGCCCCAATAATAAGCGGGATAGCACGCCTCCATGTAAACCGTAGGGGCGAGTGAATAGCTAACCATTGTGACAACTCTTTACGGCTCAGTTTTTGATTAGAAATACCTTGCCAGACTTAGCTTACACTTACACTTACACTTACACTTACAACAGCATTATGATTCATGATGGGTATAGTTGGTTATAAAAAACTTCATATTGGGCATTATGATGCCGTAGGTTGAGGTGTATCCATCTCATCTGCAGTGAAAAATTATCTAATTGTCCTGCTTCTTTACTTTTTCTTGCCGTTCTACCTTATCAATGGAAATCTCTGGACCAACGAAACCACCTAACATTGGAGCATACCTGTAAGAAAAAGTTCTTCCATTTTGAGTTATTGAAATCGTATCACCAGGCGACCATCTGTAAACCCTAAGATTTATATCAGTACGAACGAAGCCATTTGCACCGGCAGACACGTTGTGCGCATACCTCGATAGACCGTGCAAAGAATAAGAGTAAGTGCGCTGGAACCGGCCGTGGTAGGTGATGCAGCCCTCGAAGGCGTTAGGTGATAGCAAGATTGATCTTGTGAGCCCACGATCATAGATAGCAGGCAGGCATCACGACGTGCAATGAAAAGTTGATAGCCCACGAATACCAGCACGCGATTTTTGCGTGCGTACATGTCACACTTGTTATGCGAACTTTCTAAATGCAACTTAACAACCACCGTCTAAAGGCGGTGGGTTAACCAATAGGACTGAAAGTCCATATTATCGGCTAAAGCCGATTGCCTAACTCTCAACGTCAAAATTATCATCTGGGTTTCTCTCAAAATGATGTTCTAAATATTCTCTAATCATTTCTTTTGTTAACTCACCCGCCGTAACGCAAAAATATCCTCTTGCCCAGAAGT
>CALJWL010000007.1 GCA_937974565.1 uncultured Arenicella sp.
CACTCTCAGCACTGCTGATTTTATCTAATAGGGTATTTTCCAGTAACTTTTTTTGCTGTAAAACCGCGACCACCTCGGCACCAAATAAGGCGACCACCCAAGATAAATACACCCAGATTAGAAACACGGGTAACGTTGATAAAGCACCATAAACCGCCTTGTAATTGGCAAAATTGGAAATGTAATAACGAAAACCAAACTTGGTCAGTTCAAACAAACAAACAGCGACAAACGCACCAACCAGAGCGTGAACCAAGCTTACACGCGCATTAGGCATAATCAAGTAGAGCATCATAAACGCCATCATTTCCAGCAGAAACGGCAGCATTACCACCCCAAAAGAATTGACTTGCTGAGCATAACCGTCCACCGCGCCAGCCGCCAACGCCACCAAGTAACCGGAAATCGCCAAACTCGCCCCCATCATCATGGGCCCTAATGACACCAACGCCCAGTACACAGTGAGCCTAGACGTCATATTACGCCCTTGAGTGACGCGCCAAATATCATTAAAGGAAGACTCGATATTACTAAGCAGTAATAATGCCGTGGCAAAAAACGAGAACAAGCCAAGCACCGTCAAACTGCCTAACTGCCCAGAAAACTGATCAAGATAAACTCGAACCTCATCGCCAGCAGCGGGAACTAGAAATTTGTAAATAAAATCTTCTAACGAACTCCCTAACTGCTCAGTTCCAGCAAAGAGCGAGAACATGGACAAAGCAATGGCCATCATTGGCGCTAGTGCAAGCAACGAACTGAATGCCAGTGCGGCTGCGTGGCGCGGCAACCGGTCCGAGCTAAAACGTTTGATTACCGCAATGGGCACATCAAAAATTTGTATTAACGTTTTCTTTATCGAATAATCGGTCATATATTGATTGTGCGAGAAAAATTATGGATATCATCCTGTATCATAACCCAAGGTGTTCCAAATCACGGCAAACCCTACAACTTCTTGAACAGAAAAACGTTAAGGTAAGCATTGTCGAGTATTTGAAAACACCGCCCACACGTCGGCAACTTGATGGTATCTTGCGTGGTTTAGACATGGTGCCGCGAGAGTTAATGCGAACCAAAGAGACCGAATACAAAGAACAAGGCTTGGACGATCAACGTCTGTCTAGAGACCAATTAGTTGATGCAATGGTTGCAACCCCAAAATTGATTGAGCGCCCTATTCTGATGGTAGGTAATAAAGTCGCCATCGGGCGCCCGCCTGAGAATGTGCTAACCATTCTGCCTTGAGTTGTGTTTAATACATGAACGTTTTAATACTTTACGACAGTCACTTAGGATCAGTAAAAAAGATGGCGCGGCTAATCGCCCGCGGCGTCGAATCCATTGACGGCAGCGAAGCCATTTTGAGATGCGTGCCTGCGGTATCAGTGAGTTTGGAATCGTCCACAGTAAACGAAGTGCCATCCGCCGTAAACAAAGAGCCCCCTCCCATAAACAAAGCGCCTTCAATAGAAACCCGTTCTGGGGACCTGTTAGCATCGATTAACGATTTAAAAAGTTGCGATGCCCTGATTCTGGGCAGCCCAACTCGTTTCGGGAATATGTCTGCGTCAATGAAGCACTTCATCGACAGCACTAGCGAGCTATGGATGAGTGGCGCTCTGATTGGCAAGCCCGCCGCCGTATTCACTTCCAGCTCATCCATGCACGGCGGGCAGGAATCGACCTTACTTTCGATGCTAAATCCATTACTGCATCATGGCATGGTGATCTGCGGCCTGCCTTACAGCGAGCCCGCTTTATCAAAAACCACCAGCGGCGGCACGCCTTACGGTGCTAGCCACGTGGCTGGCAGCAGTAACACGAACCCAATAACGGAAGAAGAAAAAACGCTTTGTATCGCCCTTGGCAAAAGACTTGCTGTGCTTGGCCATCAACTCAAAGCCATGTAAATCGACCCTTATTTGGCGAGCAACGATTGCAAAAAAGGTATGGTGATCTTACGTTTCTCTAGTAACGAGGCCTTATCCATTTCATCTAAAAAAGCGAACAACTCCTGTGTATTACGGCTGGCACGGCTTACCAAAAACGTCAAGACATCGTCGCTCACAACCAAGCCTCGGTGACCTGCGCGCATTTTAAGTGCCTCAAAACGCTGTTCGTCGCTAAGCTCGTACATAGGGTAAATTAGGCCGCTCGACAATCGACTTACAAGGTCTCGTAGTGAAAACTCACTGACTTCCGGCGCTTGCTTGGCCATTACAACCAATTGACCACCCGCGTACTTGATTTGTTCAAACAGTGTAAATAAGGCTCGCTCGTTGTGATTATCGCCCGCCCAGCATTGAATATTATCAATGCACACCAAACCTGAAGCATTGATTGTTTCCAACATTTCAGGACGAATGTAACGGTCACTGAGCGAGCTGTAGCTATGTTGAATATCAACATTTTTCGCGGCTCTCATTACGGCATACAACAAATGGCTTTTACCACAGCCTTCTGGGCCATAGCCGTAGATAACTTTAGGCTGAGCAGTGGGGTCTAAACCAATGTCATTTTTTCGGCACGCAATCGCCGACTTCAAGCAAGACACCAGCTCTTGATTGTCGCCTTGCCAAAAATTTTCAAAGCTCGCCTTGTCGTCACCCGCCAGAGCGAAAGCCAACTGCCCACCGCTTGCATTCTGGATCATGAATTTAAACCCTCTTCGGAAATTTTGGTGGCCTTTACTGAGCCGATATAAACGTAGCCTAGGCCACTTACAACACTGGTAATAGCAACGCTGATACCGACCAAATTGATGAACGAAGCGTACGCCAGCCCAAAACTCAAAGACGCCAACACCAACACGATATAAAAAATTTGCACGACCGTATTAAGTTTTGAAATTGCCAGTGGCTTCATCTCCATCGTAGAAAAGAACAACACCATTAACAGATTACCACCGATAATCACTATATCTCGAAACACCACCACCACCATCAACCAAAACGGAATGATTTCAAGCACTGACAACATGATATAACTGGTTACCAATAAGGTTTTATCCGCAATCGGGTCTAAAATTGCCCCCAAATAAGTGCTGGCATTGAAACGTTTGGCTATATAACCATCTAAGCCATCCGTCACGCCGGCAATCACAAAGACAGCCAGTGACCATCCGTATTGTTGCTCTTGCAACAATACAACCAGCCACGGAACCAATCCGATGCGTGCAAGTGTCAATAAATTAGGTATATAAATCATAAATGGCGCTTTTCTACTCTCAGCGGATTATCACTGGCTTTTATTAGATACACAATAGTGATCTAAACGGCTACAATACGGCCAATTTCTATGGCGCTAATTATGGCGCTCAGCTAAAACCATTTTGACTTTTTTCGGAGCGTCGGCCGTGCCTAAATCTGATAAACCTTCTTCTCTTTCTTATCGTGATGCAGGCGTAGACATTGACGCTGGCGACGCGTTTATAGATGTTATAAAACCGGTAGCAAAACGCACGCAGCGCGAAGGTTGCCTAAGTGGTCTTGGTGGCTTTGGCGCGTTATTTCAAGTACCGAAAAATTATCAAGACCCCATTCTTGTTTCTGGTACGGACGGTGTCGGCACTAAGCTCAAATTAGCATTCGATCTGAATAAACACGACACCATTGGTATTGACTTGGTGGCTATGTGCGTGAACGACGTGCTGGTGCAGGGCGCAGAACCTCTGTTTTTTCTTGATTATTTTGCCACCGGCAAGCTCACTCCAGAAATCGCCGCTCAGGTAGTAGAAGGTATTGGCGAGGGCTGCGTGCAGGCCAATGCCGCGTTGATTGGTGGTGAAACCGCTGAGATGCCAGGCATGTACTCTGACGGTGAATACGATCTGGCTGGCTTTTGTGTCGGCGCAGTTGAAAAGTCAGACATTATCGATGGCCGCAAAGTAAAAGCAGGAAATGTATTAATTGGTTTGGCATCAACAGGTCCACACTCTAATGGCTACTCACTTGTGCGCAAAGTAATCGACACATATGAAGTGCCTTTGGACACTCCGATTGATGGCAAACCACTCTCTGAAGCGGTGTTGGCCCCGACCAAGATCTACGTTCGGTCGGTGCTGTCATTAATGAAACAGGTGGATGTTAATGCATTGGCGCATATTACAGGTGGCGGCATCCCTGGCAATCTGAACCGAGTTCTGCCTGAGGACTGTCATGCCATTGTGGAAGAATCGTCTTGGAAATGGCCTGAGTTATTCACGTGGATGATGGAAACCGCCAATATCGAGCGCGCCGAAATGTATCGTACATTCAATTGCGGTGTGGGTATGATATTAGTGGTTAACGCGGCCGATGCTGACGCAGCCATTGCTCACCTAACACAGTCTGGGGAAACAGCCTTTAAGGTTGGCGAAATCAAACAAGGCGCGTCTGACACACAAGTTCAGATTGTGTGAAACTTGCTGATAATACGCTTATCCATCACATGGTGAAGAGTCAAACCACTGAGGCCATAAATGGGCCCAAAACTAGAGCCGTTGTTTTAATCTCGGGTGGCGGCAGCAACCTTCAAGCCTTTATCGACCAAATAACCGTTGGCAATCTCGAACTTGATATCAGCTTAGTGATCAGCAATGTTGCAACGGCCCATGGGCTTGAACGAGCAAAGCTGGCGGGAATTAAACAAACCTGCATCGATCATACCCAGTACGTCAATAGAAGCGAATTCGATCAGGCTCTAATGACCCGTATTGACCAAGAAGAGCCCAATCTGATTATTTTGGCTGGCTTTATGCGAATTCTGACATCAGAGTTTGTTAACCACTACGCTAACCGCTTAGTCAATATACACCCTTCTCTGCTACCCAAATTCACTGGTATTAACACACACCAACGAGCCATTGATGCAGGGGAACAATGGCATGGAGCCAGTATTCACTTTGTCATCCCAGAACTGGATGCTGGCCCAGTCATTCTGCAAGGCCGTTTGCCTGTTTTGCCAAAAGACACCGCAGAACAATTGCAGCAACGTATTCACAAAATAGAACACCAACTCTATCCCTTGGCGATAAAATGGTTCAGCCAAGGTCGTTTAGAAGTGCGTGGCGACAAAGTATTACTAGATGGTGAAATTTCAGAACATCAGTTGCAAACCTTCGACCTGTAAGTTAGCGTTGTGACGCATGTAAACCGGTCAATCAATTCATTTTGTACAGAAAAAACGCCATCATCTTAACTCACGCTTATTCAAGACTCGCTAGGTGTCCTGAAGGTCACCGTCATGCATTCAAACTTGCCTTTAGGGCATGGCCAATCTTAGTGTGTTTTATACTGTTTAGCGTTTCAGACGTTGCCATCAACAACGCACAAGCACAAAGCACGGACACGCCGTCTTTTATTGGTGGCGGTGCGGAAAAAGGCGCGACGAATGAGGTCATTTTCGAAAGCGTCACCACTACTGAGAGTAAAACCGTGGTGAGAGATGTCAAAAACACAACCGCAGCGATCACCACCCCTCACCCTCTAGAGCCTGTCTCACTTGAATACAGGATACGCATTAGTAAATTCGGCAATGCCGTACTCGGCAAAGTTCAAAGCGAACTTACCAAAACTGAGTCTGGTTATGCCATTGAGTCCGTCACTAAAGCTCAAGGAATGGCATTACTACTGATGCAAAATAACTTGAAAGAGTCTTGCGAGTTTGAAGTCAGTGGTGGACGCGCCGTTGCTCATCGATACATGGGTGGCACGGTAAAGAAAAATCAATACTCAGTGGGCTACGACTGGCAAAATCGAAAAATCAACTTCAGTGATAAAGAGTCATTAGACATGCCACAAGGCTATGTGGTGGACAATTGCATTATGTGGTTCGCGACCGCTTTGCAAAGGGGCAATCTAGACGAAGGCGAATTGGTTTATGTTGTTGATGGTAAATCCAAACGAATCCGCGGTTACAAACTGCGTATAGCCGAAGATGAAACAATTGACACTCCGTTAGGCGAAAAAACCACCACTAAGCTGGTTTTTGAACGTGAATTGCGCCCGAATCGCACGCTCACCTTTTGGCTGTCAAAGCGTGATCAATTTCTACCAGTGAAAATCGAAGAGTCACGTAAGTCAAGGACCACGACTTTCGTAATTTCAAAGCTTGATTCCTAATCAATGCTAGCTGGGCTTTGCTAAGACTGATTTAGCCTATTACAGAACCAATTCAATCAATTATGGGCATGCCAGCCCGGACTCTGTGCTTGCCTACAAATCTAAATTTTGAGATGGTCTGCCCGTTCGCGTAAACCACAGCAGGCTGCCAAGATAACAAGCAAAAATAATAAGAAATGCGATTAACTGTAGATGGCCTGCAACTCCAACCTTCCAAGCCCAAAGACCAAAAACAATAAAGCCAGATTGAATTAACACCGCCACAATGACCGCAGCATTAATACTGACACCACGGTCGACCAACTGATGATGATAATGAATACGGTCAGCTGAAAATGGCGACTGCCCCCTTAACGGGCGCACTATAAGAACCGCCACCGCATCAATAAGCGGCAATGCCAGCAACCATAGAGCCGTAACTGGCCATATCCCAGACGTCACTTGTGAATGCTTAATTAACAAATAAGCCAACAACAGCCCCAGCATTGTGGAACCCGCATCACCCATAAAAATTTTCGCGCGCGGACGAAAGACTCTGAGATTCAGTACTAAAAACCCCACAATAGCCGCAATTGATATTTGAACGATCCCAGTGTCGGCTCCCGCATACAGAAGCCCTAACAACACCACCAAAATAAGGCTTCCAGCCAAACCGTCGTGCCCATCAGACATGTTCACCGCGTTTATTACCCCAATCACAGCAAATAATGTCATGGGGGTAGACCATGACCCAAGCAGCACTTCTGAATTTGGGGTCAGGTAACCCAGTGTGGTTAGTTTTACTCCGGTGAGTTTGATCATGGCATAAATAGCGATGCTTTGAGCTAAAAAACGAGACCACGATGGCAACTTGTAACGATCATCCGCCACCCCCACCAAACACAAGAAAAGCAACGCAGGCAACAGCAGAGCAAAGCTACCATCAATCAATACGAATCCGGCTAAAATGCCTAAATATATGGCAATGCCGCCCACCATAGGCGTTGCAACGCGGTGCAATCGATGCTCCCCTGGATGCGCAAGCAGTTTCATGTCTTGTGCAAAATACGCCAAAATCAAAGCACTCAATAGTGTTGTCAAAGCAACCGTGATCAACCCCATGTTAAGGCCATTGATTAACATCATTATTTAGACCGAATTGCTGCGCTGGATAATATGAGAACCGAGAACCAACACATCCATGTTAGTTCGCAGAAAACACGCCATTGCCTCTTGCGGAGTACAAACCACAGGCTCATTTTCATTAAACGACGTGTTCAACAGCATAGGCACGCCCGTCTTCTCATAAAAGCGTTTGATGAGACGATAATAGCGTGGGTTCGATTCGTCGGTGACTGTCTGTAAGCGTCCAGACCCATCAATGTGGGTTACGGCCGGTATTTGCCCCCGCTTATCGGCCTGTATTTGAAACACCTTCATCATAAAGGGCACATCGGCATCGGACTCAAACCAATCGTTTACGCATTCGCGCAGTACTGATGGCGCAAAGGGCCGAAACGATTCACGCCGCTTAATCTTAAGATTTAAGATATCTTTCATATCCGCGCGCCTAGGATCACCTAATATAGAACGGTTACCTAAAGCACGTGGCCCCCACTCCATGGCTCCCTGAAACCAGCCGACCACTTTTCCCTCTTCAATGGCATTGCTGGCATGCTCAACAAGTTGTTCTAACGGCAGGTCGTAGCGAATATCACATTGATCCAAACCTTGATGCCCGAGGTTACTTTGATCTCGGATCACCTTGGTCAAATAAGCATCATCAAAACTTGGGCCCCAATATGAATGTGACATTGAAAATGAAGCACTTGACTGACCCGCTCGTTGACCGGCAATCACGGCCGCGCCAATGGCCCCGCCCGCATCACCCGCGGCCGACTGAATGTATACCTTTTTATAGGGAGTGCGTAAATGTACTTTACCATTGGCAACGGAGTTCATTCCGCAACCGCCGGCAATGGCTAGGTTTTCAATCTCTCGACCTTGTTCTTCACTGTGACGTCGATGCAAATGCGTCAACATATGAAAGAAAGTGCGTTCGTAGCAATCTTGCACTGAGCGCGCAATGTCTTTATGCACCTGAGAAATTGGTTCACCTTTAGAGCGAACGGCGCCTAACAGCTCACTCAGTTTATCGTCATAAAGTTGGCCAACCATTGGCGCCCCATTGTCCCACTCATACCCGATGGCGTTTTTATGATGCTGGAAATACTCTAAGTTGAGTTCAAAACCACCATCACTACCGGGAATTACAATCCGATCCATTTCTTCTCGAAACCTAGGTTCGCCGTAAGGTGCTAGGCCCATTATTTTGTATTCATCGCCGTAATGCGGAAACCCCAGGTATTGGGTGAGGGCTTGATAAAAAACGCCTAAAGAGTGCGGGAAGTAAATTCTGTTTTGCACGTCGATCCTGTCAGCCTGGCCAAAGCCCCACGCCGAAGAGGCAAAGTCACCAAACCCATCCACCGATATAACACTGGCAGACTCAAAAGGTGACACCGAATAAGCCGACGCTAGATGCGCAAGGTGGTGTTCAACAAATTCCACCTTGCCTGAAAAACACGCCTTGGGAAATTCAAGCCGAAGATAATCCTCAATGCTCTTGCGCTTTTCTCTGACCTTTAATTTTTCAGTGATTAGACTCAGTGACGCCTTGCCAGATAGAGCGTACTTTATTTTTTTACCTCTAGCAGCTTTGCCGTCTGAGTTGATTGCGATGACGTCAATATCGGCTAAGGTCAAAGCAGCGGCTTGCAGACAAAACTGTATCGCTTCACTGGGGAAACCGGCCCAGTGTTTAATGCGACGAAAGCGTTCCTCTTCAACCGCTGCAATCATGACGCCGTTCACAAAAAGGCAAGCAGATGAATCACCATGAAAGGCGTTAAGTCCAAGTATTTTCATTAAATAAGTTGATTTGGCTGGTTTTCATAACCAACTCTGGTAATTGACGTTTCTCTAGTGGTAAAACCAGAAGCAAAACCGCGTCCTATCGACTCATCATTCATGGCGCGCACAACCAGTTTCGGCAATGCAAACAAAAAACCGGCAAGCAAACCAATAATGATAAGAATAAAAAAGTCTCCGTAGACTTGCGTTGCAACAGCAAAGGTCATGACGTTGACCAACAAAAAACAGGCAATACCCAGCATTAATGGCAATATATGAAGCGGCACAAAGTGCTGGGCACTCAGCCGAATAGCTGCGTTTATGTATTTTGCAAAAGCAAGCGATAACCAGAAAGCGGCTATTAGCCCAGGCAAACCCAACTCCACCATAATTTTACCAAGCCCGCCCTCACCCGAACCACCGGCCACATTTGAGACATTAAAAAATTGGCTACCTTGAGACGCAATACCTAGGCCTCCTCCAAACAAACCAACACGATTAATGGCCCATCCTAATGGTTTAAACCCTAGTTCGAACGCACGCGTTGTTGCCGAACCGTACACCGAGGTACCACGAGCAATATAATTGCTAACACTATCACCACCGCTCGCAAAAAATTGTGCTGCCGCCCATATGGCCAATACCAACAGGCTGGCTGAAATCAGGTAATTAACACTGAGCTTTCGACGATAAAAAGAAAAACCCAAACCGTATATCACGGTAAACAGAGTGACTAACATCAGCATTTTTCGGCGCCCTGTAAGAGCAATGGCGGCCATCATAAACAGTACTAATAAACATACGATTAAGATTGGAGGGCGCCGTTTAGAGGAGAAAAACAAAATAATAATAAAACAACAAGCCGTTGCAATATGCCACGCGGCTATTTCACCGGTGCGCATAAAACCCGAAAAGGACCGTAGCACGGTACCTTGATCGTAAATTAATAACCCTGAACCAACTTCTTTAAAGATTTGATAATCAAACCCCACAAAGGACATCATGACCGTGACGGTCAACACCACCCCAATACTAATGTAAAGTTTCATAAAGCTTCGAATGTTTCGAGCCTGAGTAACCAGAAAATAGCCAACGACAATGGCAAAAAAAGGCGCCGTATACGAAAGCAAACCGATGGCACTGACGATAGGGTTACCGTAACGCAGCGAAGAGTGAATGAACTGAATTCCCAATATCATAAGAAAGAAAATAATGGGTCGATTAACTTGCGACGACCACCCAACAAACGGTTCCCTCAACCCATTAACTCCTTGACGTTGAAGTGTCGCCAGAAAAACAGCGCCAAACACCAAACCGACCGTTACGATGAAGTAAATAGGCTCACCTAATACCAACTTACGAAAAGGGTCTTGCAAAAAGCCTATCGCAAAAATAGCAACGATTGCATTTCTATGACTAGTGACGCTAGCCATAATTGCTACTATCAAAATTAAGAAGAATACTGCAACCATTGATTATCCGCTTATACCTACCTAAAACCACTTAACACTAATCTTTGCGTGAGTGTAGCATTCCACACTTAGGGTTGGAAAAGTCAAAAGAAAAAGAGTGAAAACTTGTGTAAATAGCTTGAAGCCTTCACTGGCGCAGACTGGCGTGTTGAGACGGCTTAATGATGTCTTTTATTGCATGAGCCATCACGCTGGCATCGTGTTGATCCGTCATACGCACAGACGCGGCCGAAAATGCATCGTAGCGCGCGCTGTCTGAGAACAAATTTAATATGTGTGCTGATAATTGATCAACGTCACCACAACGATAAATCAGTGCGTTTTTCGACTCAAGAATACTCGACCCCACACTGCCGATGTTATTCGTGGCCACAATAGGTAGGCCAAACGGCAGGACTTCACTTGCTACGGCTCCATAAGGTTCTTTTTCAGAAGGAAACACAAAAACATCGGCCAGCGTAAAATACTCGGCCATTTTGCTTTGATTGACGAAGCCAGTAAAAACAACGCGCTTCTCCAACTCAAGCTCTTTTACCTTTTTTTGCAAATGCGGCAACAGGCTGCCACTGCCGACGATTACCGCTGATATATTATAGTCTCGCAACTTATCCATTGCAGCAATCAAATCAGCAGGGCGTTTATGCGGAATAAGTTTACCTGCAAACAGAGCTATTTTATGCTCTTCAGACAGACCTAAATTGGTTTTCAAATAATGAATGTCTGATTCAGATAATATCTCTCGTTGTAATTCTAAGCGCTTCATATCAACGGGGAACGTAACACGCCTAATGTCTTCTTCTGACACCCCGTAATGCATTAAGTAACGAGTGTTTTTCGGGCCATAACTAAGGAAATAATCGCATTTTTTTAGGAAATTTTTAACAATGTGGTGTTTTAACCATAACCGCCAACCAGAACGCCGATCTTCTAAATTTGAATCGGAAGAGTATATAAATTTAACGCCTTGAGATCGCAACTTCAGCGCACGCCAATTGGCTCTCTGAGCGTAACCGTTCACCCAAATTACGTCTGGTTTAAAGGCCATTATTTTTCCCTCCAATGCATCGTCATCGACAGCCCAGAACCCATAGCTTTCTATTGTTTTACCTGGCGACAAAAACTCGAAGTCATACCCTTCGGTCAATGGCACATCCCATTTCACGTACTGACCAAACTGATTATCAAAATACTCATAAGCGCCGTTCTCAGCCACAAAGAAAACTTTAACTCTCAGCCCAGAAAGCTTAGCGAGGTGCTGGTAAACCGGCACGTAATGCTGAATAGCGTGCGATGCGACGATTGCCAATGATCTCGTTTTAGGCATCAGATTTGACTCTATCGACTTTATCGGCTTTCTGCCCCTGACTTTCAGGTGCTATGTTAATGAGCGATGGCCCTCGTCGGCAAGCCTTTATCGCAGCGTATAAGCCAGCGATTTCTCCACACAACCTTGAAGGAATATACACAGGGTGCCTTAGATAAAACTTAGCCATCACGCTGGTGAAAAAACGTTTTAAAATATACCTGGCCGCTCCCCAAGCATCGTCATTTAACAATGCAAAATAGTAATCCCCCATGCTGTGAGCTGAAGAGGCTGATGTTAAATGATCACCGTGGGCTCTGGTGCCCCCGGAACTTAAGTGTAAATGATGCAAAGATGCACTTGGCGCATATAAAAAACTCTCACCGTGATAACGGATAAAACGGCGACAAAACTCGGTTTCAAACCGATAGGCTGGACCAGAAAAGTTTTCATCAAAACCACCCACTTGCATTGCGGCACGCCTGTTCACACATAAATTACCCGCCATACAATTGTGAATACGAGCAGGCTCACTGGAATTAAACGGAAAGTTAAGATCACGAAGCATATTCGCGCCAGCATAATAACCTGAAATCTGAAGGTTCGGTTGTTGCCACGGCTGAATAACTTGCCCTACGTGAGCAAGTGCTTGCTTAGCGTTAATGATGTCAACGTGGGCGGCCACAAAGTCACGACTCACATTAATATCATCATCAAGGAATAACACCCATTCGGCTTTCGCTTCTAATAGCCCACGGTTCATGGCTTTGGGAATGGAGGGTTCCTTTTTTCGAACCCACTTTATTTGTCTACTTGAATGAAGATCGCTCAGCTTTTGAAATACGTCGTCTGTTTTTTGATAATCGGTTTGATCAACCAAAATCACTTCCGTTGCCAAAAGTCGCTGTTCTAACAACTGATTTACAGTATGCAATAACGTGGCACCTCGATTATAGGTGGGGATAACAATGCTAAGAGAAACGAGGCTCATGAGTTGCCGTTGGGGTGATCTTGTTTTTTAGATAAACCGTGATACATGCCCATATTAATAACGCACTGATAGAAACGATCTCGTCTGCCAATCATCAGTTGATACACGCTTTTACATAATTGCTCTGCCAGCATTTTAAGGCAATCAAGCCTCGTTGGCCTCACCGATTCAACAAGGCCTTTCTGCACTCCATAACGAAATAGATAAGGAAGTCGCAAACGGTCTGTGGGAAACCTGTGCAATACATGCGCGCTTTCTATGTATATTCCCATTACGTCCTTGGAAATACAGCGTTCAAAGTAATCGCTCTCTTCACCTCGGCCAATTTCATCCCCGTTGACTCCTAAACTCTGGTCAAACTCGCCCACCAATTGCGTTGTTGTTCGTCTGAGTGCAAAGTTGGCTCCGTAAGGCAAATGTGTTTCAGGCGGGTAATGGCACAATTCTTGCCCGAGGTCATAATGCCCAACAAGCCCATTGAGCATCGGAAGTTCATACGATTTCAACCACCGAGGTCGACCTTTGGGCCACTGAACATGAATTCTACCTCCGAAAAAGCCAACGGCGGCGTTGGCAGAGGCAGATTGTCGATAACTATTAATACAATTTGGCAATACCGTGATGTCATCATCAAAAAAAATGATGACGTCGTTTTCATACTCCTTTAATGCCCTGCTACGAGCCGCTGACAAGCCTTGAGTGCCCTCAAAAATATACCTCAATGGCAAATCTGAATAAAATCCTCTAACGGTTTCGGCGGTATGATCAGACGAATTATTATCGATGACTAATATCTCGTCGCAAGGTAACAGTTCTTCGTTTACCTGCCTCACGCTGTCGAGCGTTTTTGTTAATTCATCCGCTCGATTATAAGTGCATATCGCGATGCTTAAACGGACAGTAGAGTTAACGTTGGTCATTGATGCCTAGCCTCTATCGTCTTAAGCAAGGCTCGAAATTCGTCTTCGTCGCCATCACTGACACAAGAGTGAGCATGGGGCCACTCATCACCCGCACTATTCATCGTTACCTTAAGGCCTAAAAATGAACGAAAGTGGTTCGCAATAGACAGACCTAACCAATGCTCCAAGCGTCCTTGAGGCGCTATTATAACTGGTTTGAGTTTGACTTGCTGGTGATGGCTAGGGTCATCATCAGCACAATAATCATTCGAGCCGGGCAACGAACGGCTGACTTTTAAAAACACCTCGACCCATGCCGTAACTGACTTTTCTCGGGTATAGCGATCTTGAACCAAACAATAGCCACCCAACACCAGTGCCTCAGCAGTTCGCTGATCTGCAGTAGTTTTTAATAACTCGGCGGCAGAATCTGTGTCTCCAATGTCAAAAATTAGGCTGTTAGTTTGATTCTCCAAGGCACCTTCTGCACCAAGACCAATATAACGACTGGTAACAACGCATAAACCATGAGCCATGGCCTCCCATACGACAATTGGCCCAGTTTCCCAGTCGGAAGTCAGTAACAACACATTCGCTTTCTGGTACGCTAACCGTGACACTTGATCCGCGCGCAATACTCCCAAATCTCTTATAAGAGCCATATTAGAGTCAGAGGCATTGGTGTTAACTTTAGCCACGGCATCATTAAGTTGGGTTAGCAACTCAGGCTTGTACGACCCATCACCGGCGATCAATAACTCGAAGGCCACCCGATCTTCAATCAAGCGTTGGGTAATGCTGAGCAGGTCTTGGCATCGTTTTTGGTCAACATCTATTCGTCCGCAATACAAAATTTTTAACTTAACCGCACTTTCAGCGTGATGATGGCCACTCGACAATTTATCTGACGTGGGTATCTCAACGCCATAAGGCGCGTAATGCACTTGGCTTTCAATATAGCTCGTAGTGGCCATCACCATGAGTCGTGTTAAATGGTTGGTAACAACCACATGATCAATCACATCGTCGTATTCATTCAAGTCTGAAAATAAACGTGGCAGTACACCGTGAATCGTAGAAACTAACTGAAAACCTCCCTGGTTTTTATGTCGTAGAAGGCGTGTGGCTAAATACACGTCAGGGATATTCACACAGACAACGACGGTTGGTTTTAACCGTTTAATCGTCGACGCTATAGAGTTGGTTCGCGAGTAGGCCGAGCCCGAACCACAAGGTATTACTTCCACATTGTCAAACGGATAATGTTCGAGATACTCATCTGGGCGATGGTAGTCGCCCGACACCGCACCTAACGTAACTTGAGCTTGGGTATTGTTTACCAACCCAGTAAGCACATAGTCTAACCAAACGGCGACGCCCCCCAACGGGTAAGCGGTGGGTGCAATAAATAGTAAATGGTCTTTTTCTGCCAACATTAGCTTAACTTAGTTGATATGAAGGGTAATCAAGTCATCGAAAGTGCAAGCTTTAGCCCGTTCTGATTAGAGCGTGCGCCTGGTGCCATTCCCGTTAGAACTTAATACATCTCTTTCGCTAATGCTATCAGCTTCACCCTGACTCACGATGTTAATTTTTGCTACGTCAGTGGCCCAGCACCATCTGTTTTGTTGGCTTTCTTTACCGCCAATGGCCAACGACAGTTCAGCATCGTTAAACAATCCTGACGGCACCTCAAAATGCGACTCAAAATACCCGCACTCCACCGACTGTGGAACATCGCAATCATTGATCGTAATAAGACGCACCCCTTTAGAATATAAAGCCATGCTCATGGCAAGTCGGTTCAATGGCTCTAAGCTCCGCCATCGAGCCACAACCGTAATCGAACGGTCATTGTTAACCACGACCGTAAACGAATCGTCTTTCCCTTGAATACGTAAGGATTCTAAACAGATTACCGACAATAAATTGCCGCTGAAAGACCTAGCTGCTCGCTCCGCTGCAGTACTATTGACAACACTGTTTTCATAAGCACTGACCACTTCTGCTGTTTCACCCACCTGTTTAACCGTTCCCTGATCCAGCCACACCACGTTTTGACATAAGGATGTAACGGAGTGCATATTATGACTAACAAAAATAACGGTTCGACCACTGCCCGCCACATCCTCCATTTTCCCCAGACACTTATCTCGAAACTCTTTATCTCCAACAGCCAACACCTCATCCACCACCAGAATATCGGGTTCAACGTGAGCCGCTATCGAAAAGGCTAATCGCACGTACATGCCACTTGAATAACGCTTCAC
The DNA here is from genome assembly GCA_937974565.1 of uncultured Arenicella sp. Taxonomy (GTDB): domain Bacteria; phylum Pseudomonadota; class Gammaproteobacteria; order Arenicellales; family Arenicellaceae; genus Arenicella. Next base: position 15,935 of record CALJWL010000007.1, read on the forward strand.
TGGAGTGTCCAGAAACATTTCAACACCCGCATAGTCAACGATTTGATCAAACCTACGACGAATGTCGTTGCGCGACATCCCCATAATCGCGCCATAAAGAAAAATATTTTCACGGCCAGACAGTTCGGGGTGAAAACCAGTGCCCACTTCAAGCAAACTGGACATTGAGCCTTGAATGGTAATTTGGCCACGTGTAGGGGGGGTGATCTGACTCAATACTTTAAGCAACGTGCTTTTGCCAGCACCATTGTGACCAATCAAACCAAGGGATCGTCCAGACTCGACTTGCAAATTAATATCTTGGAGTGCCCAGAAAAATGATTTCTCATTCACATTCTCAGCGTCACGACGACCCAACATACTCTGCATTAAGGCCTCACGAAAAGTACGCCCTAGATCAACGGTATTACCCAAGCGGTATTGCTTCCACACGCCTTCTAAGTTAATCACGACTAAGCACCCAGTTAAACAACATCAGCAAAGCGCCGCTCGGCGTTGTTAAAGTATCGAACACCCATTATGAACATCAAAATACTAATAACAAACGAAGCTCCGATCGCCAGCCAATCGATCGGGGTGCCAAGAAAAGCAGATCTGGCACCGCTGACCCACCCGACAACGGGGTTAAAATAGATTAACCAACGAAACGACTCGGGAATAAATGAAATGGGATAAATGACCGGAGTAACATACATCCAAATTTGAACCATAAACGGTACAACAAAACGGAAATCACGAAACGTCACGGTAATAGCAGACAACCACAACCCTAACCCCAACACTGAAATGACAATGCCTAGGATTAAAAGTGGCAGCAAACATAGTTGCCAAGTAGGAGCAATGCCATAACTTGCCATCAACACAAGCAACACAAACGCAGACACGATAAAGTCCACACCACTCACAGCAACGCTGGAGAGTGGGATCACCATGCGTGGAAAGTAGACCTTACTTATCATCGCTGATGAGCCGACTAAAGAGTTACTGCAGCTGCTTATACCCGCCGAGAAAAAATTCCACATCAACAAACCTGAAAACACAAAAACTGGGTAAGGCACACCATCAGACGGAATCTTCGCAAGCCGGCCAAACAGTAACGTAAAGATGAGCATCACCGTAACGGGCTGTATCACCGCCCAAGCAACCCCTAGAGCTGTTTGCTTATAACGAACCTTTATGTCCCGTATCGCAAATATATAAATCAACTCACGAAATTCCCACAACCGAGTAAAGCGCAAGCCTGCACTTCTGTCGGGTGGTGTAATAATGGTAACTTTTGAATTCATTAACAATGAGCCAGAGAGAGGCTGTGTATGCGCTGGTCTTAATTATACGCCATAGGCATCAATTAGGCGATTTGCAACCTGCCTAGCACCGTATGGCAAAACACGGCTTGGCCCAAATTGTCTAACTTGTTGCCGATGAGCATCATCAGTCATGCTATACCAAACCAAATCGCTTAATTGATCAACATCATCCGGGGCCGCGACAAGAGTCAGGTCACCACCAATCTCACTTAAACTGCCGCGATCAGAACATACGACAGGGGTACCACATGCCAAAGCCTCTGCGACAGGCATACCAAAACCTTCATACCAAGATGGAAACAGCAAGCAATCGACCGCTGAGTATAATGCGGGTAGCTCGTCGTGTGACGACAAATAAACCGACGTGACCGACTCAGTCAAACCGTTTTGCACCACATATTGATCAAATACAGGGCTACTCAAACCACTACGAATCAACCTAACATCGTGCCCTTGAGATACGAGGTTCTTAACCACGTTAACACTGGTTAATAAGTTTTTGTAATGCTCACGCCCAGTGATCAAAATGACCTTTGTACTTTTTCCAATCAAGAGCTTTTCACGCAACCGCTGTATTTCAGACTCTCTGCGCCGATAAAATTTATTAGAGATTATTGGCGGAACAACATGAATCTGGGATTCGGCAATATCAAGGTATTGCTGCAAATCATTAGAAGTGCTTTGGCTAACAGCAATAATACGATCATAGCGTTTCAAATAACTTAGGGAGTGCAAATTCAGGCTAGGCCTTCTGGGCTTTGCCCCCCCTCGACCATGACCACGTTCTAACCTTTGCCCACCAACACTGGAAGGGATCATACCCTTCCATGTTAAATAGGGTATTAAATCATGCACTGTTACCACTTTAAGTTTATTTGGCAGTTTAGAGTGCAAGTGAGCATAACCATGATCAATTACGTGATGCAGGTCAGCAGAACCACTTACTTGACCAACCATTCTCGGGTACTGCACGTAGCGCAAATAACGCATGGCCATAGTAGAGAACCGTGAATGCTCCAGCCCATGTTTTGGGTAAAATAAACCGGCATTCACACCGCATTGATTTAACGCATCTAATAAATATTCAGCGTATATACCCATGCTGGTTCGCTGGTCTGCTTTAAAACAACCGTACAGCTGAATTTTTGATTGTGGCCCAGCCATTATGGTATCCGCTTAATTAAATCAAACAGAAGATACAGACTTCATAAGTTACTCACATCGCTAAAAGCAACACCTAAACAACAGATCGAAAGTAATCAACCGTCGACTTGATACCTTGTTGAAGCTCAATAGCGGGCTCCCAATTGAGAATGTCACGAGCCAAGGTGATGTCCGGTTGTCGCTGTTTGGGGTCATCACTTGGCAATGGCTCAAACACCAATTCTGACTTAGAACCCGTAATCTCTATGATTACTTCGGCCAATTGCCGAATAGTAAACTCATTCGGATTACCGATATTAATAGGACCAGTCACATCATCAGCCGAATTCATCAGCAAAATCATGCCGCTAACAAGGTCATCCACATAACAAAAAGACCGTGTTTGTTGACCATCACCATACAACGTGATCGGCTCGCCTTTAATGGCTTGAACGATAAAGTTTGACACAACACGCCCATCCTCAGGGTGCATTCTTGGTCCATAAGTGTTGAAAATACGCATTACTTTTATGCGCAACGAGTGTTGGCGGTGATAGTCAAAAAACAAGGTTTCTGCACAGCGTTTGCCTTCATCGTAACAAGAACGAATGCCAATCGGGTTCACATTACCCCAGTACTCCTCTCTCTGCGGGTGGACACTGGGGTCACCATAAACTTCGCTGGTTGAAGCTTGCAGTATCTTAGCCCCTACACGCTTAGCCAAACCGAGCATATTGATTGCTCCGTGTACGCTGGTTTTAGTGGTTTGCACAGGGTCGTGCTGGTAATGAATCGGTGATGCTGGGCAAGCTAAGTTGTAAATTTCATCGACCTCGACATAAAGAGGAAAGGTAACGTCATGCCGCATCAACTCAAACTTAGGGTTCTCCAGTAAATGTAAAATATTTTGCTTATTGCCAGTAAAGTAATTATCTACGCACAACACTTCATGCCCTTGCTCTAAAAGACGCTCCGACAAGTGAGAACCAAGAAAACCAGCGCCGCCAGTAATTAAAATTTTTTTTGAAGTGTGCATAAAATTTATTTAATCATATTGTTAGAGCCTGTGGCCTAACATTTTTAAAGAACGTATTGTGAGGCTTTATAAGCAGAGGGTCAAACAGGCTCGCCACTAATGTTTTAGCTGCTGCGCAGAAAACACAACGGCGATCACAACCAGAAAATAAACCCGAATATTGAGAACTTGCAAATTATAATCCACCAATGACTGAATCAAAGCGGCGATGATAACAATCATCGTTGCTAACATGGTGCCGCGAACCAAACGGCTTGGTGATAGAGTGGAAGCCATATAGGCTTGTCGAATGGTGACCCAAAATAAGGACAACCACAGCACCAAACCAATCGCCCCACGTTCAAGCCATAAATGTAAGTAATGGTTATGCGCTTGGGCAAAAACCACCTGACGTAAGTCGGCCTCACCCCGAGCTATTTGAAACACAGTTCTATAGCTTCCACCGCCATAACCTAACATTGGGTTTTCCATAATAGCCGCCAATGTGATTCGCCACTGTTCGGCCCTCTCTCCGATAGACAATACGTCGTTACTGAGGCGCGAAACAATTTCTTGACCGAAAGACAAAAGGCTCACGGCAACGACAACCAAGACGAGCATCAAACTGCTGCGTATGGTCTGCAATTTATGCCATTTTCCGTTCAACAGCAACACACTGGCTGCCACAAATAAAGACAACACGGCACCGCGCGACCCACTGCTGATACAAGCAACAAAGCCAATAGCTAAGGCAGCCAATAGCCAAACATTAATGCTAAAGAATTGCGCTTTAAACTGCGCGAACAAACTCTGCCCGGCATGCTGAACAGCAAACCTAGCTTGAAAGGCCAGTGCGCCCACCAGGGTCAACACCATAAAAGCACCAAAATGATTGCGGTTTACAAACAGACCGCGAGCGACTGAAAAATGTCCATCAACCTCTCTTGCCTCGACAAAAAGAAGGCCTGCGGCTTGTCCAAACAAGCCAATTACGGCGTGAACTGCACCCACTAATATAAATAACCAAAGTAATTGCTTCAGTCGTTGACGTCGATCAATAAGCGCCAAGGCAGAGAGAAAAACACAAAAAAACAACACTTCACTCATCAACAACCAGCGCAGACGCTCGGGAGCAACGGCCCAGCCCCTTTTCGGGTTTAACCACTGAAGGTTCTCAGTTACCCCAAACTCAGAGGCACTAAAAACTTCATACAAAGCATGATCATAAGAAAAAAATGAAGGCACCCATAGCCAGATTAACGATAATGCCAGAAATACGATAATAAGACGCGCCGCTTTGATTGCACGCCAATTGCAGCGCCCCCCGATGGACACCAATACCAAGGCATAACAAAACCAGAGATAAAAGCAAGCGCTAAAAAATAACCACCCTGAACTGGCGTAGCGGCCATGTATAAAAGAAGCCACCGCCAACAAAATCAGAAAGCCAACCCAAGAAATAGACTCCATCACCTTGGTGTGAGTCGCGTTTAATTTGATACGTTCAGAAAATATTGAAACACTCATCCTGTTTCACCTTGAATCATTGCGCTGATTCAATCGCAAATCATAGACCGGTGCCAGTTCATCAATTCTAGATTTCAAATACGAGTGATGAACGCCCATGTCTCTGGCATTGGCGGCTAACGATAAATGCGGCATATTCGCCAATAAAGATCGACAAAATTCTGGGGCATGTTTAAGTAACGCTGGCGGCTCCTCTAAACAATAAAGCACAAGGTTTAAATAATATTTATCATTCCAGCCGCCTAATCTTCGTGCCACTTCAATGCTTGCCAAGCGATTTTTTTGCTTCTCTTGGGCCAAAGACTCGGCCCATATCAAATCCCTCCAAAGTTCGGTTGAAAACGGTCGCAGGTTAACCTTTTGGCGCACCGAGTTCATCACCGCTGCGGAATTAATGGTTTGTGAACCCAGGAAAGCTTCGTACGGGGCTCGTTGACGAGCCTCTTGTATCTGTTCCTCGATGGCCACTAGGTCAGCTTGGGAAGAGATATAAAACGGGTTCCACAATACATCGATGCGATTCACTTCTTCGCTGGGAAACTCCAATCTTGACAATTGCAAACACGCATAGCCAACCTGCAATATCACGATCAATGCAACGGCCAAACCGCCGTTGCGTAACAGGGAACGCCGACACACCAAGTCCCTCATAACATTTGCCCTCAACCTTAAAATCATGCCCTATAAAAAACACCTCTGACGGGTGTTTGTTTTCTTTATCACCCAGAGTGATAGTCACTAATAACGGCTTTAGTAGGAAATGATGATTTTACACTTTGCATTAAATGTACATCTTTGAATTCCATTACAAATTTACACACCGTATAAATTCTAAGATTTAGTACTCCCCTCTGCGTCTTCAATATAAGCATACGCACCATACCCATAATACCCACCATACGCATAAGGATTGTCTTTTCTGATATTAGCTTGCGTCAAAATCAGGCCGGTCACGTCAACCTTGCTGGCGTTGAGGCGCTTTATCGCATCACGCGCCATATGATGGGTTGTGCGGTCTGACTGAATCGCTAGCAACAAACAATCACAGATCTGCCCTAATACTACCGCATCTGAAGCAGGCAACACCGGCGCGGTATCAATTACTATATGATCAAATTTAGTTCTAAGTTGCGCTAATGTCTGCTTAAATTTCTCACTGACTAATAGCTCTAGCGGATTAGGTGGGGTTGTACCTGCTTTTAGAATAAAAAGTTTGTTCTGTTCAGGGTCTTGTTGTACGCATTCTTCAAGGCTGACCACACCAGCCACACAATCAACCAACCCTACCGTCACGCCAGTGTCCACGATGTTTTTGATGCGAGGCCGTCTTAGGTCTGCGTCGATAAGTAAGGTGGTGCCCATTTGAGCGTACGACAACGCCAAATTAGAAGCCAATGTGGTCTTACCCTCACTCTGTACTGACGAGGTAATCACAATCACCTGAGGCGGGTTATCCACATTAGAATACATCACCCCAGTTCGAATGTGATTTACCGACTCAGAGAACACTGAGCGTGTATTATCCAAATAATGACGCTCAACATTTGGGATATTTTTATCCATCGCTTGCATAACGCCAAACAATGGTAAACCCAGCTTAGTCTCTACCGCCCGGCCATTCTTAAACGTACTATCGAGTTGCTCACGCATAAATGCAATGCCAACACCAAGTAACAAACCGCCAACTGCCCACATCAACACAATTCGTTCTTTTTGTGGGTAAATAGGGCCGCTTGGTGGGATGGCACGATCCACAATTCGCGCGCGCGCAACTTGCGACGCGGAAGACGATATATCGGCCTCACGGAACTTCACCAAAAAAGCCTCGTATAGTTCTTTATTAGTTTCAACCTCTTGCTCCAACCTGGCGAGTTCAATTTGCTTCAGCCGATTTGAAGAGATGGATTGTGATTTTGCATCAAGGCGTTGTTTAGCCGCAGATAACTCTGAGCGCGCTTCAGAAATTTTGGGGTGTAATGCACCGTAACGTTTCTGCAACTCAGCCAAATTAGACTGGGCAGCCAGATACTCACTATTCAATGATCGCAACTCATCGGTTGTGATGTCCGTAGATCGAGATGAATCTAATAACCCTTCTTCGACAAGAAACGCCTGCAAATCGTCTTGCGCTTTATCCAAAGCCTGTTTTTGTTCGCTAATGCGTTGAGATAACCAACGAGTGGTTTGCTTAGAACGATTAAGTTGCGCGTCAAGGCCTTGCTCTATGTAAGCCTGAACCAATGCGTTGGCAACGTCCGCTGCAAAACCAGCATTAATTGATCGGTACGTAACCGTCACCAAATTCGTCTTATCGCCGCCACTCACGCTGACCCCAGATTGAACCACCGCCGTCAACCAAGCTTTGCGTCGACTCGCTTCATCAGGCGTTAGCTGAACGGTTGAGTCTATGTCTTCAACTCGTTCGCCGAATTTTAAACCCAAAAGTTTTTCCACTTCAAGAACCAAGGTTTGTGAAAGACTAGGGGGCACTAAAAAACTGGTTACAGATTCTCTCTCAACCAACCCTAAACGATCCACAACGCGCTCAGCAACCGATCGGCTCTTTAACAACTCATATTGGGTTTCGTAGAACCGATAAGCATAGGGATCAAATAAAGCTTGATTACCGCTTGAGGCCGTACTCGGCTCCACCGCCATGGTCAACTTCGCTTGATACACTGGGGTTTCTGATAAAGCACGAATAACACCGGCAATGACACCGAGTATGATTAATGTAATGATGCTCCACTTACTGTCTTTTATCACCTGCATTAACATAGCAAGCGTGGTGGCAAGAGAATCGCCATCCGCACTGGACGTCGGGGTGTTTACAGTGGGGGCTCCTCCACCCGCAGCGCCGGAAAACCAGTCACGGATAAACTGACCATTGTCTACGGTTTTAGCAGACGTTAAATTATCTCGTGCTTCAGTATTCAAAACCAGCTAGCCCCAACCTTTATCACATCACCGGGTTTAATCGGGGTATAAAGCTTAACCCTCTTCAATTCAATTGGCGCGCCATCCTCAGCCGCATCACTGTAACGACTAATGTTAATTTTTTTCTTTGATGCTCTCAGTGTGAAGCCTCCGGCAAGAACTATTGCTTTTTCAACCGTAAGCCCTGACTGGAACTCATAAGCACCCGCTTGAGCGACTTCCCCATGCAGATAAATGTACGCCGACTCGGCCTCTTTGACTTCTTCATCGGCATCAACGCTAACAATATCACCCGACGCAATCAAAGTTTGACTGTTAATCGATAGGCCTTGTGCCACAACCACACCATCTCGAGTAATGCTAACCCCGTTTTCACTTGCAGACTCTTTAGTACCACCAGCAATCGCAATGGCCTTAGCAATCGTCAAGCCTTCGGTATAAGGGTAATCACCAGTTGAGCTAACCTCGCCACGAATAAAAATGGGACGGTAACTAAAAATAGAAACTGAGAGCCTGGGGTTACGTACGTAACCTTGTGATAACAACGCCGCCACATCCTGCTCGACTTCACTGGTGGTCTTACCAAGTACGGCAACCGACCCAATCAGCGGAAACGATACACGACCACTTTGTGGAACCCGTACGTTTTGAGCGCTGAGGTCCGGCTCACCAAACACAAGCAACGAAATAGAGTCGCCGGGTGCCAGCCGGTGTTTACTCTCAAGCAAATTGACAACCTGATTTTGTTCTGGCAACGAACGCTCAGGGACAACCGTCTCAGCGACACCAACCTTATTGTTCTGTGTGTCTGATGCCTTATTTTCATCGGACACCGAAGCAAATTCTTCTGCCACCTTTTCGGTTGCTTTTGATGCAGGCCTTACTTCTGTAGCGGCTTCTTCGGCAAGCCTGACGGCTTTATCACCGCTTTCATCATCAATTAAAACTTCTAAGGATATAGGGGCATGGATTTGAGCGAACCCACTGCGTCTGTCAAGCAACAAACTTTGATGACCTTGATACACTTGCGTTATTTTAGGTGCTTGAATGCGAGGGCCAACACGAAAGTTCAATGCATCCGCACGAACCGTGGCGGTATTGGTCAGCTCATCAATATTGAGATACGATTCACTTACCCAACCTTTCACCGTCGGTTGGGTAAAACGCACGCACTTTTTTTGTGCTGATTTAGCACACCCAACGGATATTGTTTGATATGGGGCATCGACCGCAACCTCACCAATAAGGCTGTAGGTGTGTTTACTGTATATGGGCCTTCTTTCGGTTTCTTGTGCCCCAAGAAAAGCGGTAAAAAACAAGCTTAAGGGCAACACCCATAAAATAAACATTGCTTTAATTGTAGACAACGCAAGAACCTTAGCCACACCGCACTGGAATTGACCTAACAATGGTCTACCAGCAGCACAAGCGATGTCTGAGATTAGATGTATATTTCGAAAAAACACGATACTTGTTTCCACCAACCTAATTAGGCGAGCGAAATAATCAGCCTTATTATGGCTCAATCTCGCTTGTATTTTTGTAAATGCGATCGACCGCATTAACCTAAAGTTATCTAAGACAGACTCATGAGTACCAAGCCCAACTAACTCCACGCAATAGAAATACCACAATAGTAGACCGAAATACCACTTCTGAAAGACATTGTTAACGCTCTATTACACAAAGAGCGGAGGTTTACTAACGGCTATCGTTTCTTTTTGCGTGCAAATTCGCTTTTTTTGGCTTTCCCAAAGGAAGCCGGCTCACGCTCACGTTGACTCTTTTTGCCCGAACCTAACAATGAACGAAGGTCTGAACGAAGACGTAGGCCGAAATAAGTATCTTCGTAGGCGATACCATCTCGGTTAGAGTCACGCTCGATTTCACCGTAGTAAATGCTCGCCGTCATCCAATTACGCCACCCGTATTGAAGCTCAGCACCCCAATCAAAAAATTGATCTTCTCGGCCTGTATCGTAGTCATCATCAATGGCTTTGGCATACAGACCAAGCTTCAGACGTGAATTTAGTGAATGGTTCCAACCAATCCCGATTAAATCACTTTCATAAAAATCAGCAAATTCATCACCCGGCTCTTCCACTGTTCTGGATGCCGAAATATTAATCACCGAAAACGGATTAATTGAATAGTTAAGGTCGGCGTAATATATCTCTCCGTCGAAACGGTTCCTGGAAGGGTCGTCAAAGTCTTTCTCACTAACACCGAAACCGAGCGTGCCACTTAACGAGTTAGCGGGTTTCCAACGAAGGCCTAACAATAAATCGGTTTGATCCCCATCCAAACTGACATCATCCCGGTCGTAATCTGTTACCCTTTTTTGGATACGGCCAAATACCGACGTTCGATTAGCAAACTGCCAGTTAAGGTCAAAATGCACTACTTCGCTACTGCGGTCTCGGCTGTCAGAAAAGTTCGTTATGTCATCTAAATCGTCGCTTTGAAAATTAGTACCTGTGTACTCATACCCCAAGACACCTTGAATAATGCCAATTTTTCGGCCAAAAATAAGGTCCGCGCCATAAGAGACAAAATCAACGTTCTCTGGGCCTGAATCGAAGCCATCATTACGAAATGTACGAAACTCTCGTCCGCCGGATATTCCTCGACGCTCATAAGAGTTACCAATAGAAGCAAATAACTCAAGATCCCATCGGCGCGTCAAATCCAAACCAAGATTAGCAGAAATTATATTCGATTCCGCGTCTTCTTGCTCTATTTCATCGTGAAACGTAAAACGCCCCTGATAAGCCGCGTAGAACTGATGACGACCAAAGTTTGTTCGATAGCCTAATTCTGGAGTTACGGTAATTAGAAAATCGTCTTCATCAATGTCTGGGCGGCGACGCACATTATCGTGCTGACTGAAATCAACCTGAATGCTTGGATAAAAATCATTCAGCAGATTTAAAGGCTGATAGTCACCCGAGGCTCTGTTTATTGGCGCATTACCAAACGATTGAACGCTGTTCGCCGCCGGAGTTAACCCTTGGTTCGCAGTTTGAGCCATCGCACCCGATTCTATTAGGGGAACACCTGTGCCCAATCCGGCCAACCCAACCGCCAGGACCAACTTACCCTTAATTCTATTAAACATATTACTCATTATTTAAATTATTTGTTTTCACTTGTATTCGACCCAGAATTTTCCCGTTTTTAGTATTTTTGATTTTCTGAGTGTTTCAAGCATTGATATTTTTGCAGTCTGTTTCTATGAGTCCTAGTTGCTTATAGCCTTGGCATTTATTGTTAGCATGTTATTGTGCCCAATATTAGGGGGTGATTTTTAATATCTTCAACGGTTTTATTAACTTAACCCTTGCCATTGAAATGACCGTGTACCGTCTCATTAATTAAGTAGCATGAAATCAATCAAAGGTTTCACCCACGGTTACTAAAAACCTTTACTGCTCAACACACGGAGGGGAAGCACATGGCGTAAAACCACCTCCACCACCCGTGGACCGAGGAGGCGTAATAACACCATTGACTGCATTTATAAGAGCGCGGGTGCCTTTGAAAAAGGGGTGAATACGAGTGCTGTCAACGTAGTAGTAAACCACTGGAACACGCTTAACCCCTAGGGCATTTAATGCCGCGAGCAAATCAGGGCGATTAAACACCAAACCTTTGCCCAATAAATTTTTCAAATTATGAGGCTGGCTGTCTTCAGGGTGAACATACTGAAACTCTGAATCGGCTCTAGGGTCATCCCAAGCGGCCATAAGCGTTGGCTCTGAGACAAACACATTCGATGTCGTCTTCTTGCTATCGCTATCGTCTTGATCGCCTAATACAACCACTAAAAATGAGGTATCCGTCACCGAGTAATCCTCAGCTTCCTCTATTAATTTTTGCCAATTCTCTGGCTCAAAGTCCTCTTCTTCTGGAATATCAAAGACTTCATAAAATTCGTCAATCGCCGCGTAAGTATGATACTCCCCCAACTGCCACTCTGGAGCCGGAGTTACCATTAACGAACGTTCTGAATAAGCATCCTGTATGCCCTTAATGGTCGGCGAATAACCCAACTGATCAATCGCTCGTTCATTTAAACGATTGAAAATAAACACAACCGGCAATAAGGCATCCGGGTTACTGGCTAAGGCTTCACTGATGCGGTCCTCACTGTCAATGAGAACGGACTCGTTGGATTCATACAAAGAAATGAAAACCGGGCGCTTTTCCACACTCAATGTGGACTTGGTTCGATACCATTTAACGTCTTTCTGGGGTTTTTGCAGTTTCTTGAGCTCAGCCGCAGACGCAAGAAAATGATATTGCCCATTGAACCAATCAGGGTATGGGCGAAGCACCAATCGATCATCAAAAAACCGTTCAACGACTTCTGTAACAGAATACGGTTTGGATTCCTCTTTTTCCAAATCTTCTAATTCATAACCGGAGTACACATAACTGGTTGAGGTTTCTAATATGGGAACTAGGCTGACGGCTGAAGCAGCCAGGTCAGAGGATCTATCCGGCTGATATTTGACAGAAGCTCGCAATACATCTTCAATATCCACCCCCATTGCAATGGCATGCATAAACACCACGATAGAAGGCGTATTTTTACTCAGTAGGCGCAGTATTTCCAATTTTGTTGGGGCACTGGATTCGTTGTACATGAGTTCGCCGAACTCAGTGTCCTCATAATCTGGGTCTGCGTTACGCCAGTCGGTAATAAATTCATCAGAGTAGTTATTAAATTCACTGTCTTCTTCAGATGGCAGACGATAACCCTCTTCAGTCAGCGCTGGTATTGTCACCTGTGAATCAGACGTTTGCGCAGACACAACGCTACCAAAGTAATATTGGCAAAACAAAATGCTTATGCCAATAAGCAGCTTATAAACCGATTTATTACTGTATTCAGGATGAGACGAGGGCATAGAACGACCTTGGGTGCTATCTAGACTATTTGTAAGAGGATTAGCACACGCCTCTGACCGCAAGATTGATTTGTAAGACAACATAGTTTGTCAACACCGACTTTATAATACGTGCAACCAATCAGGTCGTTCTTAGACAGCAGAGCATTCCTGTTTTGGAGTGCTTTTTTTCAACGCCAGAAAAAGCCTTCTAACATTGAAATCTGATCAACCTGTTAATGGTTATTAAGCTATTTAGTTTGCACAACACTCGCGTGTTTTTAAGCAACAACTAATAAACAGCTCAATAGCACTTCGCTTATCGATCACATCAAGACAAGCAAAAAACACAGAGGCAAAAACACCTCCAACCCATTTCACCCCCCCTTGAACCTGCGGTAATGGTTTACTTATGGCACGTAAAATAAAAGCCACACATCAAACATTCGCAGACACCCCACACTACTGGTCGCGATAGTAGCAAAAACCATTAAAAATATACAGTTAGCTTTAAACTTGTATACTTTAATTTACATTTACTTAATGCCACTTACTTAGAAGTAGAACAAATTGACTAAAAAGTTCTAATAAAGCACAAAAAACGCTCGCACAATGAAAAATAAAACGTCGTTATTCGGGTAAAACGATTTCTACTCCCCCCATATAACTTTGAAGGGCTTTAGGCACAGCGATAGAACCATCCGGCTGTTGATTATTCTCCATTATGGCCAACAACGTGCGCCCAACCGCCAAACCAGAACCATTAAGTGTATGCACCAACTCTGTCTTTTTATTATCACCACGATAACGTGCGAGTAAACGGCGCGCTTGAAAATCCTCAAAGTTAGAGCAAGAAGAAATTTCTCTGTACGCATTTTGACCCGGCAACCAAACCTCCAAATCATAGGTCTTAGCCGCTGAAAACCCCAAATCACCACCACACAAAATAACTTTTCTATATGGCAGATCAAGGCCCTGAAGAACAGCCTCTGCATGCCCCGTTAACTCTTCCAAAGCCTGATAGGAGTTGTCTGGGTGAACAATTTGTACCAGCTCGACCTTCTCAAATTGGTGCTGACGTATCATCCCGCGGGTATCTCGGCCGTACGAACCAGCCTCTCGACGAAAGCACGGAGTATGCGCCACCATTTTTAGTGGCAACTCTTCACGCGTCAAGATCATGTTGCGGACGATATTGGTGACTGGAACCTCAGCAGTCGGAATGAGGTAATAGCCATCTTCGGCCTGAGCAGCAAACAAATCATGATCACCAAACTTGGAAAGCTGACCGGTTGCCCTCAAACTGTCGGCATTCGCAAGGTAAGGTACGTACGTTTCTTGGTAACCATGTTCGGTTGTGTGCAAATCAAGCATGTACTGAATTAACGCCCGATTCATACGCGCAAGAGTGCCTCGCATGACCACAAAGCGAGACCCCGTAATTTTAGTTGCCAACTCGAAATCCAAACCACCTAAGTCTTGCCCCAAATCGACGTGATCTTTTATTTCAAAGTCGTAGTGTTTCGGTTCGCCCCATTTGGTGACTTCAACATTGTCCTGTTCACTCTTACCTTCTGGCACACTGGGGTGAGGAATGTTTGGCAACACCGAAGTGATGTCATTAATCGCTTCTTTGACTTTCTCCAACTTGGCCTGCGACTCCTTTAACTGTTCGGAAAACGAACTCACTTCCGCCATCAGTGCATTAACATCACCGCCTTGGGCTTTGGTTTTGCCAATTTCCTTAGAGCGACTGTTACGCAGCGCTTGCAATTCCTCCGACTTAACCTGTAATGACTTGCGTTCAGATTCCAAGGCTTGATAAGCTTGAATGTCTAAATCGTGGCCTTTAATAACTAATTTAGAAGCAACCGCTTCAATTTCATTTCGTAACAAGCTTGGGTCTAACATATTATGATTCTCAACATCGAAATAGGGCCACTCAAACAGGGCCAGCATTGCTGGCTTGTTTGGCGTTGATAAAAACCGAGATAGTGTAATAGCTTTGCCGAAATGCTCAAAGAATTTGTAACAAAAAAACACCAATGAACAATAAGTTTAATTTCAGGTTTTATTGTCAAACCATGCCCTAAACAACCATAACCATCTTCATGCTCTGTTTCGGAGGGTACGATTCAAAAAGTTCAGGAAAGGCTCCGAAGGCAAAATTACACCGGAAAATCACCATTTTAAAGGAAAGAAAGGCAAAGCCGAATTGAACACCCGTCATCGTTTTCTACAAAGCCCTCTCAATCGTCTTCCCTTAATTATCTGCTCTTAATTAAGAGGGTTTTTCGCTAAAAAGTACCCAACCAAACACCCAGTCAAACACAACATCACCGTTACCGAAACGTATAAAGCCGATTTAAATAACGCACCCTGCTCCATATATTCAATGGTTTCCAAAGAAAACGCTGAAAAAGTGGTAAAACCACCCAAAAAACCCGTCAACATGATGATTTTTAGTTGATCGCTGGCACCCCATTTAGACTGCAAACTAATCGCAAAATACCCAATCAACAAACTGCCTAATACATTTACCGCTAACGTTGAATAAGGAAACGCAACCCAACCCAAATGCTGTATTAAACGAGATATTGCAAATCTAGCAACTGCACCTAAACCACCAGCAATCCCAACCCACCAATAGATCATGGCTCACTTAAGACATCAGCGCCTTCGGGTATCTCAAATTCAAATGCATTTGCGGCCAATTCGGAGTTAATCACCACATTACTTAGCTGTAATTGAGTGGAGTTACCCAAGCCGTCGTACAGCATTAAGGAAGAAATAACACCCTCATTAAAACCCACCATCAGCTTTTGGTAAGCGGCATCTTCATCTTTGGGCGCCAAAGACACCCAAGACAAGCCATCGGTCAAACCAAACTCAGTAATGGTGAAATGTTCATCAACGCCCTCTCCTTCTTGCACCAATACCAAACTCGGCACTTGCGCTAAAGCATCATCCAATGATCGTTTACTGACTTGCTCTAAATCAGGGTCATAGAAAAAAAGGCTTTTGCCATCGGCGACAATCTGCTGGCCTAGTTCACCATCAAAACTCTGATTCTTATAGTCCCAACGAAATCTTCCTGGCCGAGACAAATAAAATTTACCACTGGCACGGTCTAATACCGAGCCGTTATCATCTTCGACCAATTGAGTGAAATTGGCCTTCAAACTTTGAACATCACGAAAAAAGTCACGCAACAGCACTTCAGACGCCATCACAGCAGGAACCATTAGCGTAGGCACAAACACGATCATCATAGCAACGGTTTTAAAGCCAGCTTTCTTCACCTTCTGAGGGGCGCTAAAATGTAAAAACCAATGAGCAAGGTGCATATCAAATATCCTCCGGTGGTGGGGGTGCAATCACCTCACGGCGACCGTTTTCCTCGGCCGCCGTGATGACTCCGGTCATTTCCATCGTCTCAATCATGCGCGCGGCACGGTTATAGCCGACCCTTAGTTGTCGCTGTACAGACGAGATAGACGCTTTACGGGTGCGAGTAACAAACTCAACGGCTTGATCATACAAAGGGTCATTTTCGGGGTCATCGTTCACTGAATCATCTCGAAACGCGCTTGGCAGAGCATCGTTGACTTCTTTCGGAGCGCTTAATATCGATTCATCGTATTCGGGTTTACCATTACCTTTAAGTGACTCAACGACTTTATGCACTTCATGGTCATCCACAAAACTACCGTGTACACGCTCAGGCAAACTGGACCCAGGCGGGACGTAGAGCATATCCCCGTGACCCAACAACATTTCAGCCCCCATTTGATCAATGACCGTACGAGAATCCACTTTCGAAGAAACTTGAAAGGCGATACGGGTGGGAATGTTGGCCTTCAAAAGGCCGGTAATCACATCAACCGACGGGCGCTGAGTTGCCAAAACAAGATGTATTCCGCACGCCCGGCCTTTTTGCGCCAAACGAGTAATCAGCTCTTCGACTTTCTTACCAACACTCATCATTAAATCGGCCAGTTCATCAATAACGACAACCAAACAGGGCAGTTCTTGCAATGCTTCAGCAATTTCACCTTCTCTAACCATAGGGTCAAGCACGGGTTCACCGGCCTCTTGCGCTTGTTTGATTTTTCGGTTGTAGCCAGCCAAATTTCGCACCCCAAGCTCAGACATAAGCTTATAGCGGCGCTCCATCTCAACAATACTCCACCGCAGTGCATTCGCCGCCTCACTCATATCAGTAACGACCGGACACAGTAAATGCGGAATGCCTTCATAGACCGACAATTCAAGCATCTTGGGGTCTACCATAATCATGCGCACCTGTTGAGCGGTTGCTTTATAAATTAAGCTTAAAATCAGGGCATTAATGCACACCGATTTACCCGAACCGGTGGTCCCGGCAATCAGAACGTGAGGCATCTTGGCCAAGTCGGCTATCACCGTCTTGCCACTGATATCTTTACCTAATACTAAGGCCAATGGCGAGTTCATATTTTCAAACTGCCGTGACGCCAACCCTTCAACTAAGCGAACAATTTCACGAGACTCATTCGGTATTTCAATCCCAACATACGGTTTACCCGGGATATTTTCGACCACCCTCACACTCACCGTAGAAAGCGCTCGCGCTAAGTCTTTAGCAAGGTTGGTGATTGTTGCGGCCTTGATGCCTGGCGCAGGGTCCACCTCAAAGCGCGTGATCACCGGCCCCTGATGCACACTAACCACTTCAACAGAAACGTTAAAATCCGCCAGCTTCTTAACCAGCAAGACGGACAGTGCGTTTAATTCGTCATCGGAGTAACCAAACGACTGCTGTTCTGGTTCATCAAGCAAGGAGAGCGTTGGTAGCGCATCGTTATTGCTGTGCATGGACTCAAACAACGACGTTTGTTTTTCACGTTGCATGCGCTCGCTTTCTTGTTTTTTAGCTGTTTCAGGCGCCATGCGCGGCTTAATTGTCGGGATAATTTTTACCTTTTCTTTGAGTTCAGTGAGTGTTTCTTGCCGAACTATTCGTGCCTTTTCGCCAATTTCTCTGTCTTGTTTTTGTTCGCGGTGTTCTTTAAAACGATCAATGCCGTTAAAGATATTCGCTCCAATGGCATCCATGAGACTGAACCAAGAAAGCCCTGTAAAGACAGTGATGCCCGTAAGAAAAAGGGTCACCATTAACAGGGTAGACCCCACTTGCCCAAAGAGGCTGACTAAGGAGGTATTAAGCCAGTCACCCAAAATACCGCCCGCCACAAAAGGTTGATCCGCCGCCCAATGGTTAAAATGCAAATTCTCCAGTCCGCACCCGCCCATTACCGTGATCAAAAAACCGACACCAACCATTACCCGATTAAGGTAAGAGGGCTCGTTGTTGTTGTTACGATGGCGAAAAAAGTTAATGCCCAGCACCACAATCATGATCGGCACTAGATAGGACATATACCCAAAACCATGCAATAACATGTCGGAAAAGTTGGCACCAAATTGACCGCCTAGATTCCGCACATTATCGCTATCCCCGCCGCTATGAGACCAACCAGGATCAGTTGAGCGATACGTCAACAGTGACAGTAATGCGTAGGCAGACAGAAACACACTGAACACCACAACGATCTCAGAACCCAATTCCTTCACTCGCGGCGACAACACTCCGGCCTCCAACTGCTTTATTTCTTTCTTCTTTGCCTGTGGCATTATTTCGCGCCTTGATTCACTTAATATCTCAATGAGAGCCCTGTTTAACAAAGACCCTGACTAATTATAAACGTTCTTGATATTTATAATTAGTCAGAATCTCTCTAACAAACGCATTTCTATGTATAGAGGGTCTTCTCATACAAAGCAGCATTCATCTGTAAAAACACCGGTTATTTTAACTTGATTAAAACACAAACACACCTGCCACGCTTTTAATGGCCAATGTTTAACCTTTAGACACAATAATGCACGACTCCTCTTGAAATAATTCTATTGCCCGCCATCAAAACATATTAGAATTTTAGAACCACCTTATAAAGGCCCAATCTTTTTCTGAGCTAAAAATGCTTTCAGAGAAAGTCGCAATAAATCACCAGCCCATTCTTGGAGACTAGATACATGTCAGACCCCAAACACTGCAAAGTGCTTATCCTAGGTTCCGGCCCAGCCGGATACAGTGCCGCTGTATACGCTGCGCGTGCCAACCTAAACCCCGTATTAATCACGGGACTGCAACAAGGTGGGCAACTCACCACCACCACCGAAGTGGATAATTGGCCCGGAGATGACCAAGGCGTTGATGGCAATGAACTTATGGCTCGCATGTTACGTCATGCCGAACGTTTTGAAACCGAGATAGTGTTTGATCACATCCACACAGTTAAGGTCTCAGAGAAGCCATTTACCCTCACTGGGGATGCCGGAACTTATACATGCGATGCGCTTATTATTGCAACGGGGGCCTCAGCCAAGTATTTAGGCTTACCATCCGAAGAAGCCTTTATGGGCAAAGGTGTATCGGCCTGCGCCACTTGCGATGGTTTCTTTTACAGGGGCAAACCTGTTGTGGTAGTTGGTGGCGGCAACACAGCGGTGGAAGAAGCTCTTTACCTTTCTAATATTGCATCCGAAGTCACGGTGATACACCGTCGCGATGAATTTCGCGCAGAGGCAATTTTAATCGATCACCTCATGAAAAAAGCCGAGAATGGTAATGTCAATATTCAGTGGAACCACACGCTAGACGAAGTGCTTGGCGATGACACTGGCATGACGGGCGTAAGAATAAAAAGCACCCAGGATGACCGCACTAAAGAACTCACCGCCGATGGCGCCTTTATCGCGATTGGCCACTCGCCAAACACAGACATCTTTAAAGGGCAACTGGATATGGAAGGTGGCTACCTTACCGTCAACAGCGGCACCAAAGGCAATGCGACCGCAACCAGTGTGCCGGGGGTATTCGCCTGCGGCGACGTAATGGATCATATTTATCGTCAAGCCATCACTTCCGCAGGCTCAGGCTGCATGGCAGCGCTTGACGCCGACCGCTTCCTTAAAGGACAAGAGTAAATGACACACATTTTAAAAGGTAACTGAGTAGTAATTCAGCGCACACAAATCACGCCCAGATGCGAATCACTGAGCATTCAACTGGGCGGGGTGGGTTACCTTTCTCTTATTCACCGCTATGACACAAGTTTAGTAAGAGTATTGTCATGCCAGACAACAACGACAATATGGAGAAGCTACTCGGTCTAGGAGTAAAACCCCTAGCTCAGGATAGAGTAGCGCCTTTTCGTAAACCGGTTGAGCCGATACCTAAGCAACGATTACTCGACAATCAACGAGTAATGGAAGAACTGTTGGCCGAGTCTGATGAAACCGCCAGCTACGAAAGCGGTGACGAACTTAAGTTTCTCCGCGCCGGTTATTCAACTCGATTGTTGAAAAAACTGCGTCGTGGGGATTACGCTATTCAAGATGAACTTGATCTTCACGGCCTAAACTCTCATGAGGCTAAGATAGAAACTCATGGTTTTATTAATGAGTGCGCTCGCGACCATGTGAGAGCCGTCAGGATCGTGCATGGCAAGGGGCGTAATTCAGCTGGGCGAACGCCTGTTATAAAGCGCATGCTGCTTGGTTGGTTGGCCAAAAACCAGCACGTCATCGGAGTGGTATCCACACCCGCTAACGACGGCGGCACGGGGGCTGTATACGTGTTATTAAACAACAACTAGAATGACTTGCAGTATGCGCGCGGTTTTTCCTTATTTTATAATAACCGACACATACAAAGCTTTAATCTAAGACTCAAGCTCTTTCCAATTCAGTAAAGTTAGACATAAAAAGGCGTTGCGGTAATTTCGCAACGCCTTTTTCTATATCAACATTGGCAAACAATGCCTACACAGTAGGCTGAGACCAATCCTTTAGCTTACAAGATGTACACGAAGATAAATAATCCGACCCAAACAACATCAACAAAATGCCAATACCAAGCGCCTGCCTCAAATGCAAAGTGCTTTTCTGCCGAGAAATGCCCTTTCATCATTCTCAGCAAAACCACCAATAAGATAAAAGCGCCCAGGGTCACATGAAAGCCATGAAAACCGGTCAATAGAAAGAATGTAGAACCGTAAACACCCGTGCCCATAGTAAGACCAAGTATTTGGTAAGCCTCGATGTACTCTTCGGCCTGATAGAACAAGAAAATAAATCCTAACAAAACCGTCAGTGCCAACCAAATAATCGCTTGAGTACGGTTATTGGCACGAATGGCGTGATGCGAGATTGTTAATGTCACACTTGATACCAACAAAATTGCCGTATTAAGCAGCGGCAAATGCAATGGGTCAATCAACGCGTACTTGGTTCCTTCCATGATCTCAGTGGAATCAGGTAACCCACCGGTCAATAACTCGGCCCCAATAGGCCCGGCTGAGGGCCAACTGGCTTCAAAACCTGGCCATAAAAGCTCAGTTTCAGCCAACCAAGGAATGGCCAAGTTTCGCAGATAATACAACGCACCAAAGAACGCCGCGAAAAACATAACTTCAGAAAAGATGAACCAAGACATACCCATACGAAACGATTTGTCTACGTCCATATTGTACTCGGGGCTTTCTTTAATTACGCTGCCAAACCAACGGAACAATAAAGCCCCCATCCCGATGAACCCAACGGTCATTAAGCCTGACCCAAACGAAATACCATTCAGGTAACTAGCACCGCCCATTGCGATACAAAACAAAGCAATCGAACAAGCAAACGGGTAGACGCTTGAATCAGGTACAAAATAATGGTCTTGTGAATGCGAAGCCATAATGGTTTCCTCAGTTTTAAATGCCGTTTGATTTACATCAATTCGGCCTAAATTGTAATTCTTTTCTTGTTATGTCTCTACTGCCCAGCGTGTTTTGCGTTATCAAAAAACGTGTAGGACAGCGTTAATTCGTGTACGTCGTCTGGCAATTCCGAATCAAGCATGTAACGAACAGTCATCTCTTGTTCTTCACCAGGCTGCATGACTTGTTTGGTAAAACAGAAGCACTCTGTTTTTTTGAAATGAAAACCGGCACGCGGCGGTGTTACGTTAAACGTTGCCATGCCGGTGATTGTTTGATCAGAGTTGTTTTTAACGTAAAAAGTTGCTTCTTGAATTTCACCAACTCGCACATCAGTCAATTTAGTAAGCGGCTTAAAATCCCATGGCAGCGAAGAATGCGTATGAGAGGTAAATGAAACCTCAACATTTCGATCAATCGCGACCGCAGCCTGAGCTTTTGCTTCTTCAATTATGTCCGTTTTACCACCAAAACCAGTGACTCTACAAAATGCCTCATAAAGTGGCACAAGGGCATAACCGAAGCCGAACATAAGCGCTGCAATGAGCACTAGTTTGACAACAATATTATTTTTCTCACTGACACCAGACATATCAGTTTTTACATCTCGGGCTATTTCTGACATCAATGACTCACCAAAACGGACATTCAATCATCACCATCGAATAAGGAAAGCAACAACAAAAAGCACTATCGGAATGACCGCAATAATTAAGGCCAACCGAGCATTGCTTTTCTTTTGATCGTCACTGTCTCTATTCATTTACTTTTTCCGGCACCAATGCAAGACTCTTTAAAAGCCTCAGTTGCACACCACCCGTCGACCCTTGTTGTTATTTCAACGATCAACAGGGCAACATGCAACCATTACCATTGTACCGTTAAGATTTACTTAACCGTAGGCGGGGTATCGAAAGTATGAAATGGTGCGGGGCTAGGCACAGTCCACTCCAAACCTTCAGGGTTGTCCCAGACTTCAGCCGTGGCCTTTTTGCCGCCACGAACGGTTGAAATAATGATGTAGATGAACAGCAACTGTGAGAAACCTAAGCAGAATGCACCAATAGATGACCACTGATTAAACTCGGTAAAGATAGGGTTATAGTCAGCATAACGACGCGGCATTCCAGCAAGACCTAAAAAGTGTTGTGGAAAGAAGGTAACATTAAACGCAATGGCCGTTAACCAAAAGTGAATTTTACCTAAGCGTTCGTTATACATATGCCCTGTCCATTTTGGTAGCCAGTAATATGTACCCCCCATCATCGCCATCACCGCACCCGAAAACAGCACATAATGGAAATGAGCCACCACGAAATACGTGTCGTGATACTGAAAATCAGCTGGCGTGATGGCCAACATCAAGCCAGACAGGCCGCCCAAGGTAAACAAGAACACCACACCAATGGAGAACAGCATAGGCGTTTCAAAACTCATTGATCCTCGCCACATCGTGGTGACCCAGTTAAATACCTTAACCCCTGTTGGCACTGAAATTAACATAGTGGCGTACATAAAGAACAGTTCACCTTGCAACGGCATACCCACTGTGAACATGTGGTGTGCCCACACGATAAACGATAAAAATGCGATCGCGGCCGTTGCAAACACCATTGAACTGTAACCAAACAGAGGCTTGCGCGCAAAGGTCGGAATGATATGGGAAATAATGCCAAAGGCAGGCAAAATCATAATATAAACTTCAGGATGACCGAAAAACCAAAAAATATGCTGATACAGCACAGGGTCACCGCCGCCTGCTGGGTTAAAGAACGCCGTACCAAAATGGCGGTCAGTTAACAACATGGTCACTGCGCCAGCAAAAACAGGCATTACCGCGATTAATAAAAAAGCCGTGATCAACCACGTCCAAACGAACAATGGCATTTTCATCAAAGTCATTCCGGGGGCACGCATATTCAATACCGTGACGATAACGTTGATGGCGCCCATGATCGATGAAATACCCATCATATGAATAGCCACAATCGCCATGTCCACACTCATGCCACCTTGAATGGTGAGTGGTGCATACAACGTCCAACCTGAAGCCGGCGCACCACCAGGCACAAAGAAGCTCAAAATTAGGATTGAGAACGCAAATGGTAATATCCAGAATGACCAGTTATTCATCCTCGGCAAAGCCATATCAGGAGCGCCGACCATAAGCGGTAACATCCAGTTGGCAAAACCAACAAAACCAGGCATTACCGCACCAAAAACCATGACCAATGCATGTACGGTGGTCATTTGGTTAAAAAAGTGGGGGTCAATGTATTGCAAACCAGGCTGGAAAAGCTCGGCGCGAATAACCAGCGCGAACGCACCGCCAAGCATCAGCATCGCAAGTGAAAAAATCAAATAGAGCGTGCCAATGTCTTTATGGTTAGTAGACATAGCCCAACGCTTGAAACCGGTTGGCATTGGGTGGTCGTGATCATCATGGTGATCGTGAGCAGTTGCTGCATGTGACATGATTTTTCTCCTACTCTTTTATCGTTGCGCGGCAATATCAGCGGCTTGCACTGAGTCGCCAACACTATTGCCTAAAGCATTGCGTTGATACGTAATCACCGCCGCCACTTCTTCGTCATTCAATTGGTTGCGAAACGCTGCCATCGCAGTACCTGGCTTACCATTAAGAATCATTTTTACGTGCGCATTTATTGGGCCGGTTGCTACTGAACTACCGGTAATTGCTGGAAAAATACCGGGCAAACCGGCACCTGTAACCTGGTGGCACGCGGCACAATGCGCACCGTAGATGCTTTCTCCCTTTTGCGACAAGTCCTCAATCGACATCGCCGCATCAGCGGCCGAGGCTGTTGGAACCACGGCTTCAACAACGGATTCGGCAAAGGCCATCTCCAACTCTTGATTTGGTGTTTCTGATTTCTCAACAGGCGACGCTTCAGACGCTTCTTCTGAGATCACACCCGCAAATTGCTCTTGCGTTGATGCTGTATCAATTTTGGCAAAACCCTGAGCATCGAACTGACCACCACCGGCAACCCATTTATCGAACTCGACACCGGTCACAACTTGAACCACAATCGGCATGTACGCATGATCTTTACCGCACAGTTCAGCACAGTTGCCACGATAAACACCTTCAGCCCCTTCATCGACATTAAACCAGAGTTCATTAATGTAACCGGGAATGGCATCTTTCTTAGTGCCAAAAGCCGGTATCCACCATGCATGTATTACGTCATTCGCAGTAATCAATGCGCGCACCTTACGACCCGATGGAACAATCATTGCTTTATCGGTTTCCAGCAGGTAGTTTTCGCCAATCTCAGTGGCTGTAGACCTATTGAATTGATCAATTTGTGTTCGCGGCGTCGACAACGTGCTGTAAAAGCTGATATCGCTGCCGTCCATATACTCATACCCCCACTTCCACTGATAGCCAGTGATTTTCACCGTGAGGTCAGATTTGGTCGTATCTTCCATTTTGATCAATACTTTAGTGGCTGGAACGGCCATTCCAACCAAAATCAAAAACGGGATGATAGTCCAGATAATTTCAACTGAAGTACTGTGGCTGAAGGTCGAAGGCTCGTAATTTTTGCTCTTTCTGTGCTTAAAGATCGAGTAAAACATCACACTAAAAACACCCACAAAAATCGCCACGCATATCCAAAAAATAAGCATGTGAAGGTCGTAAATGTCGCGAGCAACACCCGTAACAGGGTCTTGGAAGTTCAAGCGGTAGTCCGCTTGAGCTAACCCACTGAACAGTGCGGCAACTAGTGACGCGCTCACTGTGAATAACTTCGCAGCGAGCTTACCTTGTTGAGAAAACAACATAATTAGAGGCACTCCAATTAAAATTATGATTCGTGATTATCAAAACTAAACGGCGTATCACACTCATTTCAAACAGCATCTGAGATAAAAATCAGTATTAAAGACACGCTAGCTTCGAAAGTGAAATTTTACCATTAGGCTTTTTCACAACGGTTCACCAATGTGAATCGTTGCAGCATTTAGCTCTAAACCCAAAAGTCTCTGTACTCAAGCCGAATTCAATCGGCTGACATTGAGTTAAATTTGAGTCAAAAAGGAGCCAAACAAGCTATTTTTCACTACTATACCACCCATATTCTGGGCGCCCAGAAGTTATCACAGGCAGACGCCAGCATCAACATGAACTCACGCTTTCTAGGTAAACTTTATTACGCTCGCGTCACTTGACGAACCAACGTTAAAAAAACTCATTCAGCGCCACCGTTTCTGGCACGTACGACTCAAGCCGTGATGCGTCACCTAAGTAAGGAATCTCAAATAATAGTGGCGCAGAAATAATGCTTTTAAGCGTTTCTAAATTCTCTGGTAAGCAAGCAAAGTTAGGGTCCACCGTATTGGCCACCCACCCCACTAGAGGCAGCCCATCATCGACTATCGCTTGCGCCGTTAATAGCGCGTGGTTTAGGCACCCAAGCCGCATCCCCACCACCAATATCACGGGCAAATTCAGATGTTTAGCCAGTGCAGCAACAGAGTGACCAGATCGCAAATTACTGCCGTCACCCAGATTGCCGATGAACTGCTGATGCTGGCTGGGCATTCGCAATGGCACACGCCACCCACCAACGCCCTCCACCAAGACCGTATCGGCGACCAAGCAAGCGCCATCAACGGCTTTCTGAACTCGCGCCAAATCAATCTCGACCCCTTCTTGAGCAGCCGCAATGTGAGGCGCGATTGCCGGTTCAAATGCGTACTGATTAACCAACTCTTCGGCAAGCGCCACATTGCTGGCCTGCTTTAATCGTTCAATGTCGGTATTTTTTAGCCGCCGACCCGTCTCACAGTAATCAAAGCCACTGGCGATGGGCTTAAGACCCACGGCACGCGCATCATTACGACCCAAAAAGCGCAACAGGCAAGCCGTAGCGATCGTTTTTCCAGCATCGGTGTCCGTGCCCGTCACGAAACAGCTTGGAAAACCGGGGCGGCGGACAAAATGCGATTGGTGTTTGAGGGTGTGAACAGGGTCTGTCATAAGATGTATATCTAACGCCGTGATAAAAATTATTTTCTACTAGCAATAAAATAAAGCGTCTCATATTCCATCGGAAAAAAACCATCTGTATCAATGTGTTTTTCAATGGTTTGCCGAATGCTAGCCAGCCGTCTCGGACTCATCAGCCCTTTTGCTTGCCTTCTGTTTGCCCCAGCCCCCAAGTCACGAACACTGGCTAAGGCGTCATCAAAGGAGTTAACTTTATGCAACATCAACTCAGACTCAACATAAACCAACTGCAGGCCGGCCTCGTCAATTGCCGCTACTACATCAGAGTGACTGGGCAAAAAAGAATTTTCAATGCCCCAAACCCCTCTCCAAGTGGCTAAGCTTTTATGCAAAAAGCACGCCATGACAATGTCACCATTCGGCCGGCCTATCCGGCAAGCCTCTTGTAACGCAAGTCGTACATCCGCCCATTGCAACGCAGACGATGACAACACCAGATCTTGGCTGCCAGCCCCCAAGCCAGTACACACCATATTAGCTTGAACCCATTTTACACGAGAACTCTTATTTAAAGCCTGCTTAAGCATCGCATTAGAAATATCCACACCGGTCATATGGGCCACGGGGTTTAGCGCGCAACAATCAGCCAAAAGCTGGCCTGTACCGCAGCCAAGATCAACAATATGGGCTGCGTTTTGCACATAAGGCGTGGCCAATTCAAGAAGCTTAAAAGACACGGCTTGCTGCGTTTTTGCAAGCTCATCATAGTGTAGTGCCCCACGATCGAAGTTATCCGCCACCAAGTTACTTGGCGCTATTTTATTCGTTGACTCAATCGCATTACTTTGCATTATTTTCAACCAAAGAAATGAGTTTTTTCAGGCTTGCAAGAACGGCGGTCGGCTGAGTTAAAAATGGCGCATGCCCAGCCTTAAGGCTCACCAATTCGGCGCTCATAATCTCAGCAAGCTTTTGTCCCCCTTGCGGATTAGCCACACGATCTAATTCGCCCACAATCACTTGTGTCGGCATATTCGCTATTTCGCGAGATGCGGCAATCTCGCGCCTTAGATCCGCGCCAGACAAACAATCGATGCCAGACTGTAATGTAGCGGGGCTTGGGCTTGGCCACGCACAGATGGCTCTTTGTGCTTGTTTTGCTAACGCACGTGCGCCGTTATTAGAGCCGGATTGCAACAAAAGAAACGTTGCCAGTGTCGATTGATAATCATTGGCAAGCGCATCAGAAAAACGCTGAAAAACAGTTAAATCCACACCATTAGGCCAGTCTGATGCACTCACAAAACGGGGGCTAGTAGCAATCAATTGCAGACCTGCCGCTATATTAGGCCTCATCATAACGGCTTTCAGTGCAACCATACCGCCAAGGCTCCAGCCTACCCAAATGGCATTATCGGGTGCCCGTTCAATACAAGAATTTGCCAAAACAGCTAAGTCGCTCGAACCGTTTAAATGAGACAAACTACCGTAGCCAGGCAAATCAAGATTGTGACTCTTTATGCTAGGCAATTCTTCACACGCGGCATCAATATAAGAAGCCCAAACTTCAGAATTCAAACCCCAACCATGAACAAAGACAATATCCACAATACGCTCACTCAACATTGACCTTCAGAGCTAGGCTCGACACTCAAAGCCAGCGCCGACTGCCGACAACGCCCTGGCTATGGCCTTAACAACGACCTTAACCTGACATTCCGTGTGAGCCGCCGTGAGTGTAACTCTTAGCCTTGCTTGCCCTTTAGGCACTGTTGGCGTAC
Organism: uncultured Arenicella sp.; assembly: GCA_937974565.1. Classification (GTDB taxonomy): domain Bacteria; phylum Pseudomonadota; class Gammaproteobacteria; order Arenicellales; family Arenicellaceae; genus Arenicella. Next base: position 44,328 of record CALJWL010000007.1, read on the forward strand.
GTATAGAAGGAACTAAGAAACCTGCGTTTTTTAAATGTTCGCTCGCTCGTTCAGCCAACGCTTCGTCACCTATCATGACGGGCTGAATGGCCGTTATTGATGGCAACAAACTAAGCCCCTCTAATTTACACGCCTGAGTAAACAAAGAGATTAGCTTATCAAGGTGACCGTTTAACACAGCGTGATCGCATTTTAACAACTCCAGCGCGGCGGAACTTGCCGCGACCACCGGTGAAGGCAAGGCCGTAGTATAAACATAGCTACGCGCACACTGGATTAAATGCTCAATCACATACTCGTCGGCGGCAATAAACGCCCCAAAACTGCCGAGTGCTTTCCCTAAAGTGCCAAGCATGACAATATTGTCTCGCGGCGCCAAACCAACGCTCGCCAAGGAACCCTTACCAGACGGCCCAAGCACACCAAAACCATGCGCATCATCAATAAAGAGCAGGGCTGAATGATGGTTGGCCAACTCATTCAATTCGATAAGCGGGGCTATATCCCCATCCATGCTGAAAACGCCATCCGAAGCCAGCAACAGACGCTCATGCTCGTTGCGCATAATGATTTTTCGCGCATGAGCCAAATCAGCATGGGCATAACGCTTAAACTGCGCGTTGCTGAGTCGAGCGCCATCTATAAGGGATGCGTGGTTTAATTTGTCGTGAAGACAGAGGTCATTTCTTTGCGCGAACGCCGAGCCTAAGGCAAGGTTGGCCATGTACCCGTTTGAAAACAATACAACGCGCTCGGCGCCAACAAACTCGGCTAACGCCTGTTCTAATTGCTGATGTGGGCTTTGGTGACCACACACCATGTGCGAAGCCCCGCAGCCTACCCCCCATTGATGACTGGCTTCTGACATAGCCTCAGCCAGCTTGGGGTGCGCGGCCAAACCCAAATAATCATTGCTGGAGAAATTTGTCAGCCATTCGCCATCTGACTTTAATAGCGGCTGCTGCACAGAACCGATGTGTCGGCGCTGGCGCCACAGACTTGAATTAATCCTGTCTTTGCGGCGAGCCCACAAAGACTCTCTCCAATTTGCATGGCCCATGAAGTTGATACTGTTTAAAAAATGAATGGGGTTAAAGTTAGTTTTTCGCTTCTTTAACGGCTTTTTTCAAAGTGTGATTGAAAGGCTTTAAACGCCGATCTCGATTAAGCCGGTTCATTTACCGATTCGGCGTCAATACCTAACTTAGCCATCAGTTCGCGATCGTGTTCAACGGATGCATTGCTGGTGGTCAAAAGCGCTTCACCATAAAACACAGAGTTGGCACCGGCCATAAAACACAAGGCTTGCATTTGGTCGTTCATTGCCTCTCGCCCAGCCGATAAACGCACATACGACGTTGGCATGGTGATTCTTGCCACAGCAATCGTCCGAATGAATTCAAAATCGTCCAATGGCTCGACTTCATCCAAAGGGGTTCCTTTCACTTGAACTAAATTATTAATGGGAACGCTTTGAGGTGGCTCAGGCAAATTAGCCAAATTGGCGATAAGCTCGGCCCTGTCCTGACGGCTTTCGCCCATCCCCACAATACCACCGCTGCACACATTCATGCCAACACCTCGAACGTGAGCTAAGGTGTCCAAACGATCTTGGTAGGTTCGGGTTGTTATAACTTCTTTATAGTAGCTTTCGGATGTGTCTAAATTATGGTTGTAATAATCCAAGCCAGCGTCTCGCAGACTGGCCGCCTGTTGAGCGTTCAGCATGCCCAACGTAGCGCAGGTTTCCAGCCCTAAGTCTTTCACTTGCCGAACCGCCTCTTCCACAACTTGCAGGTCGGCGTCTTTTGGGCTACGCCAAGCGGCCCCCATGCAAAACCGAGCCGCGCCATTCGCTTTTGCTTTTTTTGCCGCCTGAACGATGGATTCAACGCGCATGAGCCGTTCAACCTCCAAGCCAGTTTTATAACGTGCGCTTTGCGGACAGTATTTACAATCTTCAGGACAAGCCCCTGTTTTGATGCTTAACAAGCTACTGAGTTGTAACCGATTAGGGTCAAAATTTTCTCGATGCACCGATTGGGCTTTGTACAACAAATCATTGAACGGTAAGTCAAACAGAGCCTTAACGTCATCAACGGGCCAACGACCAGCCCCACGTGTCCCTTTTTCAACCTTGATTGTCAATGAATTTGTCTGCCTCGCATCAGTCAAAAGGCTATCGCTGTTACTGGGTTCTATCGGTGCTTGAGCAACGTTATTGTTTGGCATATAGTTAAAACCGTCAAAAATGAATCGCACTAACACCCATCACAGACAGGATGTCTACAAAATAACATGGGATAGTGCCACAAAAGCAAATGGTCAATTTAAAGAAGGAGCTTGTAAACCAGAATGAATTTTACACTTTACAACCACCAACTCAAGCGGTTTATTGACTGGTTGCTGCCTAACCATTGCCTCACATGCCAAGTAAGAATTAGTTCCGAGTGTCATATGTTCTGTGAGTCATGCGCATCCCAACTGCCTTACTTAGACCATGCTTGTTCACACTGCAGCCAACCTTTTAGCGGATTCAACGATGTATGCGGAGCCTGTCTTTCCAAGCCGCCCTTATTCGATAAATGCTTTTGCGCATTTGAATACTTACCCCCAATTAGCGATGAAATATGTCGATTGAAATACGCGAATCAGCCCCAATTAGCTAAACGCTTGGCTTTATTATTCGCCGAAGAATTGATACAAAAAGAAATAACATTACCCGAAGCTTTAATCTGCGTACCCATGCATTCTTCCAGCCTGCGCATACGTGGCTTTAATCAATCCCAAGAAATTGCGAGGCACTTATCAGCGCTATTAAACTTACCGTTGGTAACGGGTTCACTGATTAAAGCCAAACCAACCACAAGGCAAACAACCGCCACCTTTTCGCAGCGAAAAAAGAACCTAAAAAACAGCTTCAAAGTTAACAAACCCATAGCTTTCAAACACATAGCACTGGTGGACGACGTGGTGACCACCGGAGCAACCGCTGAAGAAATAGCTAAAATTATCAAAAAAAACGGTGTAGACTATCTTCAGGTGTGGGGTATCGCGCGCACGAGATAGGTAAGAATTGACTCTTCTTGCAGCGCAATAACATCGATACAACGTCTAATAAAAAAAATAATTCACGCAGCACTGTGATTTAGTAGCTGTACATGGAGTCGCAAACATGACCACCAAACCATCGGATTTAATCGCCATAGCCAACCCAGAGCTTGCTGAAAAGCTGGCCAAAACCAAAGCCAAAACCGAAAAAGTAAAACAAAATGAATTAAATGAAGCGCAACCGGAGAACCAACCAGAGGCCAATAACGGCGCACACAAAACCTACAAACAGGAAATTTGGCGTGCTGTACTCACACTCAACTTATTCCGCTATCTATTTTCCTTGATTGTGCTCGGCTTAGGCCTGGCAACTCAAACCATACAGGGCTTTACCCCTTTTAGAGAATTTCACCACCCCGCCCTATTCACGTTCTGTGCCGTCGTTCTACTTCTATCAGCGACCGCATTTACTGTATTTACTCATAACCGCCGCCTACCTCTTAGGACCATTCTTCTTACTCAGTTTGTAGTGGACACCCTAACAGCAGGGCTCATCGTTCACGCAACCGGCAGCATTGCCAGCAGTTTTTCGCTGCTTTTCTTAGTTATTGTCACCACAGGCAGCGTTGTCTTAACGCGCCGAAAAGCATTAGCGCTGGCCGCAGGGGCAATAATAACGCTCTTCTTCGAACATTTTTACAGCGTCTTGGTAGCGCAAGACAACATTAATTGGCGCTTTGACGCACTGGCTATGTATGGTGTTTTATTGATGTTTCTTGGCTTAGCGATCTCATCGTTAGCCCGAATGGTTAGAAGGGCCGAATTAAAATCCTTTATCCCCGGAAACGAGTCAATAGAAGACTATTTAGTGCGCGAAGAGGTCGCAGCACTTAAATCCGCTCTAATTGCCACCGAAGGCAATAAAACGGAAGCCGCCAAGTTGCTCGGAATGACCTTTAGGTCGTTTCGCTACAAGCTAAGCAAGTATGAAATCTAATGACAAATCTTGTCAAAGCCAAATCAAGGCCATGAAACAAAATTTGTCACACAATTTAGTCGTTAAAAATCAAACACTTAAAATGGTTTTAAATGTTTAACAATTTACACCTAGTGACGAACTTTTTTTTTGGTATAACTAATCACAGCTTGTACGAGTTCATGCACTATTGAATTGGGCAGTAGTCGGGATAAGCGTAAAATAAACCGAGCTTGTATTATCGGCTCATCTGAACAGACCCTGGCTTGACTCGATTTAGTAACAATAGCTGGCAAGGCAAATTCAGAACCAACGTTAGGAAAGAAAATGACTAAATTTCAAAAAGTACAAAAGGGTTTTACCCTAATCGAATTGATGATCGT
>CALJWL010000008.1 GCA_937974565.1 uncultured Arenicella sp.
AAACAAAATGATATTCAATCTTATATTTCGTATGTGAACCATGCCTATATTTCATAGACACTATCATAAAAGCAACTGCTAGCTTAAAGCTACCCGTCTGAAAGACGGGGGTTTAAACCTTAAATAAACGGACGAATTAAACATACGACACCCTCCCACGGCCGGGCCTAAATTAACATTGTGAATGGCAATCAATGCGGTCAAACCACTGGCTTGATCCTGAATCAATGAAATACGTTGGTGACCATCGAAAGCAGGCGCATGCCTGACGGCGTTAGTGTAATCAATTAGCTGCATTTGAATCTCTCATCATCTCATTATTGGTTCTTTTGACAAGACCAGTTGGTATGGCTATCCGGCATTTCGAGAAGGTTAGTACGAATAAAATCATTGCGGTTAAAGATCCTAATCCACATTCGAAACTTCGACTTTGATCGAATGAATGTTTGATTTTCCGGTTCTGAACGTTTGCATCATATTGCTCAAACGTTGTTGGTAGTCCTGATGGTTGGCTAACTTTACATGGCCATAACCTCGCACCTTTTGTACCGATTCAACAATGTCAATCGCCAGTTGATGATTATCTTTGTTAAGCCCTTGCAGTAGTTCATCAAGAGTCAATTTAAAGTCGTTGACAAGTTGTCGCTCCATTTTTCGCTCTCGGCTATAACCAAAGATATCCGCTTTAGTGCCACGTAAAAACTTCAGCTTCGCCAATATTTTTAGAATGCCAAATGTGTAACCACCAAAGCGGCGTTTATGCGGTGGCTGGCCTTCGTGCTTCTTACCTAATAGAGCGGACCATGTGGGTGGTGCAAAATAGAAACTGAGTTTAGGTTGGCCACTAAATTGTTGAGATAGGTTTTCTAAAAATTGACCATCTGTGTATAAACGAGCCACTTCATATTCGTCTTTAACGGCCATTAAACGGTGCAACGACCGTGCTACGGCTTTGGTTAGCTCATCGCTGCCAATGCTGTGCGCTTCACATTGACGAACACGTTCAACCACATCGAAAAATGACTTGGCATACGCGGTATTTTGGTAGTTCTTTAGATCGTTTTCTCGGTAGGCAATAATGCCTTCTAAATCTTGAAGTTGCGCTTGTTGTGGCTGACCAATACCAGCCAGGCTTTGAACTTTGCTTTGATCTAAAAACGCGCGCCGCCCCCAGTAAAATGCTTGCTGATTGAACTCAACGCGAACCCCGTTTAGTTCTAAGGCTTTGCTGATTGCTTTGGCACTCACTGGCAACAGTCCTTGCTGATAAGCATAACCGACTAGAAAGAGGTTTGTGGCTATTGGGTCGCCTAATAGTTTTTCAGATAATTCACCTGCCGGCAGAAAACGAGCATGACCGTCACTCAATTCATGTTCGATACTGCGCTTCATAGCGGTTGAATTGTAAACCGTGTCCGGATTATTAACGAACTCCGCGGTGGGTGAAATTGTATCGTTCACCACCGCGTAAGTGCGATTTAAATGCATTTTGGCCAACGCATCGTCGCTGGCAGACACCAATAAATCAGCGCCGATAAGTAGATCGGCATCACCTGCTGGTATGCGCACGGCATGGATGTCTCTTTGCCTTTCAGCAATCCTAAGATGACTGATCACGGGCCCAAACTTCTGCGCCAATCCTGTTTGATTCATGGTGGCAACGCCTTTGCCCTCCAAGTGAGCGGCCATTGAAAGCACCGCTGTTACGGTCAACACCCCAGTGCCCCCGACACCGGTTACCACCACATTCCAAGGTTGATTTAAGTCGGGTTTATTCGGCGTAGGCAATGGCTCACTGCTCACCTTTATGGGGTCAGGTATACGTAACTCACCACCCTCAACAGTAACAAAACTAGGGCAAAAACCATTCAAGCAAGATTGATCAATATTACAAGCCGCTTGATCAATCTTCCGCTTACGGCCAAGTTCAGTTTCATTGGGAACAATGGATAGGCAGTTAGACTTTAGACCGCAGTCACCGCACCCTTCACACACGGCTTCGTTAATAAAAACTCGGGATTTCTTTTCAACGTAAGTTCCACGCTTTTTTTTACGCCGCTTTTCTGTAGCGCAAGGCTGCTGATATATAAGAACGGTACAGCCTTGGGTCTCACGTAGAGATTGTTGAACCCAGTCCAGTTTTTTGCGGTGGTTAACAGAGACCACATTGTCTTCTAAACCTGTGTGGTTATCTGGCTCGTCGGACACAATCTCTATGCGTTTAATTCCTTCACCTTTGAGTTGCAACACTAGTTCAGGCATCGTTAAACTGCCATCCACTTGCTGACCACCAGTCATGGCCACGGCTTCATTATAGAGAATTTTGTAGGTGATGTTTACTTTCGCTGAAACGGCTTGGCGAATGGCCAAAACCCCAGAATGAAAATACGTGCCATCACCCAGGTTTTGAAACATGTGTGGCATGTCAGTAAAATGAGCCATTCCAACCCAATTGGCACCCTCTCCCCCCATTTGAGTGAAATTGTGGGCCGGTCGAGTTTGGCTCCAAGTGGCCATATAATGACAACCAATGCCACCGCCAGCATACGAACCCTCAGGGACTTGGGTGGACGTGTTATGCGGGCAACCGGAACAAAAAGTGGCCTGACGCACTGAAACATCACGAGGTTTGGCTAACGTGCGCTCTTTCTTTTCGATAAACTTAACGCGTTGCTCTATTAAGTCGTTGGTGAAATGTGGCTTCAGGCGCTCAGCTATCACCTTGGCGATCATCGCTGGTGTTAATTCAGAAAGATTAGTAAGGAGGTCTTGACCTTCTTCGTCGTATTCTCCAACCACTCTGGGGCGCTTTTCTACTGGCCAATTATAAAGCTGGCCCGTGAGTTGATCTTCCATAACCGAACGTTTCTCTTCAACCACCAAAATTTCATCCAAGCCTTGTGCAAACTCATGAGTTTTTACGGGTTCTAGAGGCCAAGGCATGCCGACCTTGTACACGCGAAGGCCGACTCGGCTGGCCATTTCTTCAGTAATTCCCAAATCGTCAAATGCTTGCAGCACATCAAGATAACTTTTACCTGATGTGATAATCCCCAATTTTGGCGTTTGAGTGTCAATGACAATTTTATTGAGCTCGTTTTCACGAGCAAAGGCCAAAGCCGCGTAAATTTTGTATTTATTCAGCCGCTTCTCTTGATCCAGTGGCGCATCAGGCCAGCGAATATTGACCCCACCGTCAGGCATTTCAAAATCGGTGGGTATGGTTATATTAATGCGGTTTGGGTCAATCTCTGCCGAGATGGCCGAGTCCATATTCTCAGTGATGGCTTTCAGGCCGACCCAACAACCACAATAGCGCGACAATTCCCAACCAAAAATACCCAGATCGAGTACTTCCTGGACGTTGGCCGGAGCCAACACCGGCATAGAAAGACTGGTGAAAATGTGTTCCGACTGGTAAGGATATGTTGATGATTTACAACCATGATCGTCCCCTACTACGGCAAGCACACCACCATGCACTGAAGTGCCCGCGGCATTGGCATGACGAAAAGCATCAATACTGCGGTCCAAACCAGGACCTTTGCCATACCACATACCAAAAACGCCATCAAACTGGCTTCCAGGTAATAAACCGACTTCTTGAGAACCTTGCACGGCTGTGGCACCAAGGTCTTCATTGATGCCCGCGACAAATTTGATGTTGTGTTGGTCGAGATATTTTTCAGCCTGCCACATCGCTTGATCAAGACCACCTAAAGGCGAGCCACGATAACCAGATACGAAACCAGCCGTATTTAAACCACGTTCTTGATCACGCTGATGTTGCAAGATGGGCAGTCGAACTAAAGCCTCTATGCCCGTTAAATAAGCTCGTGTTTGACTTAAAGAATATTTATCGTCCAATGATACCGCTCTGAGATCAACCTCATCGCTGTGCTGTTGATCAAATTTCCGTGCTTTATTAGTTACGGTTGCCATAAGTACACTTTGTTATTGTGGTCTCATGTCTTTGGTCAGTGAACTGACGCAAACATCAGCCGATTAAGTTATTGTCACTGTAAAAAAGTATAATTCAGCATATCTGGTGAATTTATGCTTTGAATCTAGAAAAACACGCTATTTAGGTCTAAATTAGACTTAAATTAAAATAAATTAGAATAAATATGATTGATTTAAGCGAACAAGACATAAAAATACTCGAGATTCTGCAAGACGACGCTTCACGCAGCACCAACGACATCGCTGAAAAACTGAACATGAGTCAGTCGCCTTGTTGGCGGAGAATTAATCGTCTGCAAAACGCAGGCCTGATAAAGAAAACCGTCTCTCTGATTAACCGTGAAGCAATTGGAATGGATCTGGTTGCATTTACCACTATTAACCTAAGTCAAGCTGGCCAAGAAAATATGGATAACTTTGAAAAAGCCGTTGCTAGCTTAGATGAAGTCATGGAGTGTTACACCATGACGGGGGCCTGGGATTACATGCTTAAAATCGTGGTGAAAGACATACGTCATTATGAAAAGTTTGTTAGGAATCAACTGCTTGTCGAGGTTCCTAATATTGGCGAAATTCATTCACATATGGCGGTAACTGAAATTAAAAATGTCACTGAGCTACCATTGAGGAGTCAGTTATAGTCTCTAAGCTCGCTGTTAAGGCTTATAATTGAGCCCGTATCTCGGTCAAAATAGCTTGCGTTCCTTCTCGCTCGGCTAACTTTATCTGTTCAACTAAAATAGATCTTAATGTTTCTAAAGTGGTCATAGGGTTTGCCAACACCACACGAAAAACCGACACCGGCATGCCGCCGTATTTAAACTGTGAAAACCGAGTTCTTGACACGAAAGTTTTGCCTGCCGCGCGTTGTTGCTTTTGCATTCGTTTGGTAATGCGATCTAATTTTTCATTAATATTAAACTGTTGTTTGTAGTCACCACTGCGTAACATTTTCTGTATATCTGCTGGCACGTAACGGTAGTTGAGTATATTCAACTCGGGGTCAGTAATAAGCTCAAATTCAGAGTGTTGATCAATCATGCTGGCAAACGCACGAGCTTTATCGATGTTTTGATCAATTAAAATTTCATAGCCACTGCGGCCAATAATATGAAACGCCGCGTGTACCAGCATGGCCATGCCTGGGCGGCTCCCTTCGATTGAATATTGGCCTAAGTCTTTTGAGCCTGCTCGCAAAATATATTCAGCGTGATGTTCAACGGCTCCGAGCATGGAGGGATTTTTAAATATCACCATCCCCGCTCCTTGAGGCACATAAAGTTGTTTATGAGCATCGATGGTGACCGAGTCGGCGTATTCTATGCCTTTAAGCACTGATTTATGCGTGTTCGACAACAAAGTAGGCCCTCCCCAAGCCGCATCAACATGAAAGTGCGCGCCCACTTGCGTTGCAATGTCGGACATTTCTTCTAAAGGGTCAACATGGCCCGTTTCAGTGCCACCAGCTATTCCAACAATGGCCATTATCCCTATATTACTCTCTTGAAGCTCAGCGCACGTTTGCCTGAGTTTAACAAGGTCAATTTTGGACTTGGCGTCGGTATCAATGGCGATCAAATTTTTACGTCCGATGCCAAGCACGTCTACGGCCTTGCCCAACGAGTAATGACCACGTTCTGACACCAATATCGCAATATCTTTATAACCGTAATGCGCTAAAGCCGATGGCAAGCCTTCGGTGGCAAGGCCTTTAAAGGTGTCATTCGCACCTAACATCTGATTACGCGCCACCCATAATGCGGTGATATTTGCGGTTGTACCTCCCGAACAAAAAGTGCCTAGCGCGCGTCTTGCGTTGTGCAAATTCTCTTGGTAGAACGCATCATCACATTCATAAACTAGGTTGTGTAACATTCCCAGCACTTGGCGTTCCAAAGGAGTGAACGCTTTTGACGTCTCAATTTTAACCAAATTTTGGTTGAGTGCCACCATGATGCGCGATAACGGCAACATAAAATACGGCAACGGTGTTGCCATATGCCCAATGAAACCTGGGGCGGCGGTATGCACTGAATGCGCCACCAATTTTTTCATTACAAAGTCAGTGTAATCTGAGACAAACTGGGGTATTTCGGGAACCCGTGAATCAGAAAAATCTTGCTCAATCGCCAACAATGATTTTTCACGAGCAACGATTCGGTCTGTTAAAAACCCCATTAAATTGGCGGATATTTCATTGTCAATCCCGCCCAGAGTGCTGTTCGGTGCCTCTGGCACAGTAAAAATACGATAGAGATTCTCTAAACTCGCCGTTGCAAGCAGATGAGAATCCAGGTCGTCGTTATTTACGGCGGTGTTAATCTTCAAATTTAAACCTACCTAAGATTATGCGGTGTGGTAACTCGCCAGCAATTGCAAAATTAAACGTTACCGAATTCGAATTAGGAAATTATAAGTGACAGTTTGCCAGCTAACAAATCATCTAGAGAATACCCTCTATTAGCAAAACACGGCTATACAGACTTAGGTCAATGTATAGAACCCTTTTTTAAAGCGATCCAACGGTAAAATACATAGGTGTGGCGACTTTTCAACCAAGCCGTTTGTATCGCTATGTTTGTATGGTTATGTTTCTATCTGTCCTAAATTGGCATCAAGTATCGTCCCATTAATGACTGGGTTTTGCGCACAAAACCATAATGTTTCGGCTATTTCAGTCGGCTGCGCTAAACGCCGATGAGCGATGCCAGCGGTTATTTGATTATATACCTTGGGGTTTTCGCCTAAATGCTCTGACAACATTTCTGTTTCAGTGAATCCAGGGCACACCGCGGCGGTGTGTATCATCGAGCCCGCTAGGTCTTGGCAAGTCGCACGCATTTGCCCGATGACGGCGTGTTTTGAAACAACGTAAGCGTGTGTGTTGGCCACCGCCTTGCGCCCAAGGGTTGAACTGATGTACAAAATGGATGAACCCTCTTTCATTAACGGCAATAACAATGTGTTTAATTCGGCTGGGGCAACAACATTGAGTTGTAGGACTGTTCTAAAGGTGTGGCCTTCAATCTGCGCTACGGTTTCTTTGGTCATCATTGCCGCATTGTGTATCAGCACGATTTGGTCTGGCTTACCAATAGCAGTCGCGATGTCATCGGCGTATTTATCTCGCCACGTGGTATTGGTTAAATCCACCGAAATATTTTTTACGCCACCCAACGGGCAATTCGATCTGGATAGGTTAATCACGTCAAATCCGTGATTATGGAACACCTTGGCGGTGGCTAACCCAATGCCTTTGCTTGCGCCGGTGATGACTAATACTTTTTTCACAACAACCTCAAATTCAAAAGAACCATATTCTCAAACGACTTCTAAATACAAACACACCCAAAATGGTGCCATTCAATGGACTATGTAAGCCCCAGGTAAGGCTTTAGTCGAGCAATTAAAAGATAAATAATCGGCGTATCTATCAGTGCTGAGAAAAGTTTAAACAAATAATTGCTGTACATTAGCCCAAGTATCACTCCTATCGCCATGTCACCAGCAAAAAACGCAGCACCAAAAGTGACGCTAACCACCGTAGCTGAGTCGACCAATTGACTGATAATGGTGCTGCCATTATTACGTAGCCAAAGGTACTTCCCTGCAGTCTTATTCTTAATCCAGTGAAATAAGTACACGTCAACGTATTGGGCTAGAACATAAGCCAACATTGATGCGAGAACGGCCCCGGACGTATTGGCGTAGATCAAGTAAAACAACTCTACCGAGCCCGATACACTGCCACCACTTGGTAGACCAACATCACTTGCAAGTTGCAGCGTTTGCCACGGAGGTTGAGCCGCGCTGTCCACTGCGGGTAAGGCATTTCCTAACCACATGATTGCCAAGATGAACAGATTTAGAACCAAGCCCACCGTTACCATGAAATTAGCACGGGCACGGCCATACAACTCACTGATTAAATCAGTACACAAGAAGGTCAGCGGATAGGCCAACACACCGACCGCCAACTGCATGGGACCCAGTTGTACGAACCGAGTAATGCCAATGACATTGAGCAACGTCATGGCACACAGAAAAAAACCCGCCAGCACAAGAAACACACGCTCACGGCGTTCTTGAAGATCGCTGTCCGTGATTGCAAAATTAGTTGATGTCATAGTGTACTTAGGAAACCGCTGATTGAATATTAAGTATCACGATCATTAGAACACACTAAGTAGAAATAGCCTGACCTTAATCTCGAGACCAACAAGCAATGCCCCATTGATTAGGCCCAGACGATACTCGCATCTCAAAACTTGTGATATTTAATTCATCAAGGCGAGCTTTATCAGCCACCATTAAACTTAAAAAATAGTACGATAACGATTCTATCGTCACGTTCTTTACTGGTAATAAAATAGTGTCTGATTTCAACAATGGTTGAGTAATATTGTTGTGCTTAATGTAATAATAATCTTCATCAGCGTCGATAATAAGATAAGGTGATTGCTCTGCGATTAATGTATATTCATCAAATTGCTGGCACAGGTCTTTAAGAATTTTCTTATATATCGCGTAATCAAACAACAATCCGTTGTCGTCTATTTCACCCGTAATTTCAACCGCGATTCGCCAATTATGCCCATGCAGACGCTCACGGTTTGTCGCAGAAAAAATTGTAAAATGAGCGGCTGAGAAGTGCAGGTATGACTTTTCTATCTCTATAGAAGCGTATTGAGGCATTAGTGGCAAAATAACAATCTTAGTTTAATCTTAAAGGTAATTATAAAGAACCCGATGCCAGAATGTTGGGAAAACCACCATGACTTTAAATACAAATAGATAAGTATTTCTCTATGGCCTAATAAGGTTGAACAACGGTTAAAACGACGTTAAGTAACAATATCGGCACTCAAGACTTGAAAAAACACCTTAGCGTTAACATTCACTAATTAATCTAGCGTATCAATGCGCTCCTTGTTTCCCAATCATCCTGCCTATAATTGTTAATGAAATCCAAAAACCGCGCCGTACTGAGAGAGCTTTTGAGCTTTTTAGGGGCTTATAAAAAGACATTAATTGCAGCCTCCATCGCACTGGTGTTTACCGCCACCGTTACTCTTGGCATTGGTCAAGGGGTTCGCTTGTTGATCGATGAAGGTTTTGTTGCGGGTTCGGCGGAAAAATTAAATCAGGCCGCGTTATTTATCATCGTGCTGGCTTTGCTTATGGCCATTGGTACATTTCTACGCTTTTATTTTGTCTCATGGCTGGGCGAACGAGTGTCGGCCGATATAAGACTAAGTGTGTTTAATCACTTACTTACTCTTCACCCGCATTATTTCGAAGAAAACCGAAGTGGCGAGATTATGTCTCGACTGACAACCGATACCACCTTGCTGCAAACCGTCATCGGCTCTTCTGCGTCAATGGCCTTAAGGTCTTCGTTGACCGCAGTTGGCGGCTTAATTCTGCTGTTTATTACTAATCTAAAACTGAGTTTATTGGTGCTTGTCAGCGTGCCATTGGTGTTATTGCCGATCATTTTATTCGGCCGTCGGGTTCGCGCCCTGTCGCGTAAAAGCCAGGATAGCATCGCTGATGTCGGAAGCCACGCGGGCGAAATCATTCAACAAATTAAAACAGTGCAAAGTTACACTCAAGAACAGCGCGAGCAACGCGCTTTTTCCAATCACGTTGAAGAAGCGTTCGACATAGCAAAGAGTCGCATATCACAGCGCGCAATACTCATTGCGGTGGTAATCATCATCACTTTTGGCTCTATTGCCACCATGCTCTGGGTTGGCGGAAACGATGTCTTGAATGGGGCTATGTCTGCGGGTGATTTGGCGGCGTTTGTGTTTTACGCCATTATAGTTGCTGGCTCAGTTGGAACAATTTCAGAAGTCATTGGCGACGTGCAACGTGCCGCTGGTGCCGCAGAGAGGCTGTTTGAATTATTAAGCGAAAAAAGTGAAATCATTGTGCCTGACACCCCTAAGCCTCTTGTTGATACTCAGCCAAGTATGCACTTTAATAATGTTAGCTTTTATTACCCATCACGCCCGGATCAAGCGGCGTTGAACGGTTTCAGTTTGAAAATAAGCCAAGGAAAAAGCTTGGCGTTAGTTGGTCCGTCTGGGGCAGGAAAATCCACGGTATTTGAGCTAATTCAGCGTTTTTATGACCCTAACGTTGGTGACATTAGCTATGGCAACACTAATATTCGCGAAGCCTCACCCAGTGATCTTCGCTCTCAAATAGCCGTTGTAGCACAGCAGCCCATGCTCTTTAGTGCGGACGTACTGCACAACATCCGTTACGGAAACCCAAATGCTTCACAAGATCAAGTAATAGCCGCGGCCAAAGCAGCTAACGCCCATGATTTTATTTCTGATCTGCCGAACGGGTATGACAGCTTCCTAGGTGAGCATGGGGTTCGGTTGTCTGGTGGTCAAAAACAACGGATAGCTATTGCCCGAGCGATACTCAAAGACCCCAAAATACTGTTGTTAGACGAAGCAACCTCGGCCTTAGATGCCGAGAGCGAACACCGCGTTCAGCAGGCTTTGGAAAATCTTATGAAAAATCGCACTACCGTCGTTATTGCTCATCGCTTAGCCACCATTCGACAGGCTGATCAGATTGCCGTGATGGAGGGTGGTCGATTAATTGCACAAGGCACACACAATGAGTTGCTGACGAGTTGTAAGCTTTATAAACGCTTATCTGAATTACAGTTTCAAGAGCAAGCTCAGGCTAACATCAACAGTTGATTGACTCATTAACGTCACACCATTGACTTTAAAAAGCACCAATTCAACTATTACGATTGATTAGATGGTTAGAACGGTGTTGCCGTATTGTCTAACAGGCGTTATGCGCTACGCTTAACGCTTTCTTGCATAGGGTTTACGTACTCAGGCACCAATTGTCCCAAGCAATCGCCCAGCCCTTCATCAAACGAATCCAGTTTGCTAACAATGCTGTCGAAAACGGCATGGACTTTTTCTGGCTCTACGTATCGAGTCGCAGCCAGTTGAATTTTTTCATACTCCGTCTCACTTAAATTTTCCTCATCGTGAAACAACTCTTCGTGTAACTTTTCACCTCGGCGTAAGCCAGTGTAAACCACTTTAATGTCTTCTCCAGGTTCCTTACCAGAGAGCCGAATTAGCTTATCGGCCAAATCAGAAATCAGCACCGGCTGCCCCATATCCAAAACATAAATCCGACCATCTTCACCCATGGCACTGGCTTCAAGAATTAACTGAGTGGCCTCGGTAATGGTCATAAAATAGCGCGTCATTTCCTTATGAGTGACGGTAACGGGGCCGCCCTTTTTAATTTGCTGTTGGAATTTAGGAACGACGCTTCCCGCTGAACCCAATACGTTGCCAAAACGAACCGTAATAAATTTAGTTCGACTTTGACTAGCCAATTGTTGACAGTATATTTCCGCTACGCGTTTGCAGGCCCCCATTAAACTACTGGGGTTAACCGCTTTGTCAGTCGAAATAAGAACAAACTTCTCGGCACCAAATTCGTGCGCCAAATCAGCCATACAGCGAGTGCCAATGGCGTTATTTTTGACGGCCTCTCGCACCTGCCCTTCTAACAACGGCACGTGCTTATAAGCAGCTGCATGAAATACCGCAGCGGGTTTAAAACGTTCAAACAAATGACGCGTAGCCGCGTTATCACAGATATCGCCAAGCACAGCGGTTACAGTGATATCGGGAAACCGCTCAAGCATTTCTTCTTGAATACGGTATAAGTTGTATTCACTTTGATCAAACAACACCAGGTGTGACGAACACACAGACGCCAACTGACGGCAAAGCTCAGATCCAATGGAGCCGCCAGCCCCCGTGACTAACACCGTTTTGTCACACAAGCTGTGTTGTATACGCTGCCAATCCAATTTAACCGGATCGCGCCCTAACAGGTCATCAATACGCACTTCACGCAGATCCGAGACTTGAACTCGCCCGCTTACAAGTTCGTGGGCCCCAGGTAAGGTTCTAAACTCAACACCAGCGGCTTCACAAAGACTGACTAAACGCTGCATCTGCTCTTCATTCGCTGAGGGCACAGCAATAAGCACCAAATCGACATCCCAGCGATTAATTAAATCTTGCAACACATCTGGGGAGGCGACGACTGGAATACGATGTATATGTCGACCAATTTTCTGTGGGTCATCGTCCAAAAACGCCACAATTTTGTAGCTATTAGGATGATTACGATTCAGATCTCTCAGCAACTGTTCGCCCGCAGCACCCGCCCCAAAAATGACGACTTTGCGGCCTGAACGCGCGCTAAAATGACGGTCTTTGAATAGTCGATACAGTAATCGAGAACCCGCCATCAGTGTTATCAGTACCAATGGGTAAAGAATAAACATGGTTCGCGGCATGGCGTAAAATTGATTACCCACGAGGTACAAAACCACCGCCATTGACACCGTGCCCATCGCAACAGACACCAGAATCAACGATAAATCTGGCAGTGATACAAAACGCCACTCACCACGATGCACCCCAACGATAAGGTTAACGGCCGCTTGCACGGTTATCACTACAGGCAACGAGAACAACGCAGTCATTAAAAACAACTCGGGCACCGTTTGCATGTCAAAACGCAGCCACAGCGCCATCATCCAGGCAATGGGAATAATCACTAAATCATGAATAATAATTCGCCATCTAAAAACGGAATTTACGAGTATTTTAAACATCTGAAGAGTCGGTTATCTACTCACTGTTTTTGGTTCACACAACGTACTTGAATTAGATTTTTCATCAACTTTTTCCATTAACATCTATTAAGAACGCTTATTTTTCTCTCGCTCTAAGGAACGCACCCAAAACGCGGCCAATAATAATACAACCAAAGTAAACCCAACCATGAGGCCAATAATATCACGGTACAACACGCTTAGAGTGGCAAACAAGGAACATAACACCATCATCACAATGTAAATCAGCACAACACGAGCGTGCTTTACTCCAGATAACCCGGCACGTTGATAAAAATGACTTCGATGCGGCAACCAAAAACGCTCTCCTTTGCGGATGCGATTTAACACGGTGTACGTAGCGTCGCCGATAAAAACAGCGAAAACCATGCCTAAACTCAATACCGGCAAATTATATCGATTGGCCGCAATCACCATTAACATTGCGTAGAGGGCGCCAACGGTAACGCTGCCCACATCACCCATGAATATTCTGGCTGGTTGCCAATTCCAAAGTAAAAAACCGTAATTAGCGGCAACCAACACCGTGCATAAAAGGGCTAATTCAGTGTCACCAAGATATAAAAACCATGTTCCAAGCGTTAGCCCCGCAATAATGGCTTGTGAGGCAGCTAAACCATCCATGCCATCCATGAAATTATTTAGGTTGGCCATCCAAACAATCCCAACCAAGGTAAACAGCGGCCCCACCCACCCCAGGCCAACCCCATGCACTTGGTCCACCCAACCAAAAAGAACAACCGTAACGCCGCTGACCACGAACTGAATTAGTAAACGTAACTTAGGGCTTAAATCCAGCTTATCATCACTCCAACCCAGGGTCGCCCATGCGATCAAACAACCAGCCAGCCCTAAGAAAAGCAATGATCGAGAACTGACCGCTGAGAGCAGTAATAAAGCAATAGTTAACAAAACCACCACCACCAAGCCTCCGCCTCTAGGTACGGTGCCTGAATGCATACTGCGTTCATTTGGGCGATCAACCGTGTCCGTGCGCACCAAATAACCAATCAGCCATTTAACACTGCCCCAACTTAATAGGACTACCGCACACAAGACAGCGGCCAATAGGGCCACATCACTGACCGACACCTCCCCTATTCGATTGGCTCCATCTGCGCCGTTTAACTCATTCATGGTAAGTCACGCTCGGGCCGTAACAAAAAAGACTGTGGTCGATATCCAAAGTCCTCATTTGCAGCTTGGATTGAATAGGTTAAATCTTGATTCATGCGATTTGCCATTTCTGGCGTGTAATTAAACTTAGTGACTTTTTTAGCCAGCCAAAGCGCGGGACGAAACAACGTAAGCGGCAATGAAATTATTCGGGGTTTCTTGCCTAAACCGTTGTAAATACGTTCAACCATCAGTCGGTAACTAAGCGGCTCTCCACCAGCTAGGTTGTAGGTTTGGTTTAAGGTCTTTTCTTTTTGCAAAACGGCTAACGCGGCCCAAACCAAATCGTCGGCATTGACGGGTTGACGCAACCCCGTTGCTTGCCCCATCAAAAACATAAGCCCCCATTTGCGAATGAAGGCTGCAATATGAGAGATGTTTTGGTCAAGACCATAACCGTAGATCATGCTCGGTCGTAAAATAGTGTAACCGATACCGTGTTTTTCAGATAAACGACTGATCTGACTCTCGGCTTCACTGAGCAGTCGGACTAATTCTTGTTCATGTGGGTTTGGCGAAGTCTGCTTTGCTATCACACTGGTGCTGCTGAACA
Organism: uncultured Arenicella sp.; assembly: GCA_937974565.1. Lineage (GTDB taxonomy): Bacteria > Pseudomonadota > Gammaproteobacteria > Arenicellales > Arenicellaceae > Arenicella. The sequence goes on from CALJWL010000008.1 coordinate 14,406, forward strand.
CCACCAATCGCTTCAAACCCAACTCAGCCAGTGCAGGTAGATGTTTGGGTAATAACCAGATTGGCGCGCAATGAATCATTGCCTCGAGGGTCCCCAAATTGAGTGCCGTGCTTTCGAGAAGTTCGCCAGATAAGTCCCACTTAAGTTGCTTTGAAGCCTGAGCGTTTTTACGATCAATTAAAACCGGGGCACGCGACACACAAAGGTGTTTATCACCGCGCTGCTGAAGCTTCCTCACCAAAGGCTGACCAACCACACCATTTGCACCTGTAATCAAAATCATCCTTTAAACCACGATTTCATTATTGCTAACGCCGATCGAGTGATAAAGCTTAGATAAATACCCACTTTGACAAACATTCTTAGGGGGAGACTGTATTGCTTACGATAAAACTTATCAAAGAAACGATTCATGCCTTTGTGCAGTGTCCATAACACCTTAACGGGGCGACTCTTCGAGCTGACCCCCTTGGCATGCAACACCTCGGCCGAAGGCACGAAACCCACTTGCCAACCCGCAAGCTCAAACCTTTTACACCAATCCAAATCTTCACAATGCATAAAGTAGCCTTCATCCAGCAAACCAACCTCTTCTATAGCACGTTTCCTAACCACCATAAACGCGCCAGAAATCGCTTCCACTTCATGCACCGGTTCGTCAACCGATAGTACGTTGCCATAATCAAAGTCCGCAAAATGCGGTGAATTCGGAAAGAGGCGGTTAAGCTTTAGCATGCGCACAAGCGCGGACCACGGTGTCGGGAAATATCGGCGACAGGTAGGTTGAAGGCTTAAGTCTTCATTCAAAATACGGCAACTGGCGATTCCGTATCGCGGGTTAGCATCAAAGGCATTGATTATTTCCGTTAACGTGCCCTCTCGAATTTCACAATCTGGGTTCATCAGCACAGCGAAATCCGAGTCAATGTTTTTTAATACTTGATTATTGGCGGCCGCAAACCCCACATTATTGTCGTTGCTAATCCAATCGATTCGTTCTGACCTGAATAGGGATTTAGCCAGTTCAAGGCTCTCGTCTGTGGACGCATTATCCACCACAGAGATTATGGCATCACTAAATTCAAGCGCAGAAGTCAGCGCTCTACTCAACCATTCTCCTGAGTTAAAGTTAACAATCACTATGTGGATGTTGATTGGCACTAACTTATCCACGCGATGAGTCCACGTTAATCTGGCCAATTTTGCCAGTCATGCCGTGCCACGAACCCAATAACATCATTTTCATGTTTTGCCATCGTGGAGGTTTAACGAGACCAAACATGATGAAAATCATGCCCAAACGCTGAATATCATTCCATTTCCAAAGCCACGATGTGTAATTACGCCGGTACAAAACAATACTATTGCGAAATATATAGTAATAACGAAATGGCTTATGCTGAGGGATATTACGTTGTCTGCCACCCAAACGTAACCGATGCGTGTCTTCCCCCAGAGAGTGTTGCATGCGTGCGGCACTGACACCATAGGCCGTAAAACCTTGACTTTTTGCACGTAAAAACCACTCGGTATCGACGTGATCGATAAAAAGGCCTTCGTCCATGCCGCCCACCGTATTTAAGGTCTCCAAGCTAAACAAGCTGCCAGATGAAATAAGGAAGTCGGCTTGAACTAATTCTCGGTTAGCGTATTCACGCTGAAATTTGAGGGCCCCAAATCGCACAAAAAATGACTCACTTTGATTCTGTGAATTCAAATAACAGGCTCCCACAGCACTCACTTTTTGAGTCTGGGACAACCGTTGGTGGGCACGTAATAATTGCGCCACCATGCCCGGCTGCGGCACACTGTCTTGATCTAAAATTAAAAGGTAATCACACCCTTGCTCTTTGGCTTTAACCAGCCCCTGATTGTGCGCGGCGCCCAAACCAAGGTTTTCAGTATTCCCGATAAACGTGATTGAGCGCTGAGATGCATTGACATTAGATGTGCCTACAAAAGCTTTCTCCGTGTCACGGCTAAAATCACTAACGCACTTAGCCACTTCAACCTGATTGGATGACGCATTATCCACCACCAACACACGGCAAGCCTGATCATAAAGCGCGCCTATGGTGTCTTTTAGACCCTCGATCACCGCGTTGTAGGTGACGATAACAGCGAGAATGTCGCTTTCGGGTTTGGCGTCTTTGTTGACCACAACCGTTTTATTCAGATTCACCAACGATCATGACACTTCTTTTTTCGTACCATTATCATCACTATCCGAACCGGCAATCCCCACTGTTTTTCGAACATGATAGATGGGTTTATTTTGACTTTCATAGTAGGTCCGTGTCTGCATTTCACCGATCAAGCCAAACAAAATGAATTGCAACCCAATAACGATCAGCATAAAAGCGAAAATCAAAATGGGGCGATCACTAAGAGGCATACCAAAAAACAAGCGCCCCACCGTTAAGTAAGCCAACATGAGACCGCCAACACCGCCTAATGCTAAACCCGGCATGCCAAAAAAGTGTAATGGTCTAGCATGAAAGCGCAAAAGAAACTTCACTGTAATAAGATCTAAAATCACGCGAAATGTACGCGAAATTCCGTATTTTGATTCCCCCGCAGTGCGCGCTCTATGATTAACTTTTACCTCAGCAATTTTTGCCCCCACGCCACTCGCCACCGCAGGAATAAATCGGTGCATTTCACCGTAAAGTGTCACGCGCTTGGCTAACTCTTTGCGCATGGCTTTTAGCGTGCAACCATAGTCGTGCAGGTTTACATCGGTAATCTTAGATATCAAACGATTCGCCATCATCGACGGCAATTTACGAGACAGGTACGTATCTTGACGGTCAAAACGCCAGCCGCAAACCATGTCAAAGCCTTCTTCTATTTTTTCCACCAGCTTGGGGATATCAGCCGGGTCATTCTGGCGATCAGCGTCCAGCGTTACCACGATGTCACCTTCGGCGTAATCCAAGCCCGCAACCATGGCTGCGGTTTGTCCAAAGTTACGTCGAAAGCTAACCACCTTAATTTGTGGCATTTCGGCTCTGTAATCTTCTAATACTTGCACGCCACCATCCGTACTACCGTCATCAATAAACAAGACTTCGTAGCTTTTGTTCATGCCGTCTAAAGCAGACTTTAACTCCTCGCATAGGGGCTTTATATTAGGTTCTTCGTTTAGAAATGGAATGACAATTGAAACGTCCATCGACACAGCCTTATAGCGGTTATTTGTTAATTGGGCGGATTATACAAAATTAGTAGCAGAATTGCTTAAGGAAGCTCCGATTGTTGGAGTTTAGGTTAAAGCCAATAAGCGATCCGAGCTTTCACGCTCAATTTGAGGGTAAACGCCTTCGTCTGAAATACGTAAATGGCGATTGTAATACTTATCAACAAATCCTTTGGTTTTCCAACGGCTTTGCAAAACTCCTAACTCGCGAAAGTAACGCTCCACATGGGCATCAGACAAATCATCTCCTCGACTGACCGATTCATGATGATACAACACCGCTTCTGGTGTCCATATCACTTGCTTACCACTGGCCTCAACTCTCAAACAATAGTCAATGTCGTTATACGCGACTTTAAAATCAGATTCATTTAAACCACCCATTTGCTCAAAGACATCTCTTGGCGTAACCAAACAAGCCGCCGTCACGGCCATCATATTTTGCGTGGCTAAACAACGCAACTGATACCCTGGTGCATCGCCCTCTTCCAAACGATGAATGTGACCGGCCGCGTTACCCATCCCAATGGTCACGCCTGCGTGTTGCACTCGACCGTCACCGAATAACAACTTAGCTCCCACGATACCAACCTCTGGCTGCGTGGCCCAAACCATCATTTGCGTCAGCCAATCGCCCTTAATAACTTCAATGTCATTATTAATCAAACCCACGTAAGGTGATGTGCCTTTTGTCGCTGCAAAGTTATTAATTGCCGAGTAATTGAATTCGCCAGGGTAGTTAACGATTTGCACATTAGCCCGCTGTTCTATTTCGCTGAAATAGTCAAAAGTTTCTTGTTGTTCGCTACCGTTATCAACCACAATGATGTGGTAATTTTCATATTCTGTTTTTTCCAAGATGCCATCGATACAAGGCTTCAATACCGCCAAGCCATCGCGCGTGGGAATGATCAGGTCGACCGCTGGGCCACTTTTTGCACCGCTTTGCGCCACCAGCACATTGTAGTCTGAGCGTCTACGCAACGCGATGCCTGGCCAATAAGAGGCGTCGGGTTCGACATCAACATTTTTTGTGATGGCATTGGGTAACGGTGTCTTGGGTGCCGCCTCTCGTGTACTGCAAAACAGGGCTTCAGAAACATGCAATACCGTTGAGGTATCTGCAAACGCTTTTAGTGCAAGCCGATAAACCGTCTCATCAATGAGGAGATCGCTTGCCGTCACGTCACTCACGAGTGTCTTGGACAATACAACCGCTGGGCCAAGGTAGTTAAAACAAGCCAGATAACATCGACTTGGTTGGGGTTTAAAAACCGGGGCCATGAGTGACACATTGTCTTCTTCACGTTGCTCTTTAACGTCAGGTGCCCACCGATAATCGTGGTCGGTGTATATCAACTCAGGCGAGATTTTGGCGCGCTTTACTGCGCGTTTTAACATCATTATTGCTGGTGATCGCAATGTTTCTGTGCGTTTTAGTGCAATCACATAATCCGCTTCTTGAGGAATCAATGCCCCTTTACTTGCATCAACAATCCAATCTGGAGCTAATAAAAGTTGCTCTAGTGCCTCGCGTTGAGACTCGTGTTCAATAACCACCGCGAACGAAGTTTTATCGGACACAAGCCTCAGTAATTTTTTGCTAAAACCATTGTATCGCTTCCACCAATCAATATTTTCAAGGTAGGCTCGTTCGCTAACGTCTGGCGAGTAAAATCGCAGAACCGCGGTGGAGCGTTCAAATGGAGTCTGAAATTGCAAAACCAACATTTTCAATAGAGCTTGGAAGCCGAAAAAGTCGCGCAGGTATCGACTGCAAATAAGCAGAGTGCGGAATCTGGCTTCCAGACTAGAAACGCGCGCAAGACGCTCAAAGGCTATTGAGTCACTGTGCGCAGAAAGCTGACCGTTGGGCAAATAGAACAACATGCGGTTACGACCCGCGTGTACGCCAATCAACACTCGATCTCGCTCACGCCCATCCGGCTCTGTGACCACTAGCCGTGGCATATGATCTAAGGTTCCAGGAACCACAAACTCGGCCACATACCACCCCGACTTAATAAATATTGGCCGCCTAGCAAAATCGACCGCATTCCAAGATGCTTCGAGTCTATTATTGAGCCTCACTAGGGCCTTAAGCACACTCATTGATTATTACGTTACTCTATCGCTTTACTGAATCAATATTATCGGGTCACGTTGTTCGCATTTAATTAAAGCGTCGTTTTACGAAACAAGCGTCGTACCCCGTTTAGAAGTTTCCAGCCAATGGAGTTAGTCATCAGCTGGACTTTGCCTTCTAAATTACTCGAATGCGATTCAAGTTGTGTTATCTGGGCGTTTAAATGCTCAATCACCTTGGCGTCTTCATCTCGCATGCCACGCGTAGGCCCTTCAATTGGAGAGTAATTCAAGTCCGGGGCATCAAATTTTACCGCTCCTCGCTTAGCAATATTGCGGCTCATGGTATCTATGCGTTTGGCGCTGTTGCTCATCAACCAAAGAAATGAGTTACTGTGTTGTGATAATGTGCCGGCTTGCGCCAAGGTTTGCCATAAGTAATTTTCCTGATCCCCCAAACAGAACGGTTGACTGTAATCACGTGACCGTATTGACGAAATCGCATCGCTGGCCGTGCTGGTTTCACAGTCGTGCTGCAAGATAACCGTGGGAATTTTATAATCAGGAAACGGAAGAAACAGTCTTTGTTGTTCAAAACCAGCTTTATTAATTTCATCAAGCCATTCAGACTGGCTGTAAGTACGAATACCCGTCGATTTTGGGTAATTCTCTAGCCCTAGAAATGGCACGGCATAGTGATCTTCACAAGCACCAAGTGCGTATTTCATGCCAAGCCGGTTTTCAATCGCAACCAATATCACACCGTCGGATTTAGCCGCGCGTTTACCCATGACTAAGAGTTCGTTTAGTGCCTCTTGGTCTGTTGGCAAATCAGAAAAGCGACCTGCGTATTCGGTGACCCCCACAAATAAAACAAGGTCGTACTCCGATTCAGGCACGTCTACATCGTTAAAATTAGCGGTACTAATCTGTACATTTTCTAAATCTCGGCAACGAATTCTCGCCAAATTGGCTCTAGAAGCACTGCCCTCTATCGCATCGACCTGGATTTCACGTTGCTCACCAAGAAAACGAGTGATAGAACCACAGCCGCAGCCAAGCTCTAGAACTCGTTTAACACCGTTTAATTCCAACGATCTTAGTAGATTGGCTCGGGTGGCAGACAGGTGATATTCGGTAGGCCAATCGACGATTTTGTCCTGCAACTCTTTAGAATCGCTGGACAAGTCTTGAGCATTTTCAAGAATGTCTCTTAGTAACTGCTCAGACTCAGCGCCATCGGAATAATCAAAGTGCCGCGTTTCGCTGGCTGCTTGAAATACGCCATGTTCGTTCTCAATAAACCGGTTATGTTGGGCCACTGTGTTTGGTGTTTTCAGTTGAGCGTTAGTCATGAGCCGCCTCACTGAGCGACTGCTCATCAATCAATACTAGTTCACCTTGCAGATCAACGACGCCAAACGCGTCTTCGGTTTCGCCAACGTGCAGATGAATCATGTCGTAACGACGGTCAATTGCAATGTTATCTTTGTCATCGTGATCTTGAGCCACTCCGAGTGAAATAAAGTAGTCGCCAGCTAATAAATTGGCGGTTAACGCAAACTCTATCGACACCAAATCACCCGCTTTTTGTGACGTTGGAACGACGCCTTCTTGCATACGAGAATTAGTACCGTATATCTGATTGCCATCATTCATCTTAACCGTAAGCCCATAAATCAAATCTTCGATATCGTGTTCAAACAAGACGGACAAGCGAACCGAGAGCGCATCGCCACGCTGTATTAAACCGTTAGTCGATGTGCCATTTTGCAAAATTTGGTACTGGCATATTTTAGCTCGCGCATCCCCCCATCGATGTTCATTCTGATTATACGTTGGTTGGCTTACGCAATTATCCTGCGTGGGATCAAAGTCAGTGGCATAAACACTGGCATCAATGTTGATGGCTGGTGCATGTTTCACGTCTGACTCAAACATCATCTCCAAATACGCTTGGACAACCTGTTTAGGCGACCCAGTCATCACCAAGTCGCCTTCATCCAACATGATGGCGCGATCACAATGTTTCAAAACGCTGTCCGTTGAATGAGTCACAAATAAGATCGATACGCCCTGTTCTTTTAACTGCTCAAGGCGCCGAAAACATTTGCGCTGAAAACGAACATCACCAACGGCCAAAGCCTCATCAACAATCAATATGTCTGGGTTCATATTAATTGCCACTGCGAACGCGAGCCGCACAAACATACCACTGGAATACGTTTTAACTGGGCGATGTAAAAAATCACCAAGCCCACAGAAATCCACGATATCAGGTAACTTTTGGTGAAATTCTTCGCGAGTTAGGCCCATGATTGATGCATTCAAACGAGCGTTTTCCATACCCGTGAACTCTGGGTTAAAACCAGCCCCGAGTTCAAGCAGTGCTGATATACGACCGTGTGTTTCAAACTCACCAGAGCTGGGTCTTAAAATGCCAGCAATGATCTGCAATAAGGTCGACTTCCCTGAACCATTTTTGCCAACGATTCCAACCGTTTCGCCTTTACGAACCTCAAGGTCTACCCCTTTTAAAGCCCAAAACTCTTGATAGAATTTTTTGTTCGGTCGCAGGCTTTGCCATAGTCGTTGGATTGGCTTTGAGTAGCTTTGGTAGCACTTTTTGACATTGGCCACCTTAATCACTAACTCAGAATCATCGACCACGCTGGTGCCCGCCAAATCAGTGCCCTGCATTGGCCCAGCTTTCGTGTTCATCGGTGTCGGAGGTTCCGGCCGTGCATCATATGACATCAGCGAAACCTTCCCGTGTATTCTTGAAAAACCACTGCCCAATAAACAACATGGCGAAAGCACACATCGTATATATGCCTAGGTCATGCCAATTTGGCAATTGTCCGAACAGCGCCACAGACCGTAATTGCTCAACCACGACAGTCAAGGGGTTTAGCCAATAGACAAAAGGCTGTAATAACTCCGGTATTAAATGAAACGGGTACACAATCGGCCCCATAAACAACAACACCGTCATGCACACGCCCATCACCTGCCCCAGATCTCGAACGTAAACGCCAAGCACAGAAACAAACCAAGACATCCCCAACAAGAAGATGACTAAGGGTGCCAATACGATAGGCGTTAAGATCAGCGTCCAATGCAAAGAATGACCGGTGATTAAATAAATCACCAATAAAATGCAGACACCCAAAAATAGGTGGAATAACGCATTAAACAGGCTCACCAAACTTAATATTTCAAGCGGAAAAACAACCTTTTTAACGTACTGCGCATTGCCCGTGATCAAGTTCACCGACCCAACCATCACCTCAGAAACAAAACTATGGCACAGTAAGCCTGCAAACAAAATAAGACCAAAATCGATATTGTCTTGCCCTGCAACGCCCCATTTGGCCTTCATCACAAACCCAAATACAAAGGTGTACACCAGCAACATTAGCACTGGGTAGAAAAACGCCCAAAGAAACCCAAGTTGTGAGCCTCTGTAACGCTGTTGAACGTCTCGTTTAAGCATTTGCAAAAACAAATAACGATGACTTAATAAGTCTTTAAACATGGTTAGAATCAGTTAAACACTGGCAATAGCCTAATCAATTTCAGGAAATTGATGTTTGTTTTCAAGAATCATACTAAGATACTTCCCATAACCGCTTTTAGCATATTGAGCCGCGGCTTTCTCTAACTCTTCGTCGCCAATAAAGCCTTGTCTGTAGGCTATTTCTTCAAGGCAAGCAACTTTAAGGCCTTGTCGACTTTCAATGGTTTCAATGAACATAGAGGCTTGCAATAGCGACTCATGAGTGCCCATATCTAGCCACGCTAAGCCGCGCCCAAATACTTGAACAGACAAATCATCCCAGTCTAGGTATTGCTTATTAACATCGGTGATTTCAAGCTCACCTCGTGGTGAAGGCTTAATGGACTTCGCCACATCAACCACTCGATTATCATAAAAATAAAGGCCCGTTACCGCGTAATTAGACTTAGGCTGTTCGGGTTTTTCCTCCAGACTCAATGCCTGCCAATGCTCGTCAAACTCAACCACACCATAGCGCTCTGGGTCGTGGACAGGGTAAGCAAAGACGGTCGCCCCTTTCTTCTTTTGGCCAGCCAGCTTTAAACTTTTACTTAGGTCTGAGCCATGAAATACGTTGTCACCCAAGACTAAGGCGCAATCATCGTTACCAATGAACTCGGAACCGATAATAAACGCTTGAGCCAACCCGTCTGGCGACGGTTGCACAGCGTAAGAAATATTAATACCCCATTGCGAGCCATTTTTCATGAGTTGTTGAAAACGCGGCGTGTCTTGCGGTGTTGAGATAATTAAAATGTCTTTGATACCAGCCAACATTAGTGATGACAAAGGATAGTAAATCATGGGTTTGTCGTACACTGGCAATAATTGCTTAGATACCGCCTGTGTCACCGGGTGCAAGCGCGTACCAGACCCACCGGCTAAAATAATTCCACGCATAAGGGTTAACCTCTAAGTTAGAGCGCCGCTGATATCTTCAGCAGCATATTAAAATACAAACGGCTACTTTAATTGCGTTCTAATTACCGCCCAAACGGCCACCATCATAATCGCCGGAAACTTTAGCCACCCACTGTGAACTGTCGAGATACCATTGAACAGTTTTACGAATACCACTTTCAAAGGTCTCTTCGGGAGTCCAGCTAAGCTCTTTTTCAATCTTAGTGGCATCAATAGCGTAACGTCGATCGTGGCCAGGACGATCAGCAACAAAACTGATCTGTTCTTCGTAGGCTTTGCCGTCAGCGCGAGGCTTCAACTCATCAAGGATTCCACAAATGGTTTTAACTACCTCAATATTGGTTTTTTCGTTATGACCACCGACATTATAAACCTCACCATTCTCACCAGTGGTAACAATTTTCCAAAGAGCCTTAACATGGTCATCAACAAACAACCAATCGCGAACATTGTCGCCCTTACCGTAAATCGGCAACGTTTCACCCGCCATGGCTTTTTGAATGATCAACGGGATCAACTTTTCAGGAAATTGAAATGGGCCATAATTATTCGAGCAATTTGAAATTACCACGGGCAAGTCATAAGTCTTATTCCAGGCTCGAACCAAATGGTCAGAACTGGCTTTACTGGCCGAATAAGGTGAATTGGGTTTATAACGTGTGGTTTCAGTGAACAAACCGGTTTCACCCAAGCTGCCGTATACTTCGTCCGTAGAGATATGGTGAAACTTGAACGCGTGTTTTTTATCACCGTCAAGGCTCTGATAATACTCTCTCGCAACTTCAAGCAAATTGTAGGTGCCAACAATATTAGTTTGAATAAATTCGCCTGGCCCATCAATAGAACGATCCACGTGCGACTCAGCGGCTAAATGCATGATGTAGTCTGGCTGATATCGTTGCACTAGCGCTCGCATAGCACTGGCATCAACAATGTCATCTTGGTGAAAGTGGTGTCGATCACTGCTGTCCGCTCCGCCCAATGAATGCAGACTGCCAGCGTAAGTCAACTTATCCACATTCACCACTGTGGTTTCAGTGCTATTGATCAAATACCGGACTAGTGCTGAGCCAATAAACCCTGCGCCGCCGGTTAGAAGTACTGTTTTACTCATTATCTGTTCGACTCTTTATCAAAAATACTTACCAAACTATTAATTAATACCGTTCTCAATTGAGTCTTTCTAAGCTCAAATTTAAAAACACCAACCTCAAGAGAATTGTTTATTATTTTCACTCTTGACTTAAATTACGAAAATTCATTCTGCGCAGCATTGGCGGAACCAAAATAGTACTGGATGGCAAACACTGCTCAACGACTTGCAATAACTCAGCTGTTTGCTCCATTGAGGTCAACACCGCCACGTCAAACTGATCGATGTGAGGCATTTTGTTCGTAACCTCTATATTGAAAAACTCGCTACGTTTCACACCCGGTTGATATACGGCCGTTACCGGCAACTTCGCTTGTAAGGCGCGCATTAAAGCAATCTCGGTTAAGTCTGACAAGCCAACAAGCAATAAACGTGCATTTTGTTGTTCCGCTAACTGATTTAACAACAAAGTGTACTCATCGCCCGATTGCCTAAAAAGAGCAAAAGAAGTGCTGAAAAAGTTAGCCGTCAGTCGAGCCTTTTCGGCAAAGCCATTGGGAGTAAGGTAATATAAATAGCGATTTGCCGGCGCCGTCGACACTTTAACCCACCCCTTTTTTACGCACCGCTTTAAATACGAATTTGCCAACCCCAGTGCCACACCCATTTGCTGTGCAAGATGACGCTGACTGACGTCTTCATTATCTTCAATTGCTTGCAATAACTCCAAAGTAAGTTGGCTTTCTTTGCTTACCTTAGGCGGATCAAGATTGGTGTGTTTGATCTGAGTGTTCATTGGCTGAACACTATAGTCAGAATGCGAGTGAAATTCAAAGAAAATTGATAAACTCGAAACAAGGTATTGTCTTGACCACCTAAATTGGCTATTTTTTAAGGTTCTAACATGGGACCTATGTAATGATTTTGCTTTGGGGGCAAGTTGTGCATAAGAACAAGAACTTTTTAGTGTGTGGTAGTAATGAAAAAAGTCTTTAAAACCAGTCTTGCTAGTATGGCTCTGGCAAGCATCCTTTCTACGTATGGTTATTCAGTTAATGCTGCGGGATTTCAACCAGTCTATTCTTTTAAAAATTTAGGCGAATTCACCAACCTTGATGGCCAAGAGTTCACGAAACTTTTGGTCACTTGCAATGGTGATCCAGTGCCTCGTTATATCCAACGTATTGTGGGCCAAAAAAATTGGTGCATTGATGGACAATCAGAGTCTTGTTCTAAAGAGAGGATAGAAACGGCAACCGTTGCATGCACCACTAACGCGCCCACCATGATCGCAAACGTCCAAATTTCACCTGAAGAACTTGCTGATCAGCAACGTAAATCCGAACTTAAAGAAAAGCTTCTGGCTGAGCAAATAGAGGTTGAAAAAAAACAAATTGACATTCAAAGTCGGCGCGTGGAATTGCAAACATTAGAGCTAAAATTAGCCGCACAGAAACAAACCAACTGAGAACCCTCTGAGTTAGCTTGCTGCGCAATAACGCAAAGACTGCTAATGCAAAGACCCGCCTTTAAGTGAAGCAGCCAAATAGCGTTCACTTACTGTTGCCCTGTTTGACAGCCAACAACGGCCGCACGTCACATAATCACCATAATTGAAACTCAAGCGAAGACTAAAAACCGATTGAAATAGAAATTTTCTGAAGAGCTTTCAAGCGCATAACAAATACGACGTGGGTGCATCAGAAGCCGCAGTCAAACCACTCTGTCACCAAACCATAATCAAATGATCATGTTTAGGTAACACAAACTTTTTACAGTCAGCGAAATCTAAATTTCATTGGAGTTAGCAAGGTTGTGATCAACGCTAACTGGAACATCGGCTCCGCCACACCCGTTGGTAAACTAACTTATTTGGTTGATAAACTAAGCCAAAAGTCGACTAACGCCTTCTTCAATTCGACTTGTTCTAAGCAAAGCGTTCTAGCCCTGCCCGAGTCTAAAAGGCGCCTTGCTAACGAGCTAAAACGATCAAAGCGACTTGGAAAAACAGACGATGGACAACAAATTTACCTGTTTGATTATCGAATCAACTCGGCCGTCATTAGAGAGCTTGGTCGTTTACGAGAGTTAAGTTTCAGAGCCGTTGGCGAGGGCACTTATAAATTACGCGACCTTGATCGATACGATAAGAGCTATCGTCATATTATTCTCTGGAATGAGCAAGACCAAGAGATTGTTGGCGCTTATCGAGTTGGTGAAGTTTTCTCCTTAACAAAAACCAACAAAAGAAAACTCAGCGAAAACAAAACTCACAAATGTAATATTAACTATAGCAATCTATACACCAATGAACTGTTTCAATACAAAGCAAAATTCGATGCGATTGCGCCCTATGCCATCGAATTAGGCCGCAGCTTTATCCAACCAAGCTATTGGAACAAGCGAGGCTTAGATTATTTATGGCAAGGCGTGGGCACTTATTTGCAAACTCACCCGCATGTGCGTTATTTACTTGGTGCGGTCAGCATCTCGAATAACTACCCAGAGTTAGCAAAACAAGAAATCGTTGGGTTTTATCAATATTTTTATCAGCCCAAGACAGCAAAAGAATACGCAGAGGCTAAACGGAAATTTGTGGTTAATAGAGCCGTTTTAGAAGGGTATCGAGGACTAAAACTCTCTGACGCTAAAATTCGTCTCAAGCAATCTTTATTAAAACAAAACGTCACGCTTCCCGCTCTGTACAAACACTACGCCGAACTCTGTGAACAAAGTGGTATTAATTTCTTTGATTTCAATGTAGACCCTGACTTCGAACACTGCATTGACGGGCTTATCATGATTGACCTTACACAACTAAAGGAAATTAAGAAGAGTCGTTACTTAAGAGCTTCTTAGGAATAACAACAACCCCATTAATAAGCGTTACTCTAAACGCAAAACCGACGCACACATCACCATGCCAAGAGCAGACTTACACGTTCATTCCAAATATTCCGATCACCCAAGTACTTGGGGTCATAAGGTATACAGTTCGCCTGAAAGTTTTACCGATGTAGAAACGGTTTATAAACAGGCCAAATCCAGAGGCATGGACTTCGTAACACTGACTGATCATGACGATATTAGAGGAGCCATCGAGCTAACGACTAAGTACCCAAATGACACATTTATGTCGTGCGAGGTCACCACATTTTTCCCTGAAGACAATTGCAAAGTTCACATCTTAGTGTACGGTCTTAATGAAGCTCAGTATGAGCAAATAATGGAAATACGGTTTAACATTTATCGACTTAGGGACTACATTCAACGTGAGCAACTCGCCTACTCCGTTGCTCATGCAACCTACGATCAAGATGGCAACCTTACGTTCGAACATATTGAAAAGCTGGTGGTGTTATTTGACGTTTTTGAAGTTGTAAATGGTGGCTCAGACAGCCAAAACAATCTGTTGTTGCATCGTTTTTTACAACACCTTAATGAAACGAAACTCACTCAATTGCAGCGTAAACATAACCTTACCTCGATGAGTGAAGAGCCATGGGTAAAGGGGTTTACTGGCGGATCAGATGATCATTGTGGCATTTTAATTGGCAGCGCTTACACACAGAGCCCAGCCGACTCAATTGAGCGCTTTTTAGAAACCATACGCCATAAAGCCAGTGTTGGTAATGGCATGCACGGTAGCTTTGAAGTCTATGCCACCGGCGTTATCAAACACATTCATGATTATCGCTTGCACCGTGACCCTAAATACGCAAACACGAAGATGAATGACTTCCTTGAGCTATTCTACAGTGGCGATAAAGGCAACATCATGAAGCGCTTCAAGAAAAGCCAGTCATTGCGGTTTCTAAAAAAGAAAAACAGCAAAACGCACAAAGCGCTGCACAGCTTGCTAAAGCGGATCAACGAAGAATCCAAACACGATATTGCCAGCAAAATTCCCAATGCTTACCTCGAAATAAATCAATTGCACGATGAAATGTTTCGCTCCGTGGTCGGCGCTCTAACGAAACACATCCCCAGTGGCGACATTTTTAAAGGTTTCCAAAAATTGGCCACTCTCTTTCCAATGACCTTGCTTGCCGCGCCGTTCATCGGTTCCATGCGGCACCAAATTTTAAAGACGCCGATAAAGCGGCCTTTAATTGAGGGCACCAAACTAAATTACACGGAAAAGGCATTGTGGTTCACGGACACCATTGACGATCTTAACGGGGTTTCAGTCACTCTGCGGCAAATTGCCACCCACAGCCTGAAACATAACTATCAACTTAAATTAGTAAGTTGCGTAGATACGGCCAAGCTGAATTCACCGTTACCGGAAAACACACTTAATTTTCACCCAGTTAAAGAAGTTCAAGTGCTGGGCTATGAGCAACAAGTAATTGGGTTTCCTTCACTGCTTTCAATGATGCGAAAAATAAGCATTGAACAACCAGATCAGATAATCATTTCAACCCCAGGGCCATTGGGTATGGGCGCCTTACTTTGCGCACGATTAATGGGCTTGCCTGTTAAAATGATTTATCACACGGATTTTGCTGAGCAAATAGTGAGAATGACGCATGAGCCCACGCTGGCAATCTGGACTGATAAATTGGTTAACGCTTTTTATCAACAAGCCGACCAAGTGTTTGTGCCAAGTCACGCCTATATCCAAAAACTAACGAACGCTGGCCTTGATCAATCCAAGTTTACGATTTTTCCACGAGGCTTGGACTTGGATAAATATCACCCCGATGCCGATAACAAAAACGAAATGATGACTCGGCGAAAACAGTTGCACGGCGATTTCACTTTGCTATTCGCGGGTCGAATCTCAGAAGACAAAAACCTATCACTGTTAAGCAATATTGCGCACGAGTTAAACACCTCTAACCCAAATACATTTAATTTAGTGATTGCTGGTGATGGCCCCGACCTTGAAAATTTGCGACAACGCCTGTCGGGCTTGGGTAATGTCCATTTTACTGGTCGCATCTCACCCGACGAACTTATTGACTGGTATCGCTCTGCCGATTTGTTCGTGTTTCCAAGTCATACGGACACATTCGGCATGGTTATACTGGAAGCACAGGCGTGCGGTGTTCCATGTTTGATCACTAATAGTGGCGGCCCGAAAGAAATTATTAAATCAGGCGTAACTGGAAAAATTATCGATACAGATCAAACTTCACGTTGGGTTGAGGGCGTTCTCAACTACCGCGACCTTAAAGTTAATGCGCCGCATGAATTTGCTCAGCTAAGGCAACAATGCAGCGCTCACGTTAGTCAACAAAACAATTGGCAACCGGTGTTCGACGCCGTATTAGGAAGCAATTGCCGCATGCCGATAGAAGAACACACCCAATCCATACCCATCAACGAATGTGGCACGCAAAGTAGCCCAACTGAAAGTTCTCAGCCATTACAGGCTGCCTAACCCATTACCTTCGCCCTAATAACATCATGAAAAAGTCAAAGCATTCTGTCAGTGCCAACAACCGCTATTATTTGATGCGTCACGGTGAAAGTCTTGCCAATCGGCGCGGCTTAATCGTCAGTCACCCCGAAAATGCGATCGAGAACTATGGTTTAACCACCAAAGGCGCCGAGCAAGTTATGGATGCCGCGCTAAAAACACGACTGAGTTCGGACACCGTTATCATCAGTTCGGATTTTAAACGAGCTAAAGAAACAGCCGATATCGTCAGCAGCGTTATTTCATCTAACGATGCAGTCACCCTAGAGCCCAAACTCAGAGAGCGCAACTTTGGCGACTGGGAGCTTGCCGATCACGCCAACTACGAAACAGTATGGCAACACGACATCAATAATCCATCACAAAGCCAACAAAACGTTGAATCGGTAGATCAAGTACTCGATAGAGGCTTAAGCGTACTCACCGTGTTAGATAAGAAATACACCAATAAAAATATTTTGCTGGTAGGCCATGGCGATGTTCTACAGATCTTGCTGGCCCACCATCACAACATAAACCCACGCTTTCACCGAAGCCTATCGAGTATTGGCAATGCAGACATTCGAAGTCTGGCTAAACTCGAATTGGCGGCTAGGTCCCCAGCCGCGTAGCCTGTTTAGGTTAAAAGCTGGAGCAAACACTCAACGTGCTTCCAGCTTAAACCCCTCATCCAGCCAACCAGTCACACCACCTATCATTTTTTTCACCGGCCGCCCTAATGTTGCCAGTTTAACCGCTGCTTTATCTGCACCATTACAGTGTGGGCCTGCGCAATAAACCACAAACAAACTGCCGTCAGGATATGCACTTAAAGTCTCTTCGTTTATTTTGTGGTGTGGTAAGTTTTCCGAGTCACAAAGATGACCTTTATCAAATAAAACTTCCGCTCTCACATCAAGTAAAACAAAATCTTTACGCCCATTAGAAATGGCGTGATTAACGTCCCAACAATCGGTTTCAAATGTCAGTAATGACGTGAAATGATCTAATGCAGCTTGGCTGCAGGCAGCTTTTGGTCTAGCAACGGCAGATGGCATGGCTTTTCTCCTGTTTTCAATAGTGAGTTTATTTTGGCCCTATTAACTCAATTCAGCAATTGGCTTTAAAGACACTTTTAGTTAAAATCAAGCCATTATGAAAAACAAAAACGTTGCCATCCTGACTCACCCCGACATAGCGTTGTTCGAACTTGGCTGTGCTACCGAATTATTTGCATTACCACGCCCAGAATTTGATGCGTGGTATCGTGCTGACGTTGTAAGCTTTGAGCAAAGCCCTTTTCACACTGTAGCGGGGGTCTCTATCGAGGCCAGTTTCATAAAAAACCTAGAGGGCTTTGATACTTTGGTAATACCCTCATGGCCAACTCATCTAAATAACGTAAACGCACTAATTGAAACGGCCATAAACGCTTTTTACCGCAGAGGCGGTCAGATATTAACGTTTTGTTCAGGCGCTTTTTTACTAGGTCAATTAGGCCTTTTGGATGGCAAAATGGCAACCACCCATTGGCGCTATGAGGAACGTTTTAAAAACGCTTTCCCTGAATGCCAATATCAATCAAACGTACTGTATGTATTACATGAGCAGATAGGTTGCTCCGCCGGGAGCGCCGCGGCCATTGATCTGGGGCTGGCCGTAATTAGGCAAGATTTTGGCGCGCACAAAGCAAACAGTGTGGCAAAACGCTTAGTGCTGTCAGCTCATCGCAAAGGCGGGCAATCGCAATTCGTTGAAACGCCCGTACAACGTCGCCCGAATCAACTTGGTGAAACATTAGAGTGGGCCATTGGCCAATTAGCAAGTCATGTTTCCATCAATCAATTAGCCAAACGTGCGCACATGTCGCGTCGCACTTTTGATCGCTTATTCCGAAAACAAATGGGCACCAGCCCCCAAGAGTGGCTTATCACTCAACGCATCAGTTTAGCTCAACGTTTGTTAGAAGAGTCATCAAATAAGGAGCCCCCAACAACCATAGATCAAATCGCTGATCAATCGGGGTTTTCAAGCGCCATTAATTTGCGTCACCACTTTCGCAAACAGCTGGGTATTTCACCTCGCCAATACCGTGACAGCTTCGGTCACTGACAATTTTACGCGCTGACAATTTACACCGCTTACGCTAAGCTAAATTAAATTAAATTAAGGCATAAAAGATGCATTTTTTATGCGCAAATGACGTATGTGTGTACACTAAACTGAGCGACTCGGTTTAATTTAACGTCACTCATATGAGCGTCATTCACAGTAGGCAGATAACAAAACAAACAACGGAGCAGCGTGAGTTAAGTAGAATAAGTCCGTAGTGCCAATAATAAATTAGAGCATCTTTGCTCTAATTGATGTTAGATTTTATTCGAGTTTCAAACGTTTTAACGACTCTATCAAAGCGAACCTTTACGTTGCTCACTCTGCGTTATTGCTCATTGAGTTACATAGCCAACTCTGGCTTGCAAACACCTTGATTGACTAACGTAAAACATCGCCAAGGGCACAATCGATGAAAACAGAGGTTTTCTTAGTATCCAACAACGCTATTTGGAGAAAGTATGTCTGACCCAATTAAGACCCATTATCGAGCATGTCATTTGTGTGAAGCCATATGCGGCCTAGAGATAAAGACCCAAGGGACAAAAATATTGTCGATCAAAGGCGATAAAGAAGACCCTGTAAGCCACGGCTTTATCTGCCCGAAGGCAACGGCAATCGCTGACATACACAATGACCCTGATCGACTAAGAATGCCGCACAAACGATTGGGAGAAGACTGGGTTGAAATATCGTGGGACGAAGCCATTGAATTGGCAGCCCGAAAGTTGGTCGAAACTCAGCAATACCATGGCGACAATTCTGTTGGCTTCTTTGCTGGCAACCCCGGTGTGCATAATTATGGCAATCTGACACACGGGCCCGCGTTTCGCCGCGCCGTAAAAACTAAAAATCATTATTCGGCGACCTCACTTGACCAACTCCCCCACCAACTTACTTCATGGGCCATGTATGGTCATCAGTTTGCACTGCCAATCCCCGATGTGGATCACACCGACCTGATGGTTATTATGGGCGGTAACCCATTGGCATCAAACGGCAGTATCATGACCATGCCAAACGCTCCTAAGAGGCTTAAAGCAATTAAAGAACGCGGCGGTAAATTAGTGGTGATTGACCCGCGTCGTAGCGAAACGGCTGACATTGCCAGCCAACACATCTTTATTAAACCTGGAACGGATGCCTTCGTGTTAATGGCGATGATTAATACACTCTTTCGCGAAGACTGGGTAACGCAGTCTCACCTGACTGATCATGTTAAAGGCTTAGAAATAATAAAAGAGTCAGTTACGCATTTCTCATTGGAACTTGCGGCGCAAAAATCCGGAGTGCCGAGTGAGCAAATTCGACAACTAACACAAGCATTAGCTGAGACAGACAAAGCGGTTATTTATGGTCGCATGGGTGTTTCAGTACAAGAGTTTGGTGCATTGTGTCAATGGGCTATTCAAGTCATTAACTTATTAATTGGCGCTACCGACTCTGTTGGCGGTGCGATGCTCACTTCACCGGCCTTCGCCTACGTAACCAAAGGGGCACCCGGCCCAGGTCACTTCTCGCGTTTTGACTCTCGAGTGAGCAACTTACCCGAATTTAGTGGAGAACTGCCAGCGGTTGCGCTGGCTGAGGAAATATTGACCCCCGGCGAGGGCCAAATAAAGGCCATGGTCACCATTGCTGGCAACCCAATCATATCAAGTGCTAACGCCAATGAAATGGAAAAAGCATTTGAGAGCTTGGATTTTTATGTGGCGTTTGATTTTTATATTAACGCAACCACCAAGCATGCCGATCTCATTTTGCCACCAACCAGCCCCCTAGAACACGATCACTTTGATATCGCCTTTTTAAGATTTGCCGTTCACAACAGCGTAAGAATGAACCCACCCGTATTTGAACCTAAAGAAGGCGCTCTGCACGACTGGCAAATTTTTAATGCCGTAGGCAAACGAATTGCGGCATTGAAAAATGCCGATTTTAAAGAACTGCCAGCACCAGATCGCATTGTGGCTTATGGAATTGAAAACGATGTTTATGGCGCAAAACAAAATCCAGACATGTCACTTACTATGGATAAAATTAAGGCTGCGCCCCACGGTATCGACTTAGGTCCACTGAAACCAAGCATGATCGGTCGCATTGCCACAGCCGACAGCTTGATCAATGCCGCGCCGGATTTTTTAATTAATGACTTAAACCGACTGGCCGAACGCGCAACACAAAACGATGAGCATGCACTGCTGCTGATTGGGCGTCGGCATATACGTAGTAATAATTCATGGATGCACAATTACCACAGACTGGTGAAAGGAAAACCACGTTGGCAATTAATGATGCACCCTGATGACTTGGCCACACGCGGCATTAAAGATCAAGATCAAGTAATCATCAAATCTAGAGTCGGTGAGGTAACCACTACTGTCATTGCCACTGACGAATTGATGCCCGGTGTTGTTAGTCTACCTCATGGCTGGGGGCACAATAAAAAGGGGGTAAAAATGAGCATTGCAACTCAGCAACAAGGAGTTAACTGTAACGAGCTAACGGACGACAAACTAATAGATAAAGTGTGCGGAAATGCAGCTTTTAATGGCGTGCCGGTTACTGTCTCTGTAGCAGAATCAATCAAGAGCTTGAAGAAGGCTATATAAAAGAAGCAAGACCCAATAACGAAGGCAAGCAACCGAGTGACTTTTATCCACCCATTCAGCCCAGACAATCGACAACAATTTTTTGAGAATCACATTAGAGACAACTGTTGATGCTAGCTTATAAGAGAAATATAAGACTTGTAAAAAGACTATCAACTAAACCTATAAGTTCTCTGATACATAGGCAGATAGAGATTAAATATGTATCAGAGTTTTATCCTAAGCCATTATCTGAGAATGAATTGACGTTTACGTTTTAGCCGTGTTCATAAACTCTAATTAACATGAAACCGATCAAAAACACCGATATGAAAAACACCGTTATCTGAACGAAAACCAGAAGCTCCTTCAAGCCACTCACCATTCAAATCCAGTAAACTTGAGCCAGTTTCAATTAGGGAACCTCTGATTTAATCGTTTTCACCGAGCCGTTTTCTCATTATTCGGTTTTCACTGGCAATATTTCCCCTTAAGTTGTTGATTTAGCTTGCAATCTGGCACTTTTACCAAATTGCAGGCGCACTGCGGCCTAGGCCGCTAGCTCGTGCCTCGATATATAGAGGTTCGCAAGCGCAAACAAGGTAAACGCGTGGCAGGCATTTTTATGCAAGCCTTTGTATCGTACCTTGCGATAACCCCACAGGTTTTTAACTACCCCGAACGCATGCTCAACTTTGGCTCGGGTTCGGTTGCTTTTGCGATTGAATGATTTGTCCGCGCAACTCAGCTTACGGCCACGACGTGCCTTTCGGTTAACCCGCCACGTCACTCCATTCGCTTCGGCATGCGCTTGCCTTTGATCATTGGCATACGCTTTGTCACCGTAAATTTCACTTTCCTCACCGTGCAGCAAGTCGTCCATCACCACCGAGTCGTGCACAGACGCGTCGGTCACCACCACACTGTGAACGCGACCATTCGTGTCCGTCCCAATGTGCGTTTTCATACCAAAGTACCACTCGTTGCCTTTCTTGGTTTGTTTCATCTCTGGATCGCGCTCGCGCTTTTCGTTCTTAGTCGAGCTGGGTGCTGAGATGATGCTCGCGTCCACAATGGTGCCTTCGCTTAATATCAAGCCTTGTTCAGATAAATACTGTTCGGTGATTTGAAACAGCTTCTTAGTTAGATTACGAGCTTCAAGATAATGTCGAAAGCGGCAGATGGTGGTTTCATCCGGAATCGATTCCAAGTCAACTTGCGCAAAACGGCGCATCGATTCAATATCATAAAGACTGTCTTCCATCGCAGGGTCACTTAGGGCATACCACTGTTGCATAAAGTAAATGCGCAGTAACGTTTCAACTGACACGGGCGGCCGACCTCGTGAACCCTTGGGGTATTTGGACTTGATCGGCTTTAACAAGATACGCCATGGCAATACCGCATCCATCTCTCCTAAAAATCGTTCCTTGCGAGTGATTTTCTTTTTATTCTCGTAGGCTAAATCGGCAAAGCTTGGTTGTTTCATGACGGTGGATTGATCAAATAACTCGGAGGTGAGTATTATACTTTAACCGCTTTTTGCAGAGGTTCCTTA
>CALJWL010000009.1 GCA_937974565.1 uncultured Arenicella sp.
GTTCAGAATCAATGCCTGACGCTTCAGCCGCCAAGTTTAAGGCAATCAATTGCTTGTCAGTTAACTTAGGCAAACGCACTTGGTTTAAGAAGTTATCGTCTGACTCAAGTTCGTGCAGCAAAGCGTGTATTCTGGTATAACTACGAAGTAAGTTGCTCATATCATTGAGTTTTTTGGCGAAAAAAGTAATGATAAACCTTCTTGGCTAATGAGCAACTTGCTTTTCAATTTACAGAATCAAGTCCTAAATGCACCACGGGTATATTATGAATTTTGTTAAGCCTGAAATAATCAGCTTAAAGGGCAGCTCCGAATATAATGAAAAGTGGCTACAAAAAATCATCGAGGATGACCCTTCAATTTTGGGCTTAGGCGATTTAGATTTTCGAGATACAGAAAAGGTTTTGGTAGGTGGTGGTCGGTTGGACACCATCCTTTATGACCCAGAATACAAAAAGAGATACGAGGTAGAAATACAGTTGGGAAAGACTGATGAATCTCATATTATAAGAACCATCGAATATTGGGACATAGAAAGGAAGAGGAACCCTCAATACGAGCATTGCGCAGTTATTATTGCTGAGGACATTACGAGTAGATTTCTTAATGTTATTTCTTTGTTTAATGGCTTCATTCCGTTGATTGCTATTCAGGTGAAAGCAGTACGAATCGGAGATGCAATCTCCCTGTTTTTTACTAAAATCTTGGATGAAAGCACTTTTGAGCTTCATGATGAAGATACTGAAACTGAGTCAACGGACGAAAGCTATTGGGAGAATAAATCTACTAAAACAAGTGTTCAGCTAGTGAAAAAGACTATGGCTTCGTTAGGTCAAGTTGTGGCTGACTATCAGCTTAAATTTAATAAACACTATATTGGTATAGCCAAGAATAATGTTGCTCGAAATTTCATTGCTTTTAGACCGAGAAAAAACACTGTGATTTTTCATGCACGAATTGAAAAGAGCGAAGACATTGATGAATTGATAGAAGGCTCGGACTTAGATACCTTGGCTTACGATAAGCAATGGAATCAATACCGTATTCGGATCACAAAAAATGACCTAGAGAGTAATATGGAAGTTCTAACTCAGTTGGCTCAACGTGCGCATGATGAGTACATGAGTTAGGCACCATCAGTCAGTTACTAGGATGAAGTCTTCTTTGCCTGAACATTTTGAAGCGATTGCCAATGAAACGGGTATCACGTTGTTTCAAAGGTTCTCAATGAATGAAGTCTCATTGTTTCTGCGTTGTCCTGAGCGTGTTATCGAACATTTTGTTTTGTCTGGAAAGCTCAACTGTATTCGTATCGCCGATAAGGATTATCAGTTCCTCGGTTATCAACTTTTGGAGTTCTTGCAGAACCAGTCCACGGACAATAACAAGCCATTTTCGCAACCCAGCGGTGAGGTTGATAGGATTATTCGGATAAAGGAAGTGGAGTCTATGACAGGCTTAAAGCGAGTGACCATTTGGAGGCGTGAGAACGCAGGAAATTTTCCTCGACGTGTCAGCCTTGGCGGTAATAGCGTTGGATGGAGATTGAGTGAAGTGCAAAACTGGATTAGCCAACTATGAATATATCCATTCATATATAGAAGCAGTAAACGCGGATGTGAATATAAGTTGGTATATTTTGAAAAACGCCAAAAATGAAAAAGCCCTTTAAACTTTGATTTAAAGGGCTTTTTCATTAAAATAATGGCGGAGAGGGTGGGATTTGAACCCACGAAGGGCTATTAACCCTTGCTGGTTTTCAAGACCAGTGCATTCAGCCGCTCTGCCACCTCTCCTAAATAACTTGAAGTTGGCTGTGCCAAACAGAGCGCGAATATTACCCGATGGATTTTGCATTGACAATGGTTTTTAAAAATAATTTTCGACTATTGTGGTGCTTTTCTTGACGTTGGTTGGATACGTGAGAATTTGTCTTTGTGCTGAAATAAAGTATTGCAATGTTGGTTTGCTTTGACTATATTACGCCTCCACTTGATGTTGCGGGGTGGAGCAGTCTGGCAGCTCGTCGGGCTCATAACCCGAAGGTCGTAGGTTCAAATCCTGCCCCCGCTACCAAGTGAATTAGTGTTAATGCAAATATAATCAACTGCTCGATTTTATTTGTTAAGCTAATTCAGCGGTGTTAATAACGTGTTGTGACACTGTGACCAAATTTGTTTAAAGTTTTGGCGATTGCTGTATGGCTTTAAGCTCACTGGGGACCCCGCTGTCGCGGGGTTTCGTGTTTCTATTGCAACTGAATTGAATGTGATTATGAAAGTTTAAGAGCTTTTTATGTTGGCCCTTTATTAGTCTTGCACGAATGGTTTATGCCTTCGTTGCGATGATTTAAACTCGGTCATGCTTGAGGGTGCGTTTGCGGCGTATTGTTAAGTAATCATTAGTTTGGTTGGGCGAAATGATGATTTGTTTCGTGGTGTAGGTGAGCTGGGCTCGCCTTTTTTTATGTCGTTCGACGCGTTTTATTCGAAAGGCATGCACATAGTTTAGACGTTTTAGTTTTAGAGAATTTGAGTAATGGCATTAACCGTCCCACACATCGAAGAGTTACTAAACCCAGGCGCTGAGGCACTGGGTTATGAAATTGTGACTGTTGAGCTCAGTGGTGGCGACACGTCTATCGTGCGAGTTTATATCGACACTCCTGACGGTGTTAACGTTGATGATTGCGCTAAAGCCAGCCGTCAGTTTAGCGCGATTATGGACGTAGAAGATCCAATATCTAATCGTTATACCTTAGAGGTTTCATCGCCTGGTATGGATCGGCCGTTGGCTAAGCCATCGCATTTTGAGGCGGTGGTTGGTCAAGACGTTAAGATTAAGATGAACACATTGGTTAATGGTCGCCGCCGGTTTAGTGGTGAGCTAGTTGAGGCCAATAAAGAATTTATAGTGGTTGAGGTTGATGGCGAACAATCTGAGCTACTTTATACAGAAATGGACCGAGCCAGATTGGTGCCGGTGTACGATTTTAATACTTAGAATCTTTTAATATTTTTATTTCAACAGTACTTCATTAAAAGTATCTATAACGAACTTCAATTTTAGAGAGCTAATAACATGGCAAGCGAAATATTGATGATGGCCGATGTTTTATCAACCGAAAAAGCGGTTGATAAAAGTATTATTTTCGAGGCGATCGAAGCGGCATTGGCAACGGCCACACGTAAACGTCATCGTGAAGATATTGAAGTGCATTGCACGATTGATCGTGAAGACGGTTCTTACATTCCTTACCGAGTGTGGGAAGTCATTGAAGATGACGCTGAGTTAGAGTTTCCGAGTAAACAAATTTGTTTAAGCGCGGCTAAAGAACACGACTCAGAGCTTGACGTTGGTGAGTTTGTGAAAGAAGAACTTGAAGCGGTGCCATTTGGCCGTATTGCGGCGCAAGCGGCTAAGCAAGTAATCATGCAAAAAGTGCGTGAGGCTGAGCGTAATAAAATCAAAGAGGAGTTTGAGCCTCGTGTGGGTGAAATGCTCTCCGGTGTGGTTAAGCGCCAAGAGCGCGGCGACACTATTGTTGATTTGGGAGGCCTTGAAGCCGTTTTGCCACGTAATCGCACTATTCAGCGAGAGGCTTTGCGTCCAGGTGATCGCGTGCGTGCCATATTGAGCGAAGTTAAGCAGAATAACCGTGGCCCTCAGTTGGTGTTGGACCGAGTGGCGCCCGGATTGGTGTTGTCATTGTTTCGTACTGAGGTGCCAGAAGCCAGTGAAAACATTATCGAAATCGTCAGTGCGGCTCGTGATCCGGGCATGCGTGCCAAAATCGCCGTTAAATCAAACGATAGCAAAGTAGACCCTGTTGGGGCTTGTGTTGGTATCCGTGGCTCACGTGTGCAAAGTGTGTCTAATGAAATCAATGGCGAACGTGTTGATATCATTAAATGGTCAGAAGACCCTGCACAGTTCGTGATTAACGCATTGGCACCGGCCGAAGTCGAATCAATTATGGTCGATGAAGACAAAGGTTCGATGGATGTAATTGTGGACGAGAGTCAGCTTTCTCTGTCCATTGGCCGAGGTGGGCAAAACGTGCGTTTGGCCAGTGAATTGACTGGTTGGGAAATTAACATCATGACGTACGAGCAAGCGAATGAAAAGCTTGAAGAAGAGTCGTCAGATGTGCGTGAAATGTTCATGAAAAAACTGGATATTGACAGCGATGTCTCAACGATTTTGATTCAAGAAGGCTTTTCCAGCTTGGAAGAGGTGGCTTATGTGCCGCGTGACGAAATGCTGGAAATCGAGGAGTTTGATGAGGTGTTGGTCGATGAGCTACGCAAGCGTGCGGATGATGCTTTAGTTACCATGGCAATTCAGAAAGAAGAGCAGCTTAAAGGCGCTGACCCGGCTGAAGATTTGTTGACGATGGAAACGATGGATGAAACCACAGCCAAGTATCTAGCGATTAATGAAATTAAAACAATGGAAGATCTGGCGGAAGCGGCAACGGATGAGTTGTTGGAAATCGAAGGTCTGAATATTAGCGAAGAGCGGGCTCAAGAGTTGATCATGATTGCGCGCCGCCCATGGTTTGAAGAAATGGGTATTGATGCGGGTGAGCCACAGGATTAACTTGCGCTTATAAATTTAGGTTCCGAACCGCACCGCCACTCGATAAACACATACAACAGAACATTATTATGTCAACTATTACCATTAAAGCTTTTGCCCAACAGATTGGTATTGAACCAGAGCGTTTAGTTAAACAGCTAAATGATGCAGGCGTAAAAGGTAAAACCGTGGAAGACTCTTTGCGAGATGAAGAAAAGCGCACGCTGCTTGAGTTTTTGCGTGGCGGAGCGTCAGTCGCGGACGCCCCTTCTGCGACGGGTGCTGGGCGTGGAAAAATTACGCTAAAGAAAAAGACAACTTCTGAGATTCAGCAGACGACTAAAACCGGCGTGGCTCGTACGGTGCAAGTGCAAACGAAAAAACGTCGTACCTTTGTTAAGCGTGAGGTCTTGGAGCAGCAAGAAGCCGAGCGTCAACAAGCGGAACAAGATCGTATGACTGAAGAGGCGGCCATCGTAGAACAAGACCGGCAAGCTCTTGAACAAGCCGAACAAGCTGAGTTAGAAGCCAAGGCGCAAGCCGAGCGTGAGGCAGCCGAGAAAGCTGAGGCCGAAGCTGCTGAGAGAGCCGCTCAAGAAGCCGCTGAGGCCGAGGCTAAAGTTAAAGCTGAAGAAGCGGCTAAGGCAGAGCAAGAGGCCGCCGCGAGCAAAAAAGAAGAGGCGTTAGTAGACGTGGTCACTGAAGCTAAAGTGGATGTGATTAAAAAACCAGAAGCTGAGGCGCAAGAGCCTAAAGCCGATGTTAAAAAGCCTGAGCCTAAGACTGAAAAAACGGCTGAAAAAACGATTGAAGAAAAAGCCAAACCCGAAGAACCGCGTCGCCCCCGTCGCGAAGTGGCCATGCCGTCGATTATACGTAAGGCGAGTGAGCGTAAGCGTACGTCGCCAATTATTAAACAGGCTGAGCCTAAGCCAGCTGCACCGGCTCCATCGCCGAATGCAAAAGCGGGTAAGGGAAAGCGCAAACCTTTTACTGGCCGTGAAGAACTTCATGTTTCTCGTAAAGGTAAGCGACGTAAAGAGAAGCGCAGACCTAATAGTATTACGACCAGCACTTCTGACCAACACGCATTTGAGCGCCCTGTCGCACCTGTTGTGCGTGACGTTGAGATTGGCGAGACCATTAGTGTGGCGGATTTGGCCGCGCAAATGTCTGTTAAAGCGGCTGAAGTAGTAAAAGAGCTGTTTAAAATGGGCACCA
The DNA here is from genome assembly GCA_937974565.1 of uncultured Arenicella sp. Lineage (GTDB taxonomy): Bacteria > Pseudomonadota > Gammaproteobacteria > Arenicellales > Arenicellaceae > Arenicella. The sequence goes on from CALJWL010000009.1 coordinate 5,803, forward strand.
TGGTGACCATCAATCACACGCTAGACCAAGATACGGCGATGTTAGTAGTTGAGGAAATGGGACATCGTGGAGTAGAAGCCAAGCAAGATGATCCTGAAGCGTTTATCGCTCAGAACCAAGAAATAGAAGAAGATCAGTCTTCGTGGGAGCCGCGTTGCCCCGTTGTTACTGTAATGGGGCACGTTGATCACGGTAAAACGTCGTTGCTTGATTACATTCGTGAGGCCAAAGTTACAGCCGCTGAGGCTGGTGGTATTACTCAGCACATTGGTGCTTATCAAGTGCAAACCAGTAACGGCGAGATTACATTTTTAGATACACCTGGTCACGAAGCATTCAGTGCAATGCGCGCCCGTGGAGCGCAAGCTACCGATCTAATTATTTTAGTTGTTGCTGCCGATGACGGCGTTAAACCGCAAACCATCGAAGCCATTAAACACGCTAAGAATGCGGGCGTGACTATGGTGGTGGCCATTAATAAAATGGATAAAGATTCCGCAGACCCGGATCGTGTAAAGCAGGAGTTAGCGTCGCAAGAGGTTATTCCTGAAGATTGGGGTGGTGACGTGATGATGATTCCGGTGTCGGCTCATACAGGCCAAGGTGTGGACGATTTACTGGAAAATGTGGCCTTACAGTCAGAACTATTAGAGCTAAAAGCACGTCCAAATGGCAACGCCTCTGGCCGAGTTGTTGAAGCTCGGTTAGATAAAGGTCGCGGTGCGGTTTGTACCGTATTAGTACAGCATGGTGAACTGAAGTACGGCGATATTGTATTGGTAGGGCGTGAAACGGGTCGTGTGCGAGCGATGGTTGATGACGGTGGCAAGAACATCAAAGTAGCTGGGCCTTCCACCCCTGTGGAGATTCAAGGTTTAAGTGGTGTTCCAGCAGCCGGCGATGAAATGATTGTGGTCGATGATGAGCGTAAAGCGCGCGAAGCAGCGGAGTTTCGTCAACACAAAGAACGTGATGTAAGGCTGGCGCGTCAACAGGCCGCTAAACTTGAAAACATGTTTTCGCAGATGAACGAAGGCGAAGTTAAAACCGTGACAGTCTTAATTAAAGGTGACGTTCAAGGTTCAATCGAAGCTCTAAGTGAGTCGCTTGTTAAATTGTCTACGCCAGAAGTTAAAGTGAGCGTAGTGCATGGTATGGTGGGCGCGATTAATGAGTCGGATATCAATTTGGCTATGGCTTCATCGGCGGTGGTTATCGGATTTAATGTGCGCGCTGATGCGCAAGCAAGAAAGCTGGCTGAGCAAGAAGACGTTCAAATTCGCTATTACAGCATTATCTATGAGGTTATTGATGATGTTAAAGCCGCGATGGAAGGCATGCTTGAGCCAGAGATCCGCGAAGACTTTATTGGCTACGTGGAAGTGCGCGAAGTATTTAAAGCGCCTAAAATTGGCACGATTGCTGGTTGTTATGTGACTGAAGGTGTTGTTCGTAAGAAAGCGTTTGTACGAGTGTTGCGTGAGAGCGTGGTTATTTTTGAAGGCACAATCGATTCTCTGCGCCGTTTTAAAGACGATGTGCAAGAGGTTAAGAACGGCACAGAGTGTGGTATCGGTGTAACCAATTACAATGATATTAAAGTAGGTGACCAACTCGAAATCTTCGAAAAAACCGAGGTGAAAGTAACGCTCTAAGTCAGTGTGACTAATTCAGCGTTACCGGTCCCGTAATTCGAAGAACAACTAGGTTAAGTTAGCATGCCAAGAGAATTCGCCCGAAGTGACCGTGTCGCGCAAACAATTAATCGCCAATTAGCGATGATCTTGCGCAATCAGGTTAAAGATGAGCGAGTAAGCTCATTGACCATCACTGATGTGGAAGTCACGAAAGATTTGCGCCAAGCAAAAATCTTTGTGACCAGCATGTCAGATGAAGATGTTGATGTTAACGGCATTATGTCGGCGGTGGACAACGCCAGTGGCTTTATTCGCCGTAAATTGGCTGCCGTCATTGATATGCGCCATTGCCCGAACCTAATCTTTGTCTACGATAACTCAATATCTGAAGGCGCACGAATGTCTGCCTTGATTGATCAGGCACTTAATCGCGACTAATTAACATTAGTCGCGGTTTGGCCTTTTCGTAATGAGAGTAATTTACATTCTTGGTCTGGAACACAGTGGCACTACGCTGACCGATCAACTCTTGAGCGGTTGTGCTGGCGTGGTGGGTTTAGGTGAAGTGGCTGGGTACTTTTCGCCGCAACACATGCGTAATTATCATGAGCGTTGGGGGCATTTGCCCGATGCTTATCAATGCTCTTGCAATAAGATGTTTGATCAGTGTGAGTTCTGGCGCCACTTACAGAGATACTCAGGGTTGAATTCTCAAGCTTACTCATACGAAAAATATCACTGTTTGGCTAATACGGCTGAAAATTTATACGGTGGTGATGTGGTATTAGTTGATTCATCTAAATCCATAAGCGGACTGAATAATTGGCGGAGTTATGTGGCTAAGTCGTCGGGGGCGTTAGTGCAAGATGTCCGAGTTGTGTTTGCCGTTAAAGATGCAAGATCGTTTGCGGCGTCTATGATCCGGAAGAATCAAACTTCTCCAAATGCCACGAATTTTATGCTCCAACCCATTTTGAATGTGGTGCGACATTTTAATTACTGGGTCGGTGCAAACCAGGAGCTTAAATCTTATTTGTTAAACGAAAAAATTGATTATCGTTTGTCTATATATGAAGAGCTTTGTAATGACCCTGCCGCAGTACTCGCTTACTTGGCTCGGGGTGTTGTTGACACGTCAGATCTGGTGGCTAATATCGATCATAGCGATTCACACATTGGCATTGGCAATAAATCTTTTATCATGCGCAACAGAAAGGACATTGTCTATGATGATTCTTGGCGCAAACATAAAGCGTTAAAGTTGATCTACTCTATGCACGCGTCAGCAAAAAAAATGAATCGTGATTTTCATTCGTCGTTTGACTTGTCTTGTTAGTCGTTGAGGGTGAATGAGGTGTCTCAATTGAGAGGTAAAAGTAAACCAATACACGGCGTGCTGTTGTTGGACAAACCCCTTGGCATGAGTTCGAATGCCGCGTTGCAGAAAGTGAAATGGTTGTTCAACGCTCATAAAGCCGGTCATACCGGGGCATTGGACCCTCTGGCAACTGGTTTGCTGCCCATCTGCTTTGGCCAAGCAACAAAGGTAAGTGAGTATTTGCTGGGCTCAAATAAAAAATACACAACGGTCATCAAGCTCGGAGAAGTCACTGATACGCTGGACGCGGAAGGGCAGGTAACTGAAACCAAGCCAGTTAACGTGACTGATGAGCAGATTCAATCAGTACTAGGTCAGTTTCGAGGGTCGATAAAACAAGTACCGCCCATGTACAGTGCTTTGAAGAAAGATGGGCAGCCTTTGTATAAGTTGGCTCGTAGAGGTGAGAACATTGAACGCCCTGCTCGGAACATGACGGTCTTTAGTCTAGAGGCTGAGCGATTGGCGGATAATCTAGTGCGGTTAGATGTGCATTGCTCCAGCGGTTTTTACATACGCTCATTAGGGCATGATTTAGGTCAGGTGCTGGGCTGTGGCGCGCATGTGATTGAGTTAAGGCGCACTGATATAAAATCGATTAACGTGTCTTCGGCTCATGCCCTGAATTCATTAGTCGATTTTGGGCGCGAAGCGCCTAGCCTTGAACGGTTGTTGCTGCCCATAGACAGTCTGATACCGGATATGCCTCATCTGGAAATCTCGGACCAACAAGTGGATAGTTTGCTGTGCGGTAAGCCAACCGATGCCAAGGGCCTTAGCACGACGGAATTAACACGCCTTTACCGGTCTGATGGTCGGCTCTTTGCCTTAGGAGAAGTCTTGAGCAATGGGCGTATCAAGACGTATAAAATATTCGTTGGTACTAAATAAAGCTAAGGTTGGGTACTCAATCTTAGCGGCTTTTCACTCCGATTTAACTCCGACAGAAGCGGTGAGGTCGGCACTTTTTTGATTAAATTGGGGATAAAGTCGTATTTTTGCCAAAATGGTCGTGCTTTTCATAGCCAAATGGTTAGAATACACGCCTGCTGCAACCGATGGTTATAGCACTTGTTCGCCCATTTCCACCCTTCAGGGAATGTGGTTTGTTTAACGGTAGAGCCGACTCAATGGCTCTCAATGAAGAGGAATTAATCATGGCATTAAATGCTACAGATAAGGCTGCTATTGTTGCAGAGTATCAAGTTAAAGAAGGCGATACTGGGTCACCAGAAGTTCAAATCGCATTGATGACGGCTCGCATTAAAGACCTGTCGCCACACTTCAAAGAGCACATTCACGACCATCACTCGCGCCAAGGTTTGCTGCGTTTGGTAAACAGTCGTCGTAAATTGCTTGATTACTTGAAACGCAACGATGTAGAACGATATCGATCACTTATTAAGCGATTAGGCTTGCGTAAGTAAGATAAGAGAAAGATTCTATAAAGGCCCTATCGTAAGATCGGGCCTTTATAGTTTAAGCCGCAATGTAAGCGATGCATGCCATTAGCAAGCGTTAGAAAAGATTCAAGTTTATTTGAAGCGACTTTAAAACGGCTTCTGTTTGATAGGCTGGCCCATATTTAGAAAGTTCTAAATAGAAAAATTGTTAAGGGCCAATTGTAGGAAGCTCGATCACAATAGGGTGTGAGAGCGGATTAATTTATAGGTAAAAAGTATGTCAAAGGTAACGAAAACCTTTCAATTCGGCGAATACGAATTCAAATTAGAAACAGGCGAAATTGCTCGTCAGGCTGATTCAGCCATTATCGCCAGCTGTGGCGACACCCAAGTTATGGTCACCGTTGTTAATAAAATGTCCGGTGAGCCTAGAGATTTCATGCCTCTTACGATTGATGTCGAAGAGCGCACTTACGCGGCCGGTAAGATTCCTGGTGGCTTCTTTCGTCGCGAAGGCCGACCTTCTGAGAAAGCAATTTTAACGTGTCGCTTGATCGACCGACCATTGCGCCCTCTGTTCCCCAAAGGTTTTGGTTATGACGTTCAAGTTGTTATTACCATTCTGTCTATTGACCCCAATATTGATACGGAAATTGTGTCTTTGGTTGGCGCTTCGGCCGCTTTGGCGACTTCAGGCATTCCATTTAATGGCCCTGTTGGCGCAGCCCGAGTGGGGTACGTGAACGGAGATTATTTACTAAACCCAACCATGGAACAGTTGTCGGTTTCTGATCTTGATCTTGTTGTTGCAGGCACTCAAGACGCTGTTTTAATGGTTGAATCAGAAGCAAACATTCTTTCTGAAGACGTTATGTTGGGTGCCGTAATGTACGGCCATAAAGAATCACAAAAAGCCATTCAAGCCATTCAAGAGTTGGCGGCTGAGGTGAATAAGCCAATGAAAGAGTGGACCCCAGCAGTGGAAGACACTTCAGTAACGGCTAAAGTGGCTGAGCTTTCCAAAGCGGCCTTAGAAGACGCGTTCTCCACCGCAAGTAAGGTTGATCGCGTGGCCAAAATTTCAGCAGCGCACAGCAACGTATTGAGTTCATTGCTCAATGATGATTCTTCAGTAGCGGAGATCGATGCGGTTAATGCTGCGTTCAAAGGCTTAGAGAAAGACATTGTTCGTGGCCGCATCATTGCTGGTGAGCCACGTATTGATGGCCGTGATACGACCACGGTTCGTCCGATTAATGTTCGCACCGGTATTTGGGCGCGCACTCATGGGTCGGCCTTGTTTACTCGTGGTGAAACACAAGCTGCGGTAGTGGCCACACTAGGCACTGAGCGAGACGCACAACGCATAGATGCACTGGAAGGCGATATTACCGATCGTTTTATGTTGCACTACAATTTCCCTCCGTATTCGGTTGGCGAAGTAGGGCGAGTGGGTTCGCCAAAACGCCGTGAAATTGGTCACGGTCGTCTTGCCCGCCGTGGTGTGCAAGCGGTATTGCCAACCGCAGAAGAGTTTCCATACGTCATTCGTGTGGTTTCAGAGATCACTGAATCAAACGGCTCAAGTTCCATGGCTTCTGTGTGTGGTTCGTCGTTAGCGATGATGGACGCAGGTGTGCCAATCAAAGCGCCTGTTGCCGGTATCGCAATGGGGTTGATCAAAGAAGGCGATAACTTTGCTGTATTGACGGATATTTTAGGTGATGAAGACCACCTCGGTGATATGGATTTTAAGGTGGCAGGAACGCCTGAAGGCATTACCGCGTTGCAAATGGACATTAAAATTGATGGCATTACCGAAGAAATAATGACTCAAGCTTTGGCGCAAGCTAAAGACGCCCGAGTTCATATTTTGGGTGAAATGGGTAAGGTTATTGATAAGCCACGTGAAGAAATGTCAGATCACGCGCCACGCATCATCACGTTTAAGATCAACCCAGATAAGATCCGTGACGTCATTGGTAAAGGTGGAGCGGTTATTCGTGCGTTATGTGAAGAAACTGGCGCAACTATCGATTTAGAAGACGATGGTACGGTTAATGTGGCGTCTGTTGATGGCGCTGCTGGCGCTGAAGCACGTCGACGCATAGAAGAAATTACCGCCGATATTGAAGTCGATCGCGTTTACACTGGTAAAGTGGTCAAGATCATGGAGTTTGGTGCGTTTGTGAATGTATTGCCTGGAAAAGACGGTTTGGTTCATATCTCACAAATCTCGCAAGAGCGTGTTGAAAACGTATCAGATCATTTATCTGAAGGCGACGAAGTGACTGTTAAGGTGCTTGAAGTCGATCGTCAAGGTCGAGTTCGTTTATCGATGAAAGCCGTTGATAACGATTAGCTTTTACATCAAAGCCGAAAGGCCGTGATGTGGAAAAGGCTCGCTATGGCGGGCCTTTTCTGTAAGTTAGACTAGAGTCTTCATTTGCCTTAACAGACTTCTAGTAACACGATAATGACTTAATATCAGGAACCAGCACATGCTGTGCGGTAAACACAATTGAAAACAATCGAAGATGTGCAACTGAAGGTGAAGCGATTCGTTGAAGAGCGTGAGTGGCAGCCTTATCAGTCACCTAAAAATATCGTGATGGCTCTCTCAGGTGAGGTTGGCGAACTGATTGAACACTTTCAATGGCTAACGCAAGAAGAGTCGAATTCGTTAACTGACGAGCTTAAGGCGGAAGTGCGAGATGAAATGGCCGATGTGTTTATTTACCTTACACGGCTGGCTGATATCTTAGACATTGACCTGATCTGTGCGGCGGAACAAAAAATACAAAAAAATGCACGTAAGTACCCTGTGGAAAAAGCTCGTGGAAATCAAACCAAGTACACCAAGCTTAAGTAGAGTTCTTCAACTGAGTTTGCCATTGTTCTATTAAAACCGTTGCGTGCATTGTTACTATGGGTTTAATAAGTTTTTGTCTAGTGTTAGTGGTGATACCATTCAGTCATACATAATAGTTGCGCAATAATTCCTTGGATAAGCCATTTAAAGTCAGAAACTCGCCCGCAAGACGCGGATACCAAGAAGGCTTCACACTGATTGAGGTGATGGTTGGCGTGGCCATTTTTGCCGTCTTATCTGCGCTGATTGTCGGCTCAATTCAGAGCAACAGTGATCGTAATGCGAAGCTTGAAGCACAGCGATTTATTGCCGTGGTGAATGAAGTGCGAGACGAAGCCCTCATTTCTGGAAAGACCTTTGCATTACAGATGAATGAAAAGGGTAAGCATTATGGGTTTATTGTTTTAGGCGGCTCTGAGCAAAGTGTTCCTGATACTCTTTTAAGGACACGACACCTACATGAAAGCGTCAAGCTAAGGTGGGACGTGTTTGAGGAGTTTAATGAAGAAGATGATGAGGATATTGAGGATTTAGAAGAACAAGAGCAAGCACAAGTGCCTTCCCAAGTAGAACCCAGAGTGTATATAACGGCGCTGGGTGAAATCACCCCATTTCAAACACGGTTTGGCGGTGATGAGGATGATTTTATTGTGCAATTAAATGACGAAGGCGTTTTGGGGTTTGATGTGAAGCCTTCAAACTTTTTTTGATGTCCACGGACAATGTATGAGTGCTTTCTACGTTAAAAGAACGGCCAGTCGGCATCACGGTTTTTGTGAGTCTAGAACTGACAGCCACCCCCAGCAAGGTTTCACGTTAATTGAAGTGATGGTGGCTCTGGTGTTTGTTGCGCTTGGTATTGTGACCGTCATTCAGGTTACGACCAGTTATATTGGGAATATCACAGAGATAGAAAAGAGGGTGCTAGCATCATGGGTGGCCAGCAACCACATCGCCGAGATACGCTTTGCATCCGAGACCGATAAGGTGAAAACCGGCAATAAAACAGAGCGTGTCAAAATGGGGGGCTATCGTTGGCGCTCTCGGGCTAAAATCACTAAAACTGACGTGGAGCGGGTTTTTTTATTGGATGTGGATGTTTTTGATGACAATGCCAGCAATAAATCACCTTACGTTTCGTACACCACGGCGATTACCGAGAACTTTCAATGAGGCTTGTTCAGTGTGATAAGTGTTGTTGCGTGTCAAAAGCTTTTAAAGCCGAACCTCAACCTGTATCTGTGGCGAATAGCATTAAGGTGGGGGGATGGAGAGCCTTGTTTGGGAATTTCAAAAACGAGTCGACGAGTCGAGGCTTTACCTTAATTGAAATTATGGTGGCTATTGCCATTTTTGCGTTAATAGCGGCGATTGCTTTTCCCGCACTGATCCAGTTTTTGGATATTCGAGAGCGAGTGAGTAAAAAAAACGACTCCATCGCCGCCTTGCAAAAAACGTTTCTCTTCATGTCTCGTGATTTGAGCTACGCCGTAAACCGACTGGGAAAAGATGAATTTGGGCAGGCGGCAGACTCTACTTTACTTGTGGGCGACAACAGCGTATTCGAATTAACCACCAGTTATCAAGATTTTAATCTTGACGGAAGCGGCGTTCCTCGTCGAGTAAAATGGTTGTTTGAAGATAACACCTTATCTCGGGTGCAGTACCCGGTCATGGACCCTGACGGGGATACTCGAATTTATCGGCAAGCCTTATTGGACGGCGTGAAAGACGTCGAGGTAAAAGTATTAAGTATTGAAGATGGGCGAGACTCAGAAAGTAAACGATGGAATGAAGAGACTCGACTGCCGAACATGCTGAAAATAACAGTGCAGATGCAAAGCGGCATTGACTACGAGCGTGCTTTTACCATGCTTGGGGGGGATCGAGAGGAAGCCGCTCAGGCAAACATAACTGCGCCAGATGAACCGACCCCTCTTGATGCCGACGAGGATGGTGATCCACCGTCGAATGTCTTAGATAACCCAGCCCCTGAATTATAATGCGGGTAATGAGCAAACAAATGACAAAAAAGGCTCCTCGCAAGCGTTTCCCTAGACAACAAAAAGGCTTGGTCATGTTGATGGTGGTGGGTATTGTCGTCTTAATGATTACTCTATTGGCATTGATGCTTGAGGAACAGCACATATTGATACGCCAAACTGGTAATCAGCGTGTCGTTGAACAAAGCTTGCATTATTCACAAGGCTTAAACGCGTGGGCCTTAAGGGTGCTGCATGAAGATGCGAATAGGCAAATTGATCATGAATACGAAAAGTGGGCCAGGTTCGGTCGGCCTGAGAAAGAGTTAGATGAAGATGAACAAGACAGTTTCTCGCTAACCCCAACCTTGGCTTTAGGGCAAGAAGAGGAGGAGGAAGACGCGACCATTGATTTTGGTATTGATACGATTGAAGTGACCATTGACGACCTTCAGGGGCGTTTTAATCTTAATAATTTGGTAAGCCCCACCTCAGCAGAAGGTACTCAAGATAGACAAGCGGTAAAGCCGCAAGATCAACGTCGCATTTTTCTTAATTTGTTACAGCTTCTGGAGATTGGCGAGTTTGAAGAAGACAGAGTCAACTTGTATTCAGCTTTGGTAGATTGGCTGGATACCGGCGATGACATTACCGGTTTGGGTGCGGAAAGCCGCGATTATCAAATTAAATCCACGCCTTACTTTGCTGCTGATCAGCCTCTAAACAGCCTTGGCGAATTGAAGTACGTAAAAGGCTTTTCAAAAAAGACAATCCGTAAACTGCGGCCCTTTGTCACGGTTTTACCTGTGCAGAATTCGCGTATTAATTTAAATTCCGTGTCTCCCGAAGTAATGGCGTCATTAACACCGGGAGTTGTGGCAGATACGTCATCCGTCATCGGTTTTTTGGCTCGTAAAGAGCAGCCTGGTTTTCAAGGTTTCTCACCAGCCGACGTGCAACAGGCCTATTCCGCTATCAATGGAGCATCGCCAGGCACCGCCGCATTTACCAATACCTTGCAAGTGAACAGTCAGTTCTTTCAGATCAACACTAAGGTCGAATTAGGTGATTATCAAGTTTGTACCCGCACCATTGTGTTGCGTGCGAGTGCAAACCCTGACACACTCAGCGACCAAACGATAAGTGTGTTAAGTCGTGAGCAAGACACGGTATGTAAAGAGGAGCCTGCCGGTGATACCGGCACTGACGAGTCCGAAAATAATGAAGATTTACGTTAAATTAGAACCGCCCTATGAGTGGGCTAGGGTCAATGGAGACTTGGTTGAAGCCTTTGGCGAAGTGACCTCATTAACAGAATACCCCATAGGCGACGACGACGATGCTGTGGGCGTTATTCCAGGTGAGTGGGTAACCACTCATTCAGTTAATTTGCCCACAAAGACTCGCAAGCAATTTAATCTGGCTTTGCCGTTTGCACTTGAAGACTCCATATCCGAAGATGTGAACAATATTCACTTTGTGTGTCCTGACTGGCGCGCGGCTACGCAAGTTCAAGTGTTGTCGGTATCAAAAGATAAAATGAAATATTGGCAGGCGTTGGCAAACGATCATCGCTTGCCCGTCTTGCAGCTGGTCCCCGATCACGCGTTAGTGCCATTTCATGACGCGGCTAGGTGTTCCATCGCATTCACAGAAGAGGGTGCGTTAGCGAGGCACGCAGACCTTGGTGGTGTGAGTATTGATGACAGTCTGGTGGAAGTGTTTCTGATGGACGTACCTATGGCAGACACGGTTGCCGTAAACAGCGAGGAACTCACAAAACAGCTCATTGAAGAGCATCCAAGCCGAGATTTTCGTTATTGGCCGTTTGGCGACAAGATGCGGCATTGGCTAGAGTACGGTGAGGAACCTAAAATAGACTTGTGGGGTGACGACTACCTTCCCAGAGTGTCGGGCATGGGAAAACGTGCATTTTTAAAGCCAGCGGCCATGTTACTTGTTGCGATTGGTTTGTTTTTGAGCCACGACGTTTACAGGTATTTTTCATTGAAAGCGGAGATCGCAAGTCTGGACCAAAAGATGCTTAATATTTTGGCCAGTACGCATCCTGAAGTGAGAGGCATCGACGGCGGAGAAGCTCGAAGCTTTTTGGAGCGTGCCATTAATCAAGGTCAGTCTAAGGCCATCGAACGCAGTGTTCACTCGGCTCTGGCTGAAGCCGCTACGGTTTTGAAACGAATGCAGGCGGAGTTGCTGGAAATGACGTATCAAAATGAAGAGTTAGTGCTTACTTGTTTGCTCAATGATTTTTCTCAGGTTGATGCGTTAACAAAGCAGCTCAATGGTCGCAGGTCGCTTACCGCGAGCTTGCAAGGTTCGTCTGCTGAAGACGGCAAAGTAGTCGCAATATACAGTGTTAAGCAAAAAAATTAATTTCTTATGACGCAGAAAATCAAAGAATATTGGGCCTCTCTTGAACCACGTGAACGAGCCGTGTTGCTTTATGGCAGCATTGCCGTTGCCGTTATATTGTTCTACGCACTGATTTGGCAGCCATGGCAGAAATCATTATCATTCATGGAGGAGTCGGTTGGTAATATGAGAGTCAACTCGGTCTGGATGGAGCAGCGGGTGGCGGATATGGCGAAAGGTGGTTCAACAGAGAGTCGTAAGAGGGCCGTTCGAGGTGCCGGCCAATCGCTGCTGTCGGTTGTTGAACAAACGGCGAATCAAGCAGGCCTGAGAAGCGCGATTCAACAAATGGTGCCTAATCAAGACAATGGCAATGTTCGAGTGGTGTTAGAGTCAGCGGACTTTAATAAGTGGGTTCAGTGGATTGATAATCTATATAAAAATTACGGGGTGGACATCAGTCAAATCAACGCAGAAAAAGAGGATGAAAAGCCGAACTTGGTTGAGATTCGTGTTACGTTTATACGCACTTAAACCGAATGCCTGAGAAGTAAATACGCGTTTCGTCTGTGTTAATAAAAAACAAAACACGGCAAGAAAAAAGGGCGCCAACCAGTTAGCTCCCCTTTTTAATTGATACAGTCAAATTAATCGATACAGTCAAACGCTTTTCAAATCGACCTGATTTATTTTAAACGTAGAGATAAACACTAATTTAAGTGCGTATTACGTCATATGAATACGATTTCAACCTCATTTCAGAAACATAATTTCTTATGTCAGTTAATCGTACAATAGAGAGGCCTATTAATAGGCTTATATCATTTGCCGTTCTTTAATTTCATTTAAAGTCTTACAGTCAACACATAATTCTGCCGTAGGTCGAGCTTCTAAACGGCGGATGCCGATTTCAATACCGCATCGGTCACACCAGCCGTAGTCATCACTGTCTACTCGGGTGATGGTTTGATCGATTTTCTTCAACAGTTTACGTTCACGGTCACGGTTTCGTAACTCTAATGACATGTCCGTTTCTTGGCTGGCTCGATCATTAGGGTCAGGGTGATTAATATTTTCATCTTGCATCAAATGAATGGTGCGTGAGACTTCTTCAAGCAAGTTTTGTTTCCATGCCACAAGGATGCTGCGAAAATGTTCCATCTGCTTGGGGTTCATGTATTTTTCGCGCGCCTTTTCTTTGTACGGTGCAATTCCATGAATGGTGTTGTCGGCCGTGTCGGCCGTTTTACTTGTCGTTTTTTTAGTCACTTTAATACCAATCTATTCAATTGTTGGGCACCCTGTTTATCTTGACTCGCGGGTTGCTTAACCCGCGGTAGGCCAAAAAGGGCTATCAAACTTTTGTCAATTAAGACTGAGTTATGGGCCGCCTGAAAAATCGAGCAGCAGTTTTACACCAAAGCTTCCTATTAATCAACATTGTTAAGGGCGTTAACGAAGAATTGTCGAGTTTGTAATGTGCGAGCTATTGTTAAGAGCGTTCGTGCGTTTTTCAAATGCCTTTGTATGCTTTTATGGGGCGGTTTTATTTCATGTGCATTTTAATAAATTGCCGTATTGTTACGTTTGAGATGCGGTGCCTGAAAATTGATCAAACTGTTAAGTTCTTTAAATAGCGGCTTTATGGCCTTGCGCATCATGAGTGTTTAAACGTAGTCTACTTCAGGTTATTGGCCGACAATTTTGTAGGCCGTGATAATTAAAAGATCAATGTTCGCTTGTTTCCTTGCGCTTATCGCAAATATGTGACAAGAATAGGGACTGTGAAAATAAAACAAATAATCCAATATTTTTGAGAGGAAATACCTATGAAATCAACGGTAAAACTAGCAGCTTCATTAGCGGTCATTGTGGGTTTAGCTGCATGTGGAAACTCTGAAGAGTCCTCGTCAATCAGCAATGCGATTGATGCAACTAAAGAAGCGGCATCTAATGCGGTAGACGCGACTGCTGACGCGGTTGATTCAGCGACGGAGTCGGTAAGCGAGGCTGCCAGTGGAGTGGCTGAAGGTGCTAAAGAGATGGCTTCCAATGCCAGTGAAGCGGTTTCAGGCGTTGCAGAGGGTGCAGCCGACATGGCAAAAGAGGCGGGTTCTGCGGTAGCCGAAGGCGCTTCAGGCGCGGTTGACATGGCGAAGGACGCGGGTTCTGCGGTGGCTGAGGGTGCCTCTGATATGGCCAAAGGCGCAAAAAACATGGCCAGTGACGCCGTTGAAGGCGCGGCTGGCATGGCAAAAGAGGCGGGTTCTGCGGTAGCCGAAGGTGCTTCAGGTGCGGTTGATATGGCGAAGGACGCGGGCTCAGCGGTGGCTGAGGGTGCCTCTGATATGGCCAAGGGCGCAAAAAACATGGCCGGTGATGCCGTTGAAGGCGCGGCTGGCATGGCAAAAGAGACGGGTTCTGCGATAGCGGAAGGCGCTTCAGATGCAGTTGATATGGCGAAAGACGCGGGCTCAGCGGTGGCTGAGGGTGCCTCTGATATAGCCAAAGGCGCCAAAGACATGGCCAGTGACGCCGTTGAAGGCACCAAAGAAATGGTATCTGATAAAACTGAAGAAGCCGTCAAGTCGGCTAATCAATAGGCGATTACTCTCTTTAACAAGAAGTCTAACGATCCATGATTTTTACTATTGAGCCTTAGTGCTCTACACTGTTAACACTTTAAGTAAATACAGAAAGTAAACACAGACGTAAAATCACACTAGCCCCGATGCCATTTGGCATTGGGGTTTTTTAGTTAGAGTAAGTGCGTGGCCTTAGGCTTAATTGCAGACTCCCTAGAAGCAGTACCGCTAACCATATGCTTGAAAATACCACCATTGAGTTTGAATCCATCAAACACAAATTACACAGCGAAACGGCCCGGATCCATTGGCATGAGTTACAGCGTTTTTTTGCTCAAGGAGCCGTTATGCAAATTTCATCAAACTTAGACCTGATCGAAATTGCTACTTTGTTCGCTGAAGATAAAGTCGATCAGCTTGAGCCTCTGCTGCAGTGTTTAGACGTACGCCAGCCGAGCAACGATCAAGCCAGACAGTGGTATGTTGATAATACTGAGTTATGGTCGGTTGTGGTTGCCCCTTATGTTCTTGTGCAAGAGATTTCAAAGGCAGCAAAAAACTAAAAATCCATCAATAATATTCTGTTGCAAGTTACTGATATTAGTTGAAAATTATATTTTTCGGATGAGTTTTTTTAGGTTGTTTTCAATTGAGCTTGGGGTTGTAATATAACTGTCATAAGCGGCAACTAGGATATGCCCAGTTTTGAGATAAATCTAATCTGTCCCCAATAGGAGATAACTGTGAAAAAACTAGCATATGGCTTAGTCGCCGCGGCAACTGTAGCCAACATTTCTGTAGCGTCTGCGCGTGATACCATTAGCATCGTAGGCTCATCTACGGTCTACCCTTTTGCAACCGTTGTTGCTGAGCGTTTTGGTAAATCTTCTGATTTCAAAGCACCTAAAGTAGAATCAACCGGTTCTGGTGGTGGATTGAAACTCTTCTGTAAAGGTGTTGGCGAAGCAAACCCGGATGTTACAAACGCGTCTCGTCGTATTAAGCAAAGTGAGTTTGAAAAATGCCAAAAAAATGGCGTCACCGACATTATTGAAGTGTTGATTGGTTACGATGGTATTGTGCTTGCCAATGCAAAAGGCAGTGAGCCGATGGAATTGACACGCAAGGATATCTACCTTGCCCTTGCTAAATTGGTTCCAGGCCCAGATGGCAAACTAATCGAAAACCCAAATCAGACATGGAAAGACGTCAATGCGGCATTGCCAGCAACTAAAATTGAAGTATTGGGCCCACCACCAACGTCTGGTACTCGCGATGCGTTTGCTGAGTTGGCTCTTGAAGGCGGCGCTCGTAAAATTGACGATATTAAAAAGCTTCGCAAGTTAAAAGCAGACCAGAAAGATGAAATCGCTGTGCTTGTTAAGAAGTTGGGTGCTGAAGCGGCTTGGGCTGCGGCTGTTGATAAGAAAGGCGCTAAAGCTAAGGGCAAAGACGTAGTGAAAATTATTGGTCGTTCTGTGCGTGAAGATGGTGCTTACATCGAGGCCGGTGAAAACGATAACTTAATCGTCAACAAGTTGGTGGCTAACCCAAGCGCTTTGGGTATCTTTGGTTTTAGTTTCCTTGACCAAAATTCAGACAAAGTTCAAGGTTCAGTGATTGACGGCAAAGCGCCCACGTTTGACGCCATTGCTGGTGGCGAATACAAAGTAAGTCGCCCGCTCTACTTCTATGTTAAAAAAGCACACATTGGCGTTGTTCCTGGTATCGAAGAGTATTTGAATGCGTTCGTCTCTGAAGACGCGATTGGTCCTGACGGCTATTTGATTGATAAAGGGCTAATTCCGCTAAGTGAAGATAAGTTCGAAGAACTTGCTGATTCTGCCAAAAGCTTAAAAAGTTTGGAACTATAAGGCCTTAGCATTAGAAATGCCTGTTTTTGAAAAGACGAATATAGACTCAAAAACGGTATATACTTTGCTCTCGAAACAAGCTTTGCATGCAGGTTTTTAGAGCGTAGAGCAAACCTAATGCGTTTCAAAGGGTGAGTCTTGAGACTCACCCTTTTTTGTATTTTCTTTATTTAGCAATCTTACTGTAAACTTCGACATCTAAAATTCCAGTTCTAACATTAACGCTGGTCATAAAATACACACAGTAAGTGGCGCATAACGACTAAAGTGCGGCTACCTACTTTAGCCTTAAATCTGCAAGAGTAAATTGTACGAATGTCTTTATCCACTCTATTAATTGTCGTGTTAGCTGGGGCCATTTTGGCTTACATGCTGGGGCGTACTCAATCTTATCAAATCGCGAAGCCGGTGGGTGGGGTACGCAATCTGGCGGCCTTACCAAATTACTACGCGAGTTTGATGGGCTTATGGGCCCTATTGCCGGCTCTATTGTTGATAGCGCTGTGGTCTATCTTCGATGGGGCCATCATCGATTCACTTGTGCGCGCCACCTTGCCAGATGAAGCGAAACAGTTAAGCGATGAAGACTTTGGTTTGGTTATGAGCCAAGTGAATAATGCGGCCATAGGTATTGGCGGCGGCGCTTTGGATGAAGCTTACCAACCAGCCATCGAAAAATTAAAGAGCTTAAATAACACCAGTGTTCAGGCGATGCCTGTTTTGGCCATCATCGTGTTGGTAATCGGCGGTTTACTTGGTTTTAGGGCAGTACGAGCCGAAAACAATGCTCGATATGCCGTTGAACGAATTTTCAACGGCACATTGATTGTCTGTTCAACGATCGCCATTTTTACCACGTTTGGTATTGTGTTTTCGGTGTTATTTGAATCCATTCAATTCTTCCGGAAAGTTCCCATTGATGAGTTCCTTTTTGGTACTCATTGGAGCCCTCAGATAGCAATTAGAGCTGATCAAGCGGGTGCGTCAGGCTCATTTGGGGTGATTCCGCTGATCGTGGGAACGTTATTGATCTCTTTTATTGCACTGTTGATTGCCGTCCCAGTAGGGCTGATGTCAGCGGTGTATTTGTCTGAGTATGCCTCAAATAGAGTTCGAGGTATTGTTAAACCCGCCTTAGAAATTTTGGCTGGTGTTCCCACTGTGGTTTATGGCTTTTTTGCCGCGTTGACGGTCGCCCCAGCCATTCGTAATGTTGGGGATGGGGTGCGTGATTGGGGGGCTGAGAATGGGTATGAATTTTTAGCGTCTTTAAACGTGTCATCAGAAAGCGCCTTAGCCGCCGGAATAGTGATGGGCGTAATGATCATCCCATTTGTTTCGTCGATTTCTGATGATGTGATTAATGCGGTGCCACAGAGTTTGCGTGATGGGTCGTACGGTCTAGGTGCGACTCAGTCTGAAACCATTACAAAAGTTATATTTCCGGCGGCGTTGCCAGGAATTGTGGGCGGGATCTTGTTAGCGGCGTCACGTGCCATTGGCGAAACCATGATCGTAGTAATGGCCGCAGGATTGGCAGCCAATCTCACCGTTAACCCTCTGGAAGCCGTGACCACGGTCACAGTGCAAATTGTGACACTGCTAGTCGGTGATCAAGAGTTTGACAGTGCAAAAACATTGGCGGCCTTTGCTTTAGGTCTATTTTTATTCATTATCACATTGGCGTTAAACGTCATTGCCCTGCGAGTTGTAAAGAAATATCAAGAACAGTATGACTAATTCAGTATCTATATCAGAAAAGCGCACCGCTCGGCTGGCAAAACGACATCGAGCGGAATCAAGGTTTAAATGGTTTGGGCGTTTATCCATTGGTTTTGGATTGGCTTGCGTATTGTTTCTCTTTACTGACATTATCAGTAAGGGCATCGGTGCGTTTACTCAGACTTACATCAATATCGAAGTTACTTTCGATGAAGACAAACTGGGCATTAATCAATCAAGTTCGGAAAAAGAAATCAAAGCAGCCAGCTTTGGGTCATTTTTTAAGAAAAGCTTGCGCGAGCAAAACCCCGATGTCACAGGACGGCGTGATAAGCGCGCACTTTACGCGTTATTTACCAGTGATGCACCCTTAATCTTGCGTGACATGGTATTGGCTGATCCAACTATCTTAGGTACAACCCAAACCGTATCCATGATCGCTGATGATGACTTTGATACCTACTATAAGCATAGTTATGGTCGTGACCTGGAAGAAGGCGAAATAATAGGCCGCCTCAGTGATTTTCAGATAAGCATGGTGGAAAAATACGTAGAAGCCGGTGTGGTCGAAAAACGCTTTAATACCATTCTCTTTTCGAATGCAGATTCAAGGGAACCTGAACTTGCGGGTATTCGCGGTGCCGTAATGGGATCAATACTAACGTTGTTTGTGACACTGATTCTTTCTTTTCCCATTGCGGTAGCAACCGCTATTTACCTTGAAGAGTTTGCTCCGAAAAATAAGATTACCGATTTCATCGAAGTTAATATTAATAATTTGGCCGCTGTACCATCGGTGATCTTCGGTTTGTTAGGCTTGGCGGTGTTTATCAATTTCTTTGGCATGCCCAGATCAGTGCCATTGGTCGGTGGCTTTGTGTTGACGTTAATGACGCTGCCAACAATTATTATTTCCAGTCGAGCCGCCATTAAAGCCGTGCCCCCATCAATTAGAGATGCTGCGTTAGGCATGGGAGCATCAAAGGTGCAGACCGTGGTGCATCACGTATTGCCTTTAGCAATGCCTGGTATGCTAACAGGTACTATTATAGGCATGGCACAAGCGCTTGGTGAAACGGCGCCGCTCTTGATGATTGGAATGGTCGCATTTATTGTAGACGCTCCAGCTACTGTTACGGACGCCGCAACGGTATTGCCGGTGCAAATATTTCTATGGTCGGATAGTCCTGAGCGCGCCTTTGTGGAAAAAACATCCGCTGCTATCATGGTCTTGTTGGCCTTTCTCATTTTCATGAACAGTTTGGCTGTATGGTTGCGTAAGCGACTTGAGCGCCGCTGGTAATCACATTGCTGCTACGCTATCCGGTAAAATTCAAATGAACACAGCACACAATACTATGTCAGAAATCGCAAAAGAGACTTATCAAACGGTGGGCGAACCGCTCTTGAAAGATCCCAAAATGCACGTTCGTAATACAAACGTGTTTTATGGTGAGAAACAAGCGATCTTTGACGTTAACTTAGACATTGGTAAGAACCAAGTGATATCAATGATCGGGCCTTCCGGTTGTGGTAAGTCAACGTTTCTACGTTGTTTGAATCGCATGAATGACACCATCGATATTTGTCGAGTGACTGGGCAACTCATGCTTGATGACTTAGACATTTACAATAAAAAGATCGATGTTGTTGAATTGCGCGCTCGGGTTGGCATGGTTTTTCAAAAACCCAACCCATTTCCTAAGTCTATTTATGAAAACGTGGCCTATGGTGCGCGTATTCATGGGTTGACTGATAATAAAGTGGAGCTGGATGAGCTGGTGGAAAAAAGCCTGCGTCGTTGCGGCCTATGGAAAGAAGTAAAAGAACGTTTAGATGAGCCGGCAACGGGCTTGTCTGGTGGGCAACAACAGCGTCTATGCATAGCTCGCGCCATTGCTGTGAACCCTGAAGTGATCTTAATGGACGAACCTTGTTCAGCGCTAGACCCCATTGCAACAGCAACGGTAGAAGAGTTGATTCATGAGTTAAGTGAAAATTTCACTATTTGTATCGTAACGCACTCGATGCAACAAGCGGCACGAGTGTCGCAGAGAACCGCGTATTTTCACCTCGGAAAATTGATTGAAGTTAATGATACATCAGCGGTATTCACAAACCCCAAACACAAGTTGACTGAAGAATACATTACCGGCCGTATTGGCTAGAACAGGAATGTTAAAGGAAAATCATGAATAACAAAATTCGTGTAGGCGGGCACATATCTCGCCAATTTGATGAAGAGTTAGACGAGATTCGGTCTCGTGTTCTTAAAATGGGCAGTTTGGTCGAAAGGCAACTGGATAAAGTGCAAAACGCACTGCGTGATGGCGAGAGTTCGGCTATTGTTGATGTTGATACTTTGGACGACGAAATTAATGATCTGGAGATGCAAGTTGACGAAGAATGCACACAGATTTTAGCGCGTCGTAACCCAGCGGCAGGCGACCTTAGACTTATCATTGCCACCACTAAGTCCGTACGCGATTTAGAACGCATTGGCGATGAGGCGGAACGTGTTGCAAATATGATACGTCATGCCATGGATCAAGATGCTTCTAAAAAAGCTTTCAAGGGTCTTTTGCCTTTGACAGAACACGTTAAAGAGTTATTGCACGAAACACTCAATACTTACGCTCGCATGAAAACGCGTGCAGCCGTTAAAGTGATGCGCAAAGATCAAGACATTGATGAAGAGTATTCTCGCGTTGTGATGCGGCTTATTGATTTCATGAAGAAAGACCCTGACAATATTTCAGATGGCTTGGATGTGATGTGGGCTGCTCGTTCGCTTGAACGAATTGGTGATCACTGCGTTAATATTTGCGAGAATGTGATTTATTTGGTTGAAGGTCAAGATGTTCGACACAGTGATTTAGATGAAGTGAAAGAGCAACTGGCAGAATAGTGAGTTTGACCTGAGCTTAAAACCATAAAGCACTGCCGCTCGTAAACGCCAACGTTGAGTGTTTGAGTTGAGCAATTAAGAGGCCAATCGATGTACGTCGATTGGCTTTTTTTCGTTATACTCAATGTTTAAGTGTTAGAGACTTAGAGGGTTTTGGCTTAATCGAATTTAGACTTTATTTGGGTCTCAAACGTTGTTCAATCAAGGCGGCCATGTGCTGGGCAGCCGTTGTTGTGCTGTTAAACACAGTGATAATAAGTGGCAACGTAAAGACCGAAGAGTCCGCCACAGGTAAAATAGATTCAGTCGGAGACTCTCTTATAGAAAGTGAACTTAGACTTAAAGTTAAACTAGGAGGCAGAGTGCTAAGCATTCGAGAAATACAAGGCGATTCGCTGAACTCCCCATTCGCGGGGCAAGTCATTGTTACCCGTGGTGTGGTGACAGGGGCCGTTAGGCGTGGCTTTTTTATTCAAACACCCAATAAAATTTGGGATGGCGTGGGGTCGGATGCAATTTTCGTCTACAGCCCAGATTTAAAAGCCGTGGTGGGTACTGAAGTGGAAGTAACCGGTGAGTGCATTAATTACCTTAAGGACGACGATGCAAAACCGATTACTCAAATTCATCTTGAATCATTAAACACCATTGATATTAAAAGTGGTGGTATTGAGGCCATAGAGCTAAGGGCTGATAAAGTGGATTTGCCGAACGGTGAGCTTGCCAGTTACTTGAATAGCCTAGAAGGGATGATGGTCAGTATTCCACCTGGAAGCACCTTTATTGCCCCTAGTAATAAGTTTGGTGATTACGTGGTTGCACTAGAAAAACAGTTTAATGAAGAAGGTGTGGTCACCACTGAACACAATGGCGTTATTGTTGAATCTTCCAATCCCTTACGGTGGTTCCCTGGCTTTCGAGTGACGCACTATCGATATTCTCAACGTTTGAATGTGGGTTCTAAGTTGAGAAGCAGGATTGCTGGGCCACTGAATTATCGAGTGGAATCTTATCAAATTGCAGTAAGTCATGACTTTGATGTGGAACCCTGTGTTATCGACATCAAAAAATCCAGTATTAAGCCATCAAATGGGGCGCTGACAGTCATGACACTGAATTGTTTCAATTTAGATCCGCACCTTGAATCAGCTAAGCACGTAACCAACCCCAGGCAAGACGTTGATGATGACTGGGGAGAGGGCCGATTTCATTCGCTGGCGCATGCCGTGGCATCGCAATCGAATTTACCTGATATCGTAGCGTTACAAGAGATTCAAGATAATGACGGTGCTGAGTTAACCGAGGTTACCGACGCCAGTCAAACGTACGAGTTGTTGATCAAAACCATAGAGCAGCTCAGCGGTAAAAAGTACCAGTGGATTGATGTTAAACCTGTATTGGGTGAAGATGGTGGGCAACCGGGCGGCAATATTCGAAACGGGTATTTGTATAACCCTGATCGTGTAACCTTGTTAGATAAATCCATTAAGATATTAGGCAAAAACGAAGCGTGTTTCGAAAGCTCTCGAAAACCGTTGGTTACTGCGTTTGTTGAAAAGTACAGTCAGAAGCAATTAACCGTTATCAACGTGCATCTTGCATCCAAGCGACACCAATCAAGTATCTTTTCTCCTGTTAATCCTGGAGTGGATGGTAAACTTGATGTTCGTAGCCAGCAAGCCGCGGTTATTCAACGTGAAACAAGTGCTTTGGATAAGCTTGGTATGGATTACTATGTAACAGGTGACTTTAATGACGGTGAAAACAGTCAACCGCTGAAGGCTCTATTGGGCGATGAAAGCGCTAATTTAGTATTCACTCTCACTGAACACGAACGCTACGATTACAATCACCGAGGTAAGCTACAGGTACTGATGCACGGTATAGTTTCAAAATCCATGCTTGAACAGGGCAGAGCCGAATACGAAATCATTCATGGTAATGAATTAATTGGCGTGGAGCCTAATGTTAATTCGGATAAACCCAGTGATCATGCTTACGTTATCGCAAAATTGCATCTTTAAGGTGTTTTAAGTCCATTTTCTCAGTGTGAGTAGATTTAAAGCGGTAGAAAGCAATCTGAAGGCGTTGATCGAATTCAGAATGTAATGATAAGTTGGGTTGGGTTTTTTTGCATTTAAAAACGACCACGCCCACCCGTAATGCCAATCGGGCCTCTGGGTAGAGTGAGTTGTATTGGGTTTCCATTACGCTCCACTTCAATTAATACAGTCTCGCCCTCCTCACCGGCAATGGTCAAGCCATTAAGCTCACGAATATTAAACACTCGATCTCCATTATAAGAAGTAATTCGATCACCCGCTTTTAGCCCCGCATTAGAGCCAGGAGAATTGTCGAGTACCAAATTTACGCCAACAGAAGTGGGCAAGCCATTAGCTTCGAGGTAGCGCTCGTAGTAGTCATCACCGAGTTTCTCTCGCAATTTTTCGGCTTGTGTTTTAGCTCTGGTTCCATTGTTTGCGTCCAACTCACTTTGGCGTCGCCTTGCTCGATACTGCTCATTAAGCGAGTCCAATTGGACTTGAGCTTCTTGTTGCAGAACCCAAGAGGCTTCGTCTTCAGCAAAACCATTGTTTAATAAGGTTTGGCGCCGAAATTCGGATTGTTGTCGCGCAACCGATTGTTCGCGAAACGCACGAATTCGCTCTTCACGTGTGAGAGCTGGTGGCGAAGATTCATTGTCGTCAGGTTGGGTGTCGGGTATTGGGACTGTGTTGATAACTGAATTGGCTCGCACCGAACCAGATCTGTTGCTTTGCGTTAATAGGCGCTGTTCTAGATTAAGCGTAAACTCTTGCTCCTTGGCAAGAGCGAGTTTTAGGTCTTTGATTTCCTTCAGTACCGTTGATTTTTCACCGTCGATGCCATTGTTTGATAGCGATGCCATCACTAAAGCCGTAACGCCTGAGCCAATAAAAGCCGAAAGCAAGGCTAAAAATACAATATGTTTATTTTGCATAACTTCTTAGTTGATTCAGTTACCTATAGAGTCTCAGACCCTAAGTGCAGCGCTTAGCTTACATCATTCTTTGATCGTGGATTGATATGAAAATGATTTTCAAACGTCGAAATGAGAAATGAAATGAGAATCGTTATCTTTGATATTTTCCTTTAAAAACAATAGCTTATTTTAAGTTTTCTATTTTTTCATCTAAGAATTGAGTTATAATACGGTTTTACATCATCACTTGAGAAATGACTATGAAAGCGCAAGAAGGCGTTATCGATCTACTAAATCAAGCACTTAAGCTTGAACTAACGGCCATCAATCAATACTTTTTGCATGCCCGTATGTACAAAAATTGGGGCTTAGAAAAACTTAATGAGAAGGAGTACGAAGAGTCCATTGAAGAAATGAAGCACGCTGATATGTTGATTGAACGTATTTTGATGTTGGAAGGGTTACCTAACCTGCAAAATTTGGGAAAACTGTACATCGGTCAAAACGTACTCGAAATGTTGGAATGTGACCTACGGTTAGAGACAGAGGCCATACCTGTCTACCGAGATGCCGTTGAACACTGCGAAAAAGTACGTGACTACGTCAGTCGTGATTTATTTGCGTCTATATTAGATAATGAAGAAGAGCATTACGACTGGTTAGAAACCCAAATAGAGTTGTTTCATAAAGTAGGTGAACAAAACTATTTACAGTCGATGATGTAAATCACAAAGTACTCTTTAAGAGGGCTTTTGTGGTTCTCTTTTTGTGGGGGCAGTAAGGTTATAACTTGTAGATCTAAGTTATTACACGCATCTCTAAGTTTCTTTAGATGTAGAATTTAAAGTCTGTGTTGATAGTAGGAATTGTTTGTTAATTTATTGTTTGTCATCTAAGACGTGTTTATTGCAGGCGTTAGAACGCGAAAGCCGCACTATTGAGTGCGGCTTTTTAATATTAAGTCAATGTTAATTTCTAAGCTCAAATGTTTCTAACTAAGGCGTTTATGCTGCCGCTTCGTGACTTAGCCCATCGCGACTTTGCGCCTCACTTGCGTCATGAGTTAAAAGGTATTCGAAAGCCGATAGAGAGGCTTTTGAACCTTCACCCATTGAAATGACGATTTGCTTGTAAGGTACGGTAGTGACGTCTCCGCAAGCAAAAATCCCTTGTTCGGAAGTCTTGCAACGTTCATCAATAATGATCTCGCCGTGTTGACTCATCTCAACCAGGCCTTGAGCAAACTGGCTGTTTGGCACCAGCCCTATTTGCACGAATACGCCGTGTAATTCCAGATTAATTACTTCACTCGTGGCTCGGTCTTTATATTCAATCGAACTGACTTTGCCGTTCTGAGCGTGAATTTGACTCGTCGCCACATTCTTAATGATAGTGATGTTGTCTCTTTTTTCAGCTTGATCCACCAACACTTGGTCGGCTTTCAGTGTGGGCATGAATTCGAACACAGTGACTGATTTAACAATACCCGCCAAATCTAGCGCAGCCTCTATCCCTGAGTTGCCGCCACCGATGACGGCCACGTCTTTGCCTTTAAAAAACGGCCCATCACAATGAGGACAGTAAGCCACGCCATTACCGATGTTTTCTTTTTCACCAGGTACGCCAAGTTCTCTCCAACGTGCCCCCGTTGCGATGACTAAGGTTTTGGTGTCAATCTGTTCGCCTGAAGATAAAGACAGCGTTTTGATGTTGCCGTTTTCCACGCCATCGACTCGCACGTGTTCTTTGATCGTGATCTCATAATCAGCTAGGTGCGCTTGCATATTAGCGACTAACTCAGGCCCCGTCGTTTTAGGTACTGAGATCAGATTTTCGATACCCATGGTGTCTTTAACTTGGCCACCTAACACATCTGCAATTAATGTTACTGCCAAGCCTTTACGAGCGCTATAAATGGCCGCTGCCACACCGGCTGGCCCACCACCGATTACAGTCACGTCTTGTAATGGCAGTTTTTCAGAGATGATTTGTGCGTTCTGCATTTCAGGGAAACGCTCAATCAGCGTATCAACCATAGTGCTAAGCTCGGTTTTGCCGTTAGCGAACTTTTCGCCATTAAGGTACACGCTTGGCACGCCTTGAATGTCACGCTCCTCAATTAAGTTACGAAATAACCCCCCGTCAATCATTTCAGTGGTGATATTGGGGTTGATCAACGCAAACTGGTGCAGTGCCTGTAATACATCTGGGCAGTTGTGGCAATCTAGGCTGATGAAGACTTCAAAATGCAATTTGCTATTAATCGGGGCTGCAATTGTGTTTGTGAGCGTGCTGTCTATTTTCATTGCGGTGCCAGAAGACCACAATACAGACAAAATAAGACTGTTGAATTCATGACCGCTAGGTATGCCTGAGAAGACCACACCAGAATGACCATCAGGCGTTTCCAAATAAAACGTGATTGGACTACGCAAGTTCTCATCACGCTCTTCAAGTGATAAATTGTCTGAAACGGACGAAACTTGGGTAAGGAAATCGACCAGTTCAGCGCGTTT
Organism: uncultured Arenicella sp.; assembly: GCA_937974565.1. GTDB lineage: Bacteria > Pseudomonadota > Gammaproteobacteria > Arenicellales > Arenicellaceae > Arenicella. The sequence goes on from CALJWL010000009.1 coordinate 32,015, forward strand.
GGCGTGTTCGCCTGTTTGCAAAACGAAGGTAATGGCCTGATTCATTTCAGCCGTGTAGCCTTTAAGTGCGTTTAAAATTTCGGGGGTCAACATGATCGAATTCCTCTGAGTGTTGTGTTGTTAGCCGAGCCGAGTAATGGGTGTTAGGTGACTCGGCTAACGATGATTGTCGTGG
>CALJWL010000010.1 GCA_937974565.1 uncultured Arenicella sp.
ATCTGCTCATATTTTCCTCTTGTAAAGTTATGCGGATAACTCAACAAAAGTGTATATACGTAGACTTAAATCTGGCAGGCAAAGCCAACCAGTAGATGACCACGTCCTCAGGACGTGGTTTTCTTTTACTCAATAAAAAAGCCTCTAAACCAATACGGTCTAGAGGCCCTTTCTCTATCAGAGCTTAATAACGCTCAGATAAGCCTTACAGTTCCGCCGCAGGAGTAGATCTGATTTTCAACCAAGCTTTGTTCGCATCAGTAATATACTCGTCTCGATCTTCCGTCCACGTTTCAGACACCGCTGCGCTGTTATTAACGTAAAGTTTGTTGTCTACAATCGCAAAAACAGTTGGGTCAATAGAAAATTTACGCTTGATAGCCGCGCCGTAAGCACAATAACCACCGTACTGCGGTGCGTACTTAGAAGGGTTAGCTTTAAAAAGGTCACGATTCGCCTCAGAACTGAAATGGTAAATAGCCCCTTCATGAGTAGCAGAAATACCAGCGTAGCCTTTAACAGCTGCGTTTTTAGTGAAGTATGAAACCGTGTCATAACCTGACAAGATAACACCATTAGCATCTTGTTGAGTCTCTTCAGCAGCAAAACCAAATGTGTTTAAAAGAAGCATAGAAGCGGCTGTTAAGCCTGCTAGTAAATTTGTTTTTTTCATCTTATTTCTCAATAATTTGTTGTGTTGGAATACCTGAACACCAACGGTTCAAAGCAGGTCGCATTCTAAAACAGAGAAAATGATTTTAATGTGTTCAATTAACTCACAATTATGTCAAACAGTACGAAATATTTTTACTAAACTAAAACTTTCATGCTTGACGTGTTGGAGATCACGCTTTCTTGACCATTAGGCATCGCTTACTCAAGCCTATCAATACACCGATAATACGAGTACTGATATAGCTCTGCGCTTTATTCTTTGAGTGGAGGAACTGAATATGCGTAAAATAAAGGCACTATGTCGCTTTTATTTTACGAGCCAACGGAAACCCTAAAAAACTGATGGATTTTAGAGTTAAGGCCAAATGGCATTACTGTTCGAAAGTGACCTCTGCGCCAAAGACAGGAAGGCCGGGCTCATGGTGATTCATTTCTTTTTCGATGGTTAATGCCAAGCCTATTCATCATTGAATATAGAGTGCTTCTACTCTCTAAGCCCATCATCTCTGAGCATTTAGTAATATTGTTATCGCATTTATCCAACGTGTAATAAATAATTTGCCTTTCAATACCATCACGTAAATTTTTAAATGCATTAATTTTGTTCTCACTGTGTATGTATTCATCAATCAAGCGCATGAACCCCACTACGGCTTTACGCTCAGGTGAAAAAGGAAGGAATCTGCGAATATCCGTAAACTGATGCTGAGACTCACCTTTTAATACAAATATCAAAAATAAGGTTGTTGCAATCGGTGCCAAGCCGGCGGCATTGACGCCCACGCCAGAAATTTTTAACGTAATCGCCAACAAGGCAACAACCATCACAGGACTCAGGGCAAATAGACTGTAAGCACAGCGAATAGAATGCAGCTGGGATGTGGCGCCCTTGTATCCAACCAAGAGCACCACAGTGTTAGTCAGTAAAACAGCGAGAAGGTATAATGCAAATAACCAGTAATATTGCCCCTGCATTGCGGTCATGGCATACCCAATTGAATACTGCCCAGAAACAATAACGTCAGTAAACAATATGAGGGTTGATAAAACGGTCGCCACCGTTATGAGAAAGCCAGTAACGTATCGATTACCTCGTTCGCTTACAGCAAGCCCATGCAACAGCACATACATAACCAAAAAGGTGGTAACAACGTAGTATGGTCGAAACAACGACACTACGGCTTCGTTGTTTATAAACTGAATGTAACCCACCAGTTCAATCGCATTGTGGCATGCAAAAATCACAATAAGAGACAAAAATAAAACAGAAACTTTACCTTCCCTTGAAGCAATAAATAAAATGACCAGTTTAAATATCAAGCTGATCAAGGCTGGTATGAAAAATACACTCACTGAATTACCTTATCCCAAGATTCATACGACATATCCAAATTGCCCTGCTACAAGCCCAGAGCCCGCAAACAAACCGACGATACGATCCTTAGGCTTCAGACTACCAGAGTTAAATAGCTTTTGAAAGCCAACGGGAAGAGTCGCGGTGGTAATGTTTCCAAGCTTTGGATACGTTTGTATTATGTTGCTTTTTTTAATACTAGGTAAACTCAGCGTTTGCTTAAATGTAGCGTCACCTGTTTGATGGGCTAAAGCCCAGTCAACACTCTCCCAGCCGAGTTCGTGGAGGGTTTCTCGATACATTTTTTTATTGAGTTGGAAACCTCGTGCAACAATTTGCGCCATCTTCATATGCGCATCTAATGTACCGTCTTGATTCCACTTATAAGTACACAAATCCACATGCCGGCTCTCACTGCGTTGATTAAACTTTATAAACCCAGATTGATCATCGCAAGACTTACCAACAATAATCGCACCGCCAGCGTCACCGACAGAAAGCCCCCCCCACAAATGCTGGGCTGCTTCTGATGAAAGCCCTTTTTTAAGCCGACTGATAATACTTCTCGATATCTTTGTGGGCACTTCTCCCGTTACGACTAAGCCATATTGAATAAGACCTGATTCGATCAGAGATGAGGCAAGTTTTATACCATCTAAAAAACCGAAACATGCATTCGCTATATCAAACACATGATCCGCTTTTAGTCCCAATGCATTTTGGATGATGTGTGCGGTAGCAGGTTCTGGCCGATCTCGTTCGATACCACAAAAAATGACGGCATTAATCAAGTCTGGGTTGAGGTCAGGGCACGATAAGAGGGCTTGTTCTGACGCTTTGATTGCCAAATCCGATGGCTTTAAGTCAGCGCAAACCATTCTACGCTCGATGATCCCCATTTGCTTTGACATCCAATCATAAGGAAGGCCATAAAGCCTTTCCGTATCAATTTCCTTCATGATGTCATCTGACTGCACTTTTTGACTAGGCAAGTACGTGCCAACACCGATCATTTGACTGCGGATAGCCGGTTTAAGTTGATGAGATTGTTGTAATAATTGATGATTAATTTGATTCATAATGTTCCTCATGAATTTAAAAAAAAGGAGGAACATCATTACATTTACTCAATTTGGCTATCTATACAAAAATAGGCAAGACCTTAGGGTGCGGCTTGTTTTTGCGAAATTTTTTTCTTAACTTCCGGCATTGGAAGTAAGAATGACGAGCATGACCTAAACCATACTAAAAAACGGGGTGCCGATTGGAATAGACCCAAGACAACGAAAAACCTCAACCGCAAAGGCGATGAAAAGATAAGTTCTGGAGGTTGGCGCACAGAAGAAGGGAGGCACTCAAGGAAATTCGACCCTGCCCCATTCTTTTAATGATGCCAATAAAGGAAAGATGATATCGATAACTCAACGCCCAACAGCATGCATGACAGACGTAAAATCAAGAACTCAATGTGAGTGAATAAGCTGCGATGTTTGTAAACTTCAAGTAAACGACATTATTCTACCTGTGCCTGATGAACCAGCACCAAACAATAAGAAACTCAGCGTGGCTTACAAATTGATAAGCACTGATTTACCGTCGCCAACGGGTATCACAAAAAACGATGGCGTATCTTCTGATGGCGTATCTTGTTGAAGTTCAAAGGCGCCAATGTCGCATGCCGCTCCAGACGGTCTACTCATGCCGCGTTGATCGGTGCTTGGGTCAAGATCAGTACACGCTGGCCCGGTGATTTTATCGATGGCTGGGCTGCCTTCAGGCAACGC
>CALJWL010000011.1 GCA_937974565.1 uncultured Arenicella sp.
AAATGGTGGCCAGGGACAGAATCGAACTGCCGACACGGGGATTTTCAGTCCCCTGCTCTACCGACTGAGCTACCTGGCCATTTGTCGTTTTTTACTTCTGTGAGAAGCCCAACAAATAAACGGAAGAGGGTTCCGTTTGGAGGGCGAATTACAATGCAATCTGCCTTTTGAGTCAAGTATTTTTAACGCTTGATGTGAATTTTTTTTAGTAACTTAGAATTCTTCGATGATTGGGTCCTTGGGGTTGGTAGGCGGCACGTAATCGGCGGGCTTTTCTGCGCCGCTGCCAAACAGAAATTTTTCCATCTCGGTGGTAATCATCTCTTTAGCTTTGGGGTCCATTGGATTGAGGCGATATTCGTTTATCAACATGGTTTGATGATTGATCCATTGGTCCCATGCTTGTTGAGAGATGTTTTCGAATATGCGTTTGCCGAGTTCACCAGGCCATGTTTGAAAGGGCAGGCCTGGGGCTTCGTTGTTGAGTTTTTGGCAGAATACGGTGCGTGACATGATCGCTCCTGAATATAGGTTACTGTGTAATTTCTGTAAATGTTTTGTCGCTATGAGTACTTTCGTAATAGTGCTTTGACCGGTGCGGCTAGACCTAGTGCTTGCTCAGAGCCTAATTTATACCATGTTTGTTGGCCTTCGATAACAGCATTGAAGTGTTGTTCAGGCCTGCAAAGCACGGGGGCTATTTCTAAGTGGTAGTGACTGAATGTGTGTTTATATATAGGTAACTCTTCTAATTTTTCAACGTTTAGCCGACCAACGTTCAGTGTTTCACTTAAGCTATTTTTTTGCGGCGGACACCATAAGCCTCCCCAGATCCCTGATGGCGGATTTTTCTGCAATAAAAACTCATCGTTGGCGTTTTTAACCAGCAGCATATACGTGTGTTTTGTCGGCTTTTTCGTTTTTGGCTTTCCGTGCGGCAATTCAGCCGTGCGCTGATGGATGTTGGCTTTACAGTCTTTGCTTAGAGGGCATAATAAGCAGCTCGGGTTACTTCTAGTGCAGAGCGTGGCACCAAAGTCCATAATCGCTTGCGTGTATATATGCACATCGTTTTCAGGTGTGTTTTTATCAGCCAGTCCCCACAATTTGGTTTCAACACTTTTCTTTCCATACCAGCCTTCCACTTCGTAAAATCTTGCAAGTACGCGTTTTACATTGCCGTCTAAAATAGGATAACGCTGTTGGGTGGAGAATGAGAGTATGGCGCCAGCGGTAGATTTACCGATGCCAGGTAGGGCCATGACGTCTTCGTGGTGTGTGGGAAATACCCCACCGTATTTTTCCACTATTGTTATGGCGGCTTTATGTAGGTTTCGTGCCCGCGCGTAATAGCCTAAGCCGGTCCATAAGTGCAATACATCATCAATAGGCGCGGCTGCTAGGTCAGAAAGTTTGGGGAAGCGGAGCATAAAACGCTCGTAATACCCTATAACGGTAGCAACCTGTGTTTGTTGTAACATAATTTCAGACACCCAAATCCGGTAGGCATCTGAGGTGTTTTGCCATGGAAGGTCATGCCGCCCGTGGTCTTTATGCCATGCAAGCAAGTGGTCGCTGATAAGTTTCATCTGTGTTTGCTCAGGCTACTCTTTTACAATCCTAATTCTCCCACATTCTTTAATTAAAGTATCATAGTAAACACAAGTTAATTATAACCATCAATAACCGCCCCATTACCTCACCATCATGCCTTACCATAACCCGTCACTGTGCGCATTAGCACGTTTTGAATTTACCAAGCAGCAAATAGAGCATGTGCGGCAATGCTTGCGTGATGAAGACGACTGGCCAACTTGGTTAAATAATGTTGAAGCCAATGGGTTGTCTGGGGTGGTAAACGCTCATTTTGCAAACCTAAAACTGGATGTGCCCAGCAATATTAAGCTAAGCCTGAGGGCGCTTGATATTCGACACAAAGCCGCGGCCCGTGCGCGAACGGAGGCTTTAGGGTTGATCATTGATGCATTCGAAAAAGCTTCGGTTAATTTTGTTGCGCTTAAAGGGGTTGCCTTGCTTCCTAAATTATATAAGCAACCTGAAATGCGCCCCATGCGCGATATGGACTTATTAGTGGCTGTCACTCAGCAACAGGCCGCGGGTGAATGTCTGCGACAGATTGGCTTTGATTTGCCATATAAGCAGCCGTCAAGGTTTATGCGTTATGTGCATCAATTGCCTAATGCCACCTTGTCGTTAAATGGCTTCACTTGCAGTGTCGAGATCCACAACAATGCGTTTAGTAGCGATGTGGGTGGCAAACTTAGATACCCGGTATCAACCCCGCAGCGCCAAACATTGGAGTGGCAGGGGCTAAAATTTGAATCATTTGATGACATCACCATGTTGCATCAAATTTGTCGGCATTTGGAGGGATTGCACCCAGGTGGTGTATTAAAACTCATCAATGTAATGGACGTGATTGGCTTAGCCAGTGACATTGAGCGCAACGGCGAATGGGTTACGGTATCAACCAAACACCCACACGTCCTCATAACGCTTAAGTGTTTGCACTTGATGACCGCATTGCCAGAAAATCTGGCAATGCGGTTGCCATTGGCGAAGGGTGTTTCAGTTGATGGGGTTGGTCAAATTATGCAATCGTTGACTGAAATACTAACTGGGCCTTACACAATGACGCAACGGTTAACAATGTTGTTCTCGCCTTCTGATTGGTGGCTACACTTGCACTACAATGTCGACCCTGAGCGCTCAATACTGTGGACTAAGTTGGTTCGGCACCCTTGGCGTGTATTGGTTTCATTTGGTCAGCGTGCTTGGTCGGCGATATTGGGTGGTTAATAATCGAAAACGAGTCATAAAAACATGGATACAAAAAAAATATACAGACATGCGCCAGACTGTCTGCCTGAAGATATGGACGGAGAGATATTAGTTTACAGCCCGTCTATGGCCACCACTTTGCACTTAAATGGGCCCTCATCCATTGTTTGGGGTTTATGCACTGGTGAACACAGTGTGGCCGATATTATTGAGGCAGTGACCGAGGTCTATCCCGATCAAGCAACTCAGGTGCGTGAAGACATCATTGAGGTTGTAGAAGGTCTTGCAAACAAAGGCTTTCTGATCTTAACCAGCACGCCTTCTGATTAATCATGTCCAATTGGTTTCTCGAATATGCAAACGTCGGCATCACTCTTGTTATTGAGTCCATTGAAGCGAAGGCCTTGGTTTTACCCGCTTTGGCGGGTCTTAATTTAACACCGTGCGAGCGACCACAAGGCATTGCAATTACAGTAAATGGTCATCACCAAAAATGGCAACTAATTGACCCTGAAAGCGACATAAACCAAACCCTTACCAAAGACGGTGACCTGCTTTACCACTTAACTGACCGTATTGTGTACCATGTGGCTAACAAAACCGAGGGTTGTCATTGTTTGCATGCCGCCGCTGTAGCGACCAACCAAGGGGCCGCGGCCATTATTCCTGCTGAGAGCGGTGCTGGCAAAAGCAGTTTTACGGCTTGGCTGGTTGCACATGGTTTCCACTATATTACCGATGAACTGGTGTTGATCAATGATGCGACAAAGCTGGTCGGCATCGCAAGACCAATACAAATCAAAACCCGAGGTCTTCTGGCCATTAAACCCCTGTTACGTGAAAATGAAACAATCATTTTCGGTGATTTTGCAAACGCGGTTACGGTTAGTGCATTGGGCGGCCAATTCGCAACCCAAAATCAATCTTTAGGAGCGATTGTTTTTCCAAATTACAGTAAAGGAGCCGAGTTCTTATTCAAACAAATCACCAGTGCTGATGCAGGTATGCGCCTTATGTCCAATCATGTGAATGCTCGTAATCTCGAAGGGCATGGCTTTAAAGGTATCATGGAAACGGTGCGCAATAACCCTTGTTACAGTTTAGAGTACGGTGGCTTTGATACGTTGCCGCCAGACTTCGCTGAAACCTTTGCCAATACCGTGAATGGACGCTGTTAAATTGCTCTAGGTCGGCTGCAGGTTAGTTGAGTTATAACATTCCCCTTCTTCTGGCACATTAAAGCGTGCCCGTTATTTGGAACGTCAGTCGTCCAGTATGGAAACCATCAAATCATCAGACACATCTTCGAGTATTTCTTCCAAGCCGGAGTCACTCATATCATCGGGCATGGCCAATGACAGGTGTGCGCGAAAGAGCATATAGCCAGCCATAGAGGCACTGCTAACTTCGGTGTCTATGTTATCCACATTCACATTATTATCGGCTAAGGTTTGAGTGATTTCTTGCACTATGCCCGGTCGATCATTGGCTTCGACCATGATGTGGAGCGCATTGACCTCGTCGCTATCTTCTTTGATGTTTGAATTCGTACGAACAGTGACATGTATGCCTTCGTTGGATAGGCTTTGCAATGACTTTTCAAGGGCACTGCGTTTCTCCTTAGTGACTTCGAAGTGTACGATGCCGGTGAACTGCCCACACAGCCGAGATAAGCTGCTTTGTTGCCAGCTTGCATTGTGTGACAGAGCAGTATCAGAAAGCGTACGTACAATGCCGGGGCGATCTTCTGCAAACACCGTAACCACAACGGTTTCTAGATGAGTATTTGATTTAGGTGTGTTCATGATTTTTATCTTTTGGTGATGACCGGTTTAGCGCTGAAAATGATGCGTTATGACGAACAGGATAACATCGAACAACCTACTTTAGTGCGGGCCCAGTCGGGCCGCTTGGCGGCGTAATGTTCAAATTCTATTTGCTCCATATAGGGGTTGCGAAATACGTCAAGTAATTCATTAACCATTGAGTGATCACCGGCTTCTGATTTATCGATCGCCAGTTGTGCTAAATAATTTCGAAAGACGTACTTTGGGTTGACCGCGTTCATAGCTGAAATGCGCTGCTCACAGCTCAGGTCCTGTTGCTCTAATCTGGTTTGATAGGCTGTTAACCAATTATTAAGTTGATCGTGAAATTCCTGATTGTGGTTATCGTCGTAATACACATCACGTTCAACGAAGTGTTCGTAGCTCAGATTTTCACTGGCTAGGGCACGATAAAAGCGCGTCATGTCTGTTTCGGCTGATGTCAACAACGATTCAAGTTGTTCAAATAACTTGCCATCGGTTTCCAACACATCTTTAAGACCTAGTTTGCTGGCCATCATTGCCTGCCATTGATCAGCAAAGTTACTTTGAAACTGCTTCAGCGCTTCCTCTAAAGGTTCGGTGGCTTCAATCAATGGGTACAGTGCATTGGCTAATTGGTAACAATTCCACAGCGCGATGTTCGCTTGTTGGCCAAAGCGGTAACGGCGCTGGCTTGCGTCTGTGGTGTTGGGTGTCCATTCTGGGTCGTAGTTGTCTAACCAACCATAAGGGCCGTAATCGATCGTTAGGCCGTGTATGGACATATTGTCGGTGTTCATTACCCCATGCACGAAACCTACTCGTGCCCATTCAACCACCATGGTTACGGTGGCCTTGCATACTTCATTAAAAAACGCCGTAACGCAATCGGCCGAACCGAGTTCGTGATCTTCCAATAAAGATGGGTAATGGTGTTTAATAGTGAATTCGGTCAATGAACGCAGCTCATCAATTTCATTACGCGAAGCAAATATTTGGAAGCTGCCAAAGCGAATAAAACTGGGTGCCATACGACAAACTACGGCGCCGGGTTCATATTCGGCATTGCCATCGTAAAGCATGTCTCGCATTACTTGGTCACCCGTGGTTATCAGGCTTAGCGCACGGGTGGTGGGCACACCAAGGTGGTGCATGGCTTCACTGCATAAATACTCTCTGACTGAGGAACGCAACACAGCCAACCCATCCGCCGTACGTGAATACGGTGTGGGGCCCGCGCCTTTAAGCTGAAGCGTCCAGTGTTCCGCTTGTTGGTTTAATACTTCGCCTAATACTATGGCGCGCCCGTCACCCAATTGCCCAGCCCAATTGCCAAATTGATGGCCGCCGTAGCACATGGCGTGGGGTTGCATGCCGTCCAGCCGCTGATTGCCGCTGAAGGCATTAAGAAATGCATCGCTGTTACAATCCTCTTTGTTTAAGTCGATTAACGTTGCCGCCTCTGAAGAGGCGCTGACCAGCGCTGGCTTTTGAGTCTTGACCGGATCAACAAAGGAATAACAGGCGTGGTTAATCTGTCGCCGTGTTTTCGCAATGTTTGGGTCTGCCGGTAACTCGTTAACAAAACGGTTGTTGAATTTTAGCTGCATGTTGTGCGCTCAGTAATTTGATCTCTTATTAAGAACAGCAATATCAACGATGGAATCACCATTATCGCTGTAATAATAAAAAATAAACCCCAATTTCCTCCTAAAGCATCAACCATGAGTCCACTAAAAGCAGCAAGTGTTGTTCGACCAAAATTACTGATTGAAGCCATCAAAGCGTATTGTGATGCCGTATATAATCTGCTTGTTAAGTGAGAAATAAAAGATACCGATGCTACCGTAGCAAAAGCAGCTGTAAATTGATCTAACACAACAGTGCTAGCAAATAGCCACTCTTTGGGTCCAACCCACGCAATGGCTGTGAACATTAGATTAGTTGATGCCATAGCTACACCACTAACAAACAAGCCTTTAACGATACCAAAGCGAATGTTGATAAAACTAGCGATAATCGAGAATAATATAATTGCCCACCAACCAACTAGTTTTGAGTAGACGCCAATTTGTGTGTTGGTAAAGCCAGCCTCTTTATAAAAAATGATCGACATCCGTCCGAGAAAAGCTTCACCGATTTTAAACAAAAAGATAAACAGCAATATTGCAACAGCTACTTTTACCCCATTTCTTTTTAAGAATTCGGCAATTGGCGCAACCACTATTTTGTACAACCATACCTTTACTTGAGGTGATGCCTCTAAAGGTAGGTCTGTATCTTCAGTGTCCAAAACAGGCTCCTTAATAAAAAGCACAAACCCAATGCAGATAGCAATAAACCCAGCCATAACCAAGTAAATTTTCCCCCAGTCAAATAGCGGTAAATCTGACATTATCAATGCAGCTGCACCAGGAAGAGAGTAGCCAGCCCACCACCCACTGGTCGCCATTGCAGCCCCAGCTGGTATTTTATCTTGTTCTGAACTTCTTAAGATTTCTATTCGATATGCATCTATGGCAGTATCTTGTGTTGCTGAAATCAACGCAATACCCAACGCAATAGTACTGGTCAGCATAATACTGGAGTTTGGATCTACAAAACTTATTGCGATAACCAGTAGAAAGAGAAAAGACTGCAATAAAACAATCCAAGATCGTCGTCGACCTAACCTATTGAGCCATGGTAATTTTATAGTATCTAATATTGGTGCCCATAAGAAATTAAAGGCATATACGGTAAACACAGACCCAAAGAAACCTATCGCCGTTCGACTCAAACCACTCTCGTATAACCAAGCGGTCATTGCTGACCCTATTAATACCCACGGGAAACCACTCAACATACCCAAGCCAAATATGGTAAAGAGCCGTCTATCTCGGTAAATAGAAAGATAAGAAATCAAGTTCGAATCACGCATCTTCTTTGTTTTAATGTCTTTATCTCAATGCCTTTAAACAACTATATATCGTATTCCATCACCAAAGGCGCATGATCGGAAAAACGTTCTTCTTTATAGATTAAGTCTGAGCCTGCGGTAACCTTATCGCGTAAGTTGTCGGTGATCACCTGATAATCAATGCGCCAACCGGTATTATTAGCCCAAGCTTGCCCACGGTTAGACCACCATGTGTATTGCTCGTCTTCATTGTTAATGACACGAAATGCATCAACCCACCCGGCATTGCCACCACGACCGCCGTCAACTTCAGGCTCAGTCTCACCAAACAACCAATCCATCCATTGTCGTTCTTCAGGCAAGAATCCAGAATTTTTTTGATTACCGCGCCAATTTTTAATATCCCGTTTCTTATGGCAGATGTTCCAATCACCACAAATAATACCCTGACGACCCGACTGCGCTAGGTCAGTGAGCGTTTTTTCAAAACGCCCCATCATGTTTATCTTGAAATCTTGTCGCTCTTCTTTGGCTGAGCCTGATGGCATATACAAAGACGCCACACTGAGATTACCAAAGTCAACTTGCAAATATCGACCTTCTGAATCGACATCTTCAAACCCATCACCCAGCCCAATTTGCACGCGATCTGGCTTCTGTTTGCAATAAACACCAACGCCGCTGTAGCCCTTCTTTTCAGCCGAGTGGAAGAAGACATGATAACCCTCTGGGTGGAATGGCTCGCCTTCAATTTGATCAGGTTGGGCTTTTAACTCTTGTAAGCATATAACATCGGCATCGAGTTTTTTTAGCCAATCAAACATGCCTTTTCGTGCGGCGGCACGGATGCCATTAACATTAATAGAAGCGACTTTCATGATATTAAATGAGATTGTAAAAAGGTTAGAGGAGAAGCGTAATTGGTATTTATTGCTTTTCTGGCGACACAAAGGCCGTAACGCACTTTGTTCATCGTGACATTGTGAGTATCATACGCTGAAAGAAAAGAGTAGGTCACCCATCGAGGCTCATTATGCTTCCATATCAAGAACAATTTATTGAGTTTTCAATCAAAACGGGCGTTTTACGTTTTGGCGAATTCACGTTAAAGTCGGGCCGCACCAGCCCGTATTTCTTTAATACAGGCCTGTTTAACAGCGGTTGCACCATGTTGCAGTTCAGTCGTTTTTTTGCGCAAAGTATTATCAATTCTGATATTGAGTTTGATGTGTTATTTGGCCCAGCGTACAAAGGAATTACGCTTGCCTGCGGCACAGCCATGGCTTTGGCTGATGCCACTGGCAATGAAGTGCCATTTGCCTTTAATCGCAAGGAGAAAAAGAATCACGGCGAAGGTGGCAGCATGGTAGGCGCCGAACTCGAAGGTGACATTGCTATTATCGACGATGTGATTACTGCAGGCACGGCCATTCGTGAGTCTTTCGAAATGATAACCCACGCTGGCGCCCAACCCAAAGCCGTGTTTCTCGCGCTTGATCGCCAAGAACTGGGGCAAAAAAACGGGCAACCGACTGAAAGCTCTGCAATCCAACAAGTCGAAGAGGAGTTTGAGTTGCCAGTGTTTGCCATCGCAACCATGAGTGATTTAATCGAGTATCTCAAAGCACAAGATGGTCAAGAAGAAAATTTGACGCGCATGATGGCATATCGAGAGCAATACGGAACCAGCTAGTAGAACAACGCAGTGAGCAACATCAGCAAATATTTGGTCGGCGGGGCCGTGCGTGACCGCCTGCTTGGTCAACCCGTGTATGACCGAGATTGGGTTGTCGTGGGCGCCAGCCCTGAACAAATGGTTGAGCTGGGCTACGAGCCTGTTGGCAAAGACTTTCCGGTGTTTATCGATAAAAAAACCGGTGAAGAGCATGCGCTGGCACGCACCGAGCGCAAAACGGCCAAAGGTTATCAAGGGTTTCAATTCTCTACTTCTCAAGACATTACATTAGAAGAAGACCTTGCGCGGCGTGATCTCACCATCAATGCCATGGCTGAAACCGAAGAAGGGAAGCTCATTGACCCTTTTAATGGCCAAGCGGATTTAAAACTCGGTGTGTTGCGCCACGTGTCTGACGCATTTGCCGAAGACCCTGTGCGTATTCTGCGTGCGGCGCGCTTTGCGGCACGTTTTAATTTTACGATAGCACCAGAAACATTGGCACTGATGAAAAAAATGGTGAGCAACGGTGAGGTCAATGCGTTAGTGCCAGAACGCGTGTGGGCTGAAACACACAAAGCGTTGACAACCGATTGCCCACACTTATTCTTTAAAATACTGCGCGATTGTGGCGCTCTGGCATGCATTATGCCTGAGGTCGACGCACTATTTGGAATACCGCAAACAGCAAAGTACCATCCTGAAATAGACACTGGGATTCACACGTTAATGGCCGTTGAACAGGCCGCCAAGCTCACCCCAGACACCATGGTGCGCTTTTCAGCGTTGGTGCATGATCTTGGCAAAGGTTCTACGCCTGCCGAAATTCTACCCTCTCACCGTGGGCACGAACTGGCGGGTTTGCCATTGATCAAGCAACTTTGTGAGCGTCTAAAAGTACCTAAAAAGTACCAATCTCTAGCGCTTGCGGTGGGTGAATACCATCTGCATATGCATAAAATGTACGAGCTGAAAGCGCAAACCGTACTCAAAATGTTAGAGAAAACCCGAAGCCTGATGGACAATGAACGAGCGCAACAAATCGCCTTCTCTTGTATCGCAGACGCTCGAGGACGTACAGGCTTTGAACAACGTGACTATTCACAAGCTGAACTGTATTTAAAATTTCAACGAGCCGCGCAAGACGTTAATGCAGGTGAGATTGCCAGCCAATACAAAGGTGGCGAGCAGATCCAACAAGCCATTAGGCTTGCTAGGTTGGAACGAATTAAGCAAGTGCAGAAAAGTGCAGTGGCCTAGCATGCCCTTTTAGCCTAGAAACATTCGCTCTAATAGCACCCACTTAAAATAACACTTTTGGCTCGGATCGGTTTTTATGAAACGGTCTGTCGTATTCGTTGCCTTTTCAACCCACCTATTACTGCCTACGTAACCGCAATAAACCTTCTTGTGAGGTTGAGGCAACCAACATACCTTGTTGGTCGTATATTCGGCCAAAGGCCAACCCGCGACCATTGCCTGTAGACTGTACCCGACATTCGTAGAATAACCAATCGTCTGCTCTGAATGGACGATGGAACCAGATTGCATGGTCGATGGTGGCCATCAGTACTTTTTCGTGACGCTTTCTTAGGTCTGGCTCATCCAGGTTGTGTGGACTCAGGGTCGCTTGCAGCAACCCCATATCTGAAATGTAAGCCAATACAGAGTGATGACACGCTGGGTCTTGGGGTAATGGGTGCTTTGCCTTCATCCAATACTGAATTGAGTCTTCACGCGTAATTTTGTTGGCCGGCAAATAATGAACATCAAAATATTCGCTCTGAAAGTTATGTTCTTCAGGCACAGTGTCTCGCAACGCTTCATTTAAAGCGTCGACAGGAGGCACCCACTTTCTGTAAAAATCTAAGCCTTCTTCGTGTTTTTGAAATGAAGCAGATAAATGAAATATCTGACGCCCATGTTGAATGGCGACGACTCGCCTAGACGAAAAACTACCGCCGTCTAAACTGCGATCAACTTCATAAATAATCGGCGCATCCACATCACCACGCAACAAGAAATAGGCGTGTGCGGAATGAATACAGCGACCACCATCTAACGTCTTGTAAGCCGCTTTAATGGCTTGCCCCAGTACTTGACCGCCATACACTTGGCCCGTTTTTAGATCACGGCTTTGGCCTCGATACAGGTTTAAATCTAAGGATTCGCAGTCGATAAAATCAAGCAGTGGG
This sequence comes from uncultured Arenicella sp., assembly GCA_937974565.1. Taxonomy (GTDB): domain Bacteria; phylum Pseudomonadota; class Gammaproteobacteria; order Arenicellales; family Arenicellaceae; genus Arenicella. The sequence goes on from CALJWL010000011.1 coordinate 11,380, forward strand.
CTTTTTTCAGTAGCAGACACGTTTGTCGATCCTAATATATCTCTATACCCGCTTCTTCTGCGGCCTTTTCTAAGGCAACACACGCTTTCGAGTTTTGCGCCACATTGGGGGTCATTAATTTTTGGCACGGCATTGCAATTAGCTCGTCAGCACAGGCATTTGCTTGCTCTACTAAACCCGCCTTTTTGATTTCGTCTTCTTTGCCAACGTGGGTTTGGCTGCATTGCGCATCAAGCTGCGCCGTAATCAACTCTTTCATTTGCGGCTGCACCTCTTGATCATCCAAGCTTTCAACCACGCAGGTTTTTACTTTTTTACAGATAAGCTGGGTTCTTACTTCTTCTGCTTGAGCGGATAGAAATACCGACATAAGAATGCAGGCTGATAAGGATATGCCGATTTTTTTGCCACTGTTTTTCATAATTTCCTATGTTAAGGTTAATTTAAGTAACCTTAAGTATACAGGTTTACAACACCCACAAAAAAGCGAGTAATGGGCTTCATTGTAAAGCTTTCATTACTCGCTGACCCTCTTTTGCGTTGTTACTCAATCATTGAGTTGCTCGACCCTTAGATACTGAGTGTCTTCATCGATAAACTACGCTTTGACTCAAAAGTGACCTACAGTCAGCAAGCTGCTGTTAGCCTAATCTCAAAAGCAGAGTGAGCCGATTTAAAATCAAGCAAATATAACGTACAGAATCTCAGTATTGACCCTGATCAAGCTGCTTAGCGTTCATTCCCTCCTAAACCAACAATTAAAAGTGTATGGCTTATCAGACAATGTTGATATCCCTCAAATGGGGGATATTTGAGTTTCAACAACCGTTTAAGAAAGGATGAGTTAAATGTCGTAGCCAATAATTGGCGCCAACCAGCGTTCCGCACTCATCATATCGATGCCTTTACGTTCTGCGTAGTCTATAACCTGATCTTGCTGTATACGAGTAACTGAGAAGTATCGAGCCTCAGGGTGCGCGAAATACCAACCACTTACGGCGGCCGTTGGCAGCATGGCAAAACTCTCCGTAATGGTCATGCCGGCGTTATTGCCTGGTTTTAACATACTCCACAGCGTGGCCTTTTCGGTGTGATCAGGGCAAGCCGGGTAGCCTGGGGCGGGCCGAATACCTCGGTACTTTTCACGGATCAGCTCTTCGTTATTCAATTGCTCACCCGTTTCATAAGCCCAAAACTCTTTGCGAACACGCTCGTGCATGTGTTCCGCAAACGCCTCTGCTAAGCGATCTGCCAACACCTTGAGCATAATGGATTGGTAATCGTCATTATCGGCCTCGAATTCAGCAATTTTAGCTTCGATGTTGTGGCCAGTGGTAACCGCGAAGCCACCTAGATAATCTTCCACACCGGAGTCTTTAGGAGCGATGTAATCCGACAAGCAGTAGTTAGGTTGAGTGTTTTTCTTTTTATCTTGTTGGCGCAAGTGATGGAGTGTGTGTGCCACCTGGTTACGCGATTCGTCGCTGTAAATTTCAATATCGTCGCCAATGCCGTTGGCGGGGAAAAAACCGATCACACCCCGAGCCTCTAACCAACCCTCATCGACTATTTGTTTGAGCATGGCTTGTCCATCAGCGAATAGCTTCTTAGCTTCTTCACCCACCAGCTCGTCGTCCAGTATTCGAGGATAACGACCGGCCAACTCCCACGCACTGAAGAACGGTGTCCAATCAATTCGATCAACTAAGTCCGCTAGACTGTAGTCATCAAACGTTTTTAAGCCTAGAAAGCTCGGTTTCTGCGGTGTGTACGCAGCCCAATCGAGATCCACTTTATTGTCTCTTGCTTCTTTGATTTCTAAAGTGCGATGCACTTTTCCGTGTTTGGCGCGTTCAATGCGAATGCGATCGTATTCGTTTTTAACGCCATCAACAAATTGCCCTTTGTTATCATCAGACAATAAATTTTGCGCCACACCAACTGCACGCGATGCGTCTGCCACATGCACTACTTGATCTTTTAACAAATTAGGCTCAATTTTTAATGCCGTGTGAACCTTTGACGTGGTCGCGCCACCGATCATCAGAGGCATCTCCACGCCTTGACGTTCCATTTCTTTAGCCACATGGACCATTTCATCCAGTGAAGGGGTAATTAACCCAGACAACCCGATAATGTCACAGTTGTGAGTGATGGCTTCTTTTAGAATTTGCTCGGCTGGCACCATAACACCCAGATCAACCACCTCGAAGTTGTTGCATTGCAGCACCACTCCAACGATGTTTTTACCAATGTCATGCACATCGCCTTTTACTGTGGCCATTAAGATGCGGCCATTGGTGTCACCTTCTTCCTTCTCTTCTTCGATGTATGGCATTAGGTAAGCCACGGCTTTTTTCATCACACGCGCTGACTTGACCACTTGCGGCAAAAACATTTTACCAGAGCCAAATAAATCACCGACGATGTTCATGCCGTCCATAAGTGGGCCTTCAATCACGTGCAGAGGCTTTTCAGCCTTCAGTCTCGCTTCTTCTGTGTCGTCTTCAATGAACTCAGTAACGCCTTTAACCAAGGCATGAGCAAGGCGCTTTTTAACGTCCCAACTACGCCATTCAAGGTCTTGCTTATTGTCGATCGCTTTGCCATCACCACGATAATTTTCAGCAATAGCAAGCAAGTCTTCAGTGGCTGAATCACTGGTATTTAACACCACAGCCTCTACTTTTTCACGCAGCTCTTTAGGAAGGTCTTCGTAAATCGCTAACTGACCCGCGTTAACGATGCCCATGTCCATACCAGCTTGAATGGCATGGTAAAGAAACACCGAGTGTATGGCTTCGCGCACAGGGTTGTTACCACGAAATGAGAACGACACATTAGACACACCGCCGGAAACTTTCGCATAAGGCAAAGTGCGTTTTATCTCTCGCGTGGCCTCAATAAAGTCAACCGCGTAGTTATTATGTTCATCAATCCCCGTGGCAATGGCAAAGATATTAGGGTCAAAAATAATGTCTTCGGGTGGAAAACCCAATTGCTGCGTTAATATGTTGTACGCACGCGTGCAAATTTCCACCTTTCGATCTTTGGTGTCCGCCTGCCCCACTTCATCAAATGCCATTACGATGACCGCCGCACCATAACGTTGCACTAACTTGGCTTGCTCGATGAATTTTTCTTCACCTTCTTTTAACGAAATGGAATTAACAATGCCTTTACCTTGTAAACACTTAAGGCCCGCTTCAATTACTTCCCATTTTGATGAATCGATCATCACCGGCACACGCGATATATCTGGCTCTGATGCCATCAAGTTAAGAAACGTCACCATAACGCTCTCAGCATCGATCAAGCCTTCATCCATGTTAACGTCAATAATCTGGGCGCCCGCCTCAACTTGCTGACGAGCCACTTCCAAAGCCGCTTCGTAATCCTCTTCTTTGATTAACTTTTTAAATTTGGCTGAGCCTGTAACATTAGTGCGTTCGCCAACATTTACAAACAGAGTATCTTCATTAATGTTGAACGGTTCTAGCCCAGATAAGCGCATTGAAACTTGATGATTCATAGTAAGTTCTCCCAGACTACGCCATTTTTAATGTTTTACGCGGTGCTTTGTCGACCACTTCTTGCGCAATCGCTCTAATGTGTTCAGGGGAGGACCCACAACAACCACCCACAATATTCAAAAAACCACTCTCAGCCCATTCTGCAATGTGCGACGCCATATCTTCGGGCTCTAAGTCATACTCACCCAATTCGTTTGGCAAACCCGCATTGGGGTGCGCCGATACGCCTGCTTCTGCAACCCGAGACATTTCTGCGATGTATTGACGCAAATCATCGGGCCCCAGTGCGCAATTCAACCCCACAGTGATGGCATTCGCATGGCGCAAGCTGTTATAAAACGCTTCCGTGACTTGGCCCGTTAACGTACGGCCTGACGCATCAGTGATGGTGCCCGAGATCATAATAGGCAACTCAACTGAATCTTCATCAAACACGGTCTTTACTGCGAACACGGCTGCCTTAGCATTCAATGTATCGAAAATGGTTTCGATTAAAATCAAGTCTGCGCCGCCTTCAATTAAGCCACGTGCAGCCAACGTATAATCTTCCACCAAATCATCAAAGGTAATGGCACGGGCACCAGGATCATTCACATCCACGGATACCGATGCTGTTTTCTGGTTAGGACCTAAAACGCCGGCGACAAAGCGAGGCTTGTCTTGAGTGGAAAACTCGTGCGCGCACTGTTTTGCCAATTTCGCGGCCGCCACGTTTATTTCATAAGCGTAGTCTTGTAAGCCATAACGCATCAAGTCACTGGTCGTTGCATTGAAATTATTGGTTTCAATAATATCAGCGCCAGCCGCTAGGTATTGTTTATGAATGTCTGCGATTATGTCGGGCTGTGTTAATACTAAAAGATCGTTCATGCCTTTTAGTGGGCTTTTCCAATCGGCAAAACGCGTGCCTCGATAGTCTTCTTCTTCAAGCTTGTGGCGTTGAATCATGGTGCCCATGGCACCATCCAAAACCAGAATACGCTCGGCCATCAAGGCATTAAGTTGCTCAGTCGTCGTCATTGTGATCTCTGCTTGAATTTTATTGCTCTTCGATTCCTAAGCGTCGGCATATCTCGCTAACTGGCTCGGTTTTATTAAGAGAATAAAAATGTAACCCCGGTACGCCATTATCCAACAAATCGAAGCAAAGATGAGTCACGACGTCTAAACCAAACGCTTTTAATGATGGCTCATCGTATTGATATTGTTCGAGACGGGCACGAATCCAACGAGGCAATTCAGCACCACAAGTGTCAGAAAAACGCACCAATGTAGCAAAATTGGTGATGGGCATCACACCAGGAACAATAGGTGCCGAGATACCCATGCGATGCGCTTCGTCGATAAAGGCGAAGTAACTGTCGGCGTTATAAAAATACTGGGTAATTCCTGAGTTGGCGCCCGCTTCAAATTTGCGCTTTAAGTATTGCAGGTCTGTGAGGGGGCTGGCTGACTCAGGGTGAAAATCTGGGTAAGCGGCGACTTCTAAATGCAAATCTTCGCCAAATTCTTCTCTAATAAAACGTACGAGGTCTTCAGCGAACTTGAAATACCCACGCTCGACCATGCCACCTGGAAGGTCTCCACGCAGCACCACAATGCGCTTGATTTCAAGCTCAAGGTAAGAACGCACGGTGTCGCGAATTAAATCACGCGACGCGCCTACGCACGTCAGGTGCGGTGCTGCCTGCGAACCTGAATGCAGTATGGATTTCACCGCGTCATAGGTGCCATCTTGAGTGCTACCACCAGCGCCGTACGTAACGGAGAAAAACGTTGGGCCAAATTTAGCCAAATTAGCCCTTACCTCATTTAGGTTTTCAAAACCTTTGGGCGAGCGAGGGGGGAAGAATTCAAAACTGAGTTCTGGATGATTAGTACTCATGGTTATAGTCCTAATTTCATTAGGTATTCACAACATGTCGGTCGCCTTAAAGGCCATACAAAAATTGACCTCTAACACCCACCAAATTAAATGAGACCATTCGGTGAGCAACGTTAACAACGGTGTGATTGTCTACAAAAAATGACAGGGGCAATACGCTCAAAAGCACGCATCAATTTTAGCCGTCGATTTGTTTAGCTGCATCGTGAGAGCGTTGGTTTTTATTCCAACATTCTGCACCTACACAGCTAAACTCCACGGCCACCCACAACTGTTCACAACTAAAGGGCCGTATTCCGCCCTTCAGTTTATTGCAAATCAGTATCTGTAATGTTCTTGCTTGTATGGACCTTCAACGGCCACATTAATATAGTCGGCTTGATCTTGAGTTAACGTGGTTAAGTTCGCGCCAATTTTCTCAAGGTGTAAGCGGGCCACTTTTTCATCTAAGTGTTTAGGCAAAATGTATACGTTGTTCTCGTATTTTTCACCTTTACTCCATAACTCGATCTGCGCCAAGGTTTGGTTGGTGAACGAATTAGACATCACAAAGCTTGGGTGGCCAGTGGCGCAACCCAAATTAACCAAGCGACCACGGGCAAGTAGAATAATGCGTTTACCATCCGGGAATATAACGTGATCAACCTGATCTTTTATATTCTCCCATTTGCAATCTTCCAAACCAGCGACGTCAATCTCATTGTCGAAGTGGCCAATATTACAAACGATGGCTTGGTCTTTCATCTCGGCCATATGCTCACGGCGAATGATGTTGAAATTACCAGTCGTAGTAACGAAGATATCAGCATCAGCAACCGCTTCTTCTAAAGTCACAACTTGATAGCCTTCCATTGCCGCCTGTAATGCACAAATTGGGTCAATTTCAGTGACCTTAACAATCGCGCCTAAACCGCGAAGTGACGCCGCTGACCCTTTACCAACATCGCCATAACCACACACAATTGCGGTTTTGCCGGCAATCATCACATCAGTTGCGCGCTTGATTGAGTCAACCAATGACTCACGACAGCCGTACAAGTTATCGAATTTAGATTTGGTTACTGAATCATTTACGTTGATCGCTGGGAATGGCAGCGTGCCTTCCTCAACCATCTTGTACAAACGCGCAACGCCCGTGGTGGTTTCTTCAGTCACACCTTGCACCGCCGCTAAACGACGTGAGTACCAAGTGTTATCTTTTTCTATCGTGGCTTTGATCGCGTTAAATAAGCAAATCTCTTCTTCACTACCAGGGTTGTCTAACACTGAGGTGTCTTTTTCAGCTTTTGAGCCCAAGATCAACAACATAGTCGCGTCGCCACCATCATCAAGAATCATATTAGGGCCAGTGTCGCCTTCCCAGCTCATGATTTGGTGTGTGTATTCCCAATACTCATCTAGGCTTTCACCTTTGAATGCAAATACTGGGATATTTTGTGCAGCAATGGCCGCCGCCGCGTGATCTTGGGTAGAGTAAATATTGCACGACGCCCAACGCACCTCTGCACCCAGGGCCACTAGCGTTTCTATTAGCACGGCCGTTTGGATAGTCATGTGCAATGAACCAGCAATTTTTGCGCCTTTTAAAGGTTGCTCAGAGCGATATTCTTCGCGAATGGAAACCAAGCCAGGCATTTCCGTTTCGGCGATTGCAATTTCTTTGCGACCAAAATCGGCTAGGTTAATATCTTTTACTAGGTAATCAGTGAATTCTGGGATTGATGGATTAGCACTCATCTTTCATCTCCGCTTTAGATTAAAGTTTATGAAAAATGAGCGTCGTTGCAGTCTTGGCAATTCGCTTGAGCCTGACAGAACAATCAAAATTGTTGTTCTATTGCAACGCTCCTCAAGCAGTGGAGCGAATTATAGACACACAAAAAGTGAAATTCCAGCCTTCTGTTCTTGATTTACCTTGCTTTTGAACAGGAAATACCGCTAATCATACTTTTTTCCCTTTATTACGCGTAAGCCCAAACTGCAAACTCGTTGCCACTGGGCTCTAAAAAATGAAAGCGCTTACCGCCAGGAAACTCAAAAGTAGGCGTGCTTATGACCCCACCAGCGGCAATTACTTTCGCTTCACTCGCAATTAAGTCTTCACTTAGAAACACCGCAAGAGCCCCACCTTGGTCTGCTCTGCTGGCCTTGTCCGCCAAATAAAAGCCACCGTCGACACCTTGATTTTCAAAGGCCGCATATTCCGGGCCATAATCGGTGAACGACCACCCAAAAGCAGCCACAAAAAACGCTTTTGTTGCACTTAAATCTTTAGTCGCATACTCGAGATAATTAATCTTTTCTTGCATTTTTTTAACCGGCATTGAGGTATGTTTAGAAAATATAACTATACATAACACGGTATTTTGAGGGAAATTTCATCCAAATTATGCTTATATAGCGCTAGTGCCATCCATGAGGTGTAGATTAAGTTGAGCTTTCGGGTGCGATTAACAACGTTGTTTTGCCCCATTATCATCAGCCTGTTTCTTTCGGGCTGCGCCACAACTCGCCCAGAACTTACCGGCGCAGACCGCAGAACCAGTGATATATGGCTTCAATCTGTGTTGGATTATGAACACACTCTTCACCAAGGCCACCCTGATCGCATCGAAAATATGTTTTCGGTCAGTGAGGAGATCAGAGACCTTGTTCGCAGCCAATTTCAAAAAGGAACCAAACACCAACGGGCACATAACTTGGCAAGATGGCTGATTAACAAAGATGGCCACGATATGGCCTATGACATTGAAGCCAACTTTGTGCCAGATCAAGCTTTTTCCAAACGACGTGGAAACTGTCTTAGTTTCACTATTTTACTGGTGACGCTTGCGAATGACCTTGGGATAGAGCTTCAATACAACGATGTCGATTTACCTAGTATGTGGGATTTAGATGAGCAAGCCGGTTACGTATTTTATCGACACATTAATGCCATTTTTAAGACCCCCCACAATACTCAAGTGTTTGACTTGGCCATACAAGATTACGACGCCAGCTTTCCGCAACGCACAATCTCACAACGAGCCGCAGGCGCACTTCTGCACAGCAATCTTGGCATAGAAGCCTTGAAAGCAAAGGATTCAGACGAAGCATTTCATCATTTAACGTTGGCCGCCTCAATCGACCCAAGTAATTCTGATCTATGGATTAATTTAGGTGCTGCTTACAAACGCAACAAAGAATTTGGCGCCGCCGAAAACGCATTTAAAATGGCGGTCAGTTTAAATGATAAAAACAGTTTAGCCGCCAGCAATCTAGAACGCCTGTATCGTAGCCAAGCTCGCATACGGTTGGCCGAGCGCTACCAACGGCTGGCGGCGAAAACACGACAAAATAACCCTTATATTCAATACCGAAGTGCCCGTAAATATTTGGAAAATGAGGAACTTAAACTGGCAAAAAAATCGATTAAACGAGCAATAAAACTGCACGATTTAGACCCTCGTTTTTTTGAACTAAGCAGTCGAATTAACTTGCGCCTGAAACGTTACAAACCGGCACTATTGGATTTAGAGAAAGCGTATAACTTAGCTAAAAATATTGACGAACGTGGGCGTTATTATGACAAGGTTAAGTCAGTGGCCGCGTGGGTCGAAAAAAAAACAGAGAAACATCGAGCGCGCCAAACCAGACGCAATAGCGGTCGAGAGATCATTATCGTCAATACATCGTCCATTCCCTTTTGAACCACCAGTTTTGACGTGCTTTAGTCACACCCTTAGTTAATCAGAACTCACTGTTGCTGATGCCGATTCAACTGCTTGAAACCAAGTCAAACCAACCTCATCGACTTGCTCAATAACTTCACCACGTTGAGTCAAATAGCGTAAGTGCGCCATCGTTTCACCTGTGGCCAACACTTTCTGAACTTGATCAAGCTTGCGGTTGAACATGCATCGGCGAGCATCGATGGCGGTCATTTTTTTATCTAGGTGCGCTTTTAACTCCGCAAGCTGCTGATAATGTTCATCAATCATATGCTGCATACGGTCTGGGTTGTGCTTAAACGGTTCTTGGTGAGCGGGCAATACCAAGGTTGTTTGGGGCACAATGTCACGAAGTTTTTCGCAAGACCTAATCCAATCACTCAAAGGGTCAATCACTTTACTGCCTGGGAACACACTGACGTTGGATGAAATTCTTGGTAGTGACTGGTCACCTGAAATCAGGACATCGTCTGCTCGATTAAAAAGACACGCGTGTTCGGGTGAATGGCCATTGCCTGTAACCACCTCCCATTGCTTATCACCAATCGTTAATACCTGTCCTTCTTTTAAGTACTCAACTTGGCTTGGTTGTACTCGACTTTCTTCTGGCTTTTTATCATTTTTGAAAAACTCAACAAGAACATCTCGATCTTTTGCATCAAAGCCCAAAGAGTGAAAATAAGCCTTAAACATTTCACTGCTCTTGCCATCATCTCGCGTCACTATCTCATGATAGTGTTCAAACTCACCTTGAGTCATCTGCACTGGACAATCGCATCGCAAAGCCAACCAAGAAGCCAAGCCAATGTGATCCATGTGAAAATGAGTGATGATCACACGATTTACCTGCTCTTCAGTAAGAAAGGTCTTGAAGACTTGATCCCATACCGCTTTACAGGACTTATGATCAACACCTGAATCAACAATCACCCATCCATCGCCGTCTTTAAGCAACCATAGATTGATGTGATCCAGAGAAATGGGAATGGGCATGCGCAGCCAAAAAACGCCGTCTGACACTTGAAAAGGGTCGCCGGCTTCAGGCGCCCAACCACGTTCAAACGGGTATTGCAATGCAGGCTTGACGATCGGTTTATTTTCTAATTGAATCACAATTTACAACATCACAAAACGGGGTCAGAATGACAGATAAGGAAACTTTTCCAACAACCAAACGTTAATAGAAAACACCCACTGTACGAACACGAGAGTATAAGTCACGAACGGTGTGCGTAATTTGACAATATGACAATCAAAACAGACATTACTTATTAAATAGAAGCCATTTCATCGTCACTGAACGACGATCGGGTTATCGCTCGTGATATAACGATACATTATCGCCGAGCAACAGCAACCAAACGGCTTCTGGTAAATCGGCTACAGCCAATGATTATATAGATATAAACCCATATTACTTTGTTTTATAAGAAGGTGGATGTATAGTCGCGGCGACTGTGGGAGTACTCCCATTTTGCTCAAGATTGTTAAGCAGAGAAAACATGTACCAATATGATTCGGTCGACAAGACCATTGTAAAAGAACGCGTTGCGCAATTTCGCGACCAAGTTAATCGTCACTTAAACGGTGAACTCACGGCGGCTGACCTTCAACCGCTGCGTTTGCGTAATGGGCTTTATATGCAGATCCACGCCCACATGCTACGGGTTTCGATTCCTTATGGTTTGATCAACTCTACTCAAATGCGCACTCTAGCGCACATTGCGCGCAAGTACGATAAAGGGTATGGCCACTTTACAACACGCCAAAACATTCAATACAACTGGCCTGAATTAGCCGATGTTCCGGATATTTTGGACGAATTGGCGGATGTTGAAATGCACGCCATTCAAACCAGCGGAAACTGCATTCGCAACATCTCCTCAGATCAATACGCCGGTGTGGCTAAAGACGAAATTATCGACCCAAGGCCGTATTGTGAAATCATACGCCAATGGTCAACACTGCACCCTGAATTCTATTGGCTGCCTCGTAAGTTTAAAATTGCCGTGACTGGCGCAACGGAAGACCGCGCTGCGGTTCAATTTCATGACATTGGCCTTGAGGTGGTGCATAACAACGCTAACGACATTGGTTTTCGTGTTTACGTTGGTGGGGGTTTGGGCCGCACACCGGTGATTGGAAAAGTAATTAAAGAATTTTTACCTCGCGAAGACATCCTGTCTTACTGCGATGCAATTTTGCGCGTTTATAACCTGCACGGTCGACGTGACAACAAATACAAAGCACGCATCAAAATATTGGTAAATGCTATGGGCATAGACCGTTTCCGTGAGGAAGTTGACGCTGAGTGGCAATTTCAAAAAGACGGTGACCTGAAATTGCACGACACCGACTTCGATACCATGGCTGCTTTTTTCCCACCCCCGGCTTATGAAGACTTAAGCGATGGTGATGAGCGCATCGCAAAGTGGCGCAACTTAGACAGCCGTTTTAACGCTTGGTACGACAACAACACCGTCGAACACAAACAGGCAGGCTACCGCATTGTGAATATCTCATTGAAAGAGCATGCGGTTGCTCCTGGTGATATCACCGACGATCAAATGGACGCGGTAGCCGAGATCGCTGAGCAATATTCGTTTGGTGAAGTGCGTTCAACTCATGAGCAAAACTTGGTGTTAGCCGACGTTCGTCAGTCTGATCTATTAGAGGTGTGGAAAGCACTGGACGCGCAGAACTTAGCCACCGCTAACATCGGCTCGGTAAACGACATGATTTGCTGCCCAGGGTTGGACTTTTGTTCGTTGGCTAACGCCAGCTCAATTTCCATAGCCAAACAAATTAATGAAAAGTTTACTGACTTTGATGAATTGTATGACATTGGCGAAGTTAAACTAAAGATGTCTGGTTGCATGAATGCTTGCGGCCACCATCATGTGGGGCACATTGGTGTGCTGGGCGTGGATAAAAAAGGCGAAGAATGGTATCAACTCACCGTTGGTGGAGACGCCAGTAATAATGCCGAATTAGGTGCACGCTTAGGCCCAGCAATTGCAAAAGACAAAGTCGGTGATGCCGTTTCGGATATCTTGCACGTCTACCGTGAACAACGCGAAGACGAAGAACGTTTACTCGACACCTTCCGACGTGTTGGTGTAGACCCATTTAAAGAGCGTGTGTACGCGGAGACAAACTAATGGCACTCTCTAATACAAAGGCAAAAGCCGACCGCAGCAAGAAAGCACGGCCTAAAGCAACCCCTTCGCGTATTCAAAGCAACATTGAATCTAATCAAGCGATTGTAAATCAAGCCATTGTCGCTAACACCATCATTCATGTTGCAGAGACAGAAGAACTCACGGCCGCTGATCTGCCCACTGGAGAAATCAGCGTTCCTCTAAATCTTTGGTTGGCAGAAAAAGACGCCATCAAAGCACGCAATGCAAAAATTGCGGTTCAAATTGGCGTCGATGAAGAACCAGAAGATTTGGTCAATGACTTAGCCGATGTGGATATGATTGTATTGCCTTTTGTAAGCCACGTGGATGGGCAATCTTATTCGCACTCATACAAGCTACGAACTCGCTTTGGTTTTAAAGGCGAAATTCGCGCCATCGGTGACGTGAAATTTGACCAATTGGGGTTTTTAACGCGCGTTGGTTGCAATGCCTTCGAACTCCCTGAAACAGAAAATTTAGAAACAGCGCTGCGCGCCTTCCAAGAGTTCAGTGAGGTTTATCAACCTTCGGCCGATTCGGGCGTGTCCATATTTTCACGCCGACGTGCCGTACACTAATTAGCAAAATAGGCCACGTAATGTCTCATATCACCTTTGTAAAAAAGATACTCGCCAACGGCGAAATGTGTAAAAAATGCCAAGAAGTATCAGACCGACTATCAAGCGAAGGCCTGATCGAACACATAAATCAAATCGTCATTGCCGATGAGCGTGACGCCGACTCTCAAGGCATGCAATTGGCCCGTCAACACCAAGTGGCGCGCGCGCCGTTTTTTTTAGTTGAAGAAAATGGCGAAACCACCGTATATGATATTTACTTCAAGTTTAAAAAGTTTATGGCTGAGCAAGGCGTAGAAGTAAAAAATACTGCCCTGTAATTGATGCGTTAAAATGGATTGGTATCTATTATTAAAAATAGCGATAGTGATGTTTGTGTTCGCCTTACCCGTCTACTTGGTTTATTTCTTGATTAAGTCAAATAAGGACAATTAATGCATGCATAAAATAACGTGTGAAAATTTAGCTTGGTCTGACCAAAACTGACTACCGAGCTTAAACATTGGCTGACAACTAATTAACGGATGAATTGCACTCTGCGGGCATTATTAGCTAATAGTCATATAATTGCCCTTCATGGATAAATTAGTATGGCTAAAAATCGCCAAGCGAGAAATTGGTGTTAGAAAGTTTCCACAGGGAAGTAGTAATCCAAGAATCGAGGAGTTTCATCAGACTCACGATCAAGTGTGTTTGGTATTAGCGTATGCGGCTTGCCAACGTACATATTTTTAGGCTTGCCATATCCTCGTTGGGCTTCAATATCCGCCTGTCTCATTATGCGCAACACTCGGTCTCGGCCACATGAAATCTTCGCCTCCATTAAATCCAGATGAATATTGCGATACCCTGAGTGGCAGCCGCTTTCCAACCAAAACTGCTTTATAAAACGCTTATCCTCTTGAACAAGGCCCAACCGCTATTATTTCACTTTGCCAACTATTTCGGCTTACTAGTTTCTACAACATGCCCATTGACGAGCTATTAAATATCAAATAGCTTAAAAGACGCGACAAGCGTGTTAAACCTTTTCATTTTTACTTCCTTGTAATTTTAGCTAGCTATTTCTTCTGGCAATGTAATGTAATATAGATTCAAGTTTAGAGGCATCTGCTAGATCTAGCTCTAGCATTACAATACGTTTTTTGGATGCTAACAATCTAACCGACTCAAGGCCAGAATGGTTATCACCTCATCAGCAGTGGTGAATACACTAAAATATTGAGACAAATAACTTTACGCTCAACGCTAGTAATAGCAAGGCTGCGAATCGATCAAAATAGCCTTTGGTTTCTTGGTAAAAAGCGCGGCTGTTTTGTTGCGACAGACTGATAGCAACAATGGCGTACCAGCTAAAATCAAGAACGAAGGCAATGAGAGTGACGTACAAAGCCGTATGGCTAGGTGGATCTAAAGGCATCACAGCACTGAAGATGCTGGCGATAATAAACACCGTTTTTGGGTTGCTGGTTTGCACAACAAACCCTTTTAGCATTGCGCTAGCGAGACTGCCCTTTTTATGCTCATCTGCGGTGGTTTCACTCAACGGTTGATCGGCACCTTGCCAAACTTTATACGCCAACCAAAGTAAATAAAGCCCACCCGCTATTCTAAATATCAAATAAGCTGTCGGCACCTGCTCCAATAAGGTCGTAACGCCTAATGCCGCCAACAAAGCAAAAACACCCGCCCCCAAGCCAGTACCAACCGACGTGGCTAACCCATGCGCTCTAGACTTCGATAATGAGTTTTGGGCTACCACAAGAAAGCTCGGCCCTGGGCTCATTGCCCCACCTAACAAAGCGGCTCCAATGGCGATCAAAAACGAGTATTCGTTCACGTGAAAGTACCTTAAATGTAATTTAAGTTAGCATTAAAAATGCGGTTGAAGAAAACCGATGCCGCATCAAACTATATCGGTTTTTCTCTGTATGGCTAGCGACTATCTAAGCTAACCCTTTCCTCATTTAACTAGGGAACCTCTGCAAAAAGCGGTTAAAGTATAATACTCACCTCCGAGTTATTTGATCAATCCACCGTCATGAAACAACCAAGCTTTGCCGATTTAGCCTACGAGAATAAAAAGAAAATCACTCGCAAGGAACGATTTT